>CAMDDO010000016.1 GCA_945892755.1 Rhizobium sp. Q54 | reverse complement strand
TGCGCCGCATGCGCTTTTTGGATTTCTTGACGCGGCTGATCGGTGCAGTGCCGGGCGTTGGCGTGCGGCCGCGATCGAGGCGATCGACGTGGCGCGCAAGACCGGTCTGCGACCCATCGTGGTCGGCGGCACCGGGCTCTATTTGCGCGCGCTGCTCGACGGCCTGTCCGAAACCCCCGAGATCCCGCTGGCGGTGAAGGCAAGGGTGCACGCCTTGAAAGAGGCGGGCGGGCTCGCCGCCATTCGTGCAAGGCTCGCTTCGCTCGATCCCGAGATGGCGGCGCGGCTCCGCCCGAGCGATACGCAGCGCCAGATTCGAGCCCTCGAAGTGATCGAGGCCACGGGGCGTTCGCTGGCGGGCTTTCAGCGGCCGAGCAACGCCGCGCCGTCCAGCGACGGGGCGATCCGCATCGTGCTCGATCCGCCGCGCGAGACTCTCCGTGCCGCCTGCGACGCGCGTTTCTTGGCGATGCTCGAGCGGGGTGCGCTGGACGAGATCAAGGCGCTGATTGCGCTCAACCTCGACCCTGCGCTACCGGCGATGAAGGCGCTCGGCGTGCGTGAGCTTGGGGATTATCTGGCCGGACCCGCCAGTCTTGAGCACGCGATCCGCGACGCCCAGGCCGCGACCCGCCAATATGCCAAGCGCCAGCAAACGTGGTTCCGTCACCAAATGCCCGGCGCCGAGCGCATTCCTGCCCTCTATACACCTGAATTGCTTGGGGGTATCGAGCGTCTGGTGGGGCGCGTCGCGGTCTTGACCAAGGCTGCGCCGCGGCGCTAGGCTCAACAGCTTCGCTTGCGAGGCGATGCAGCGGGTTCGCCGGCGGCCGAATGTGGCTTAGCCGACGGAGCCGCGTGCCTTTTTTTCGGAGGTGTACCGTGACGACCGTCCCGACCAAGACCGAGACCCAGGCCATGACCGGCGCCGAGATCCTCGTTCAAGCACTGGCGGATCAGGGCGTCGAGGTCGTATTCGGTTATCCGGGTGGCGCGGTCCTGCCGATCTATGACGCGCTGTTCCGTCAGAACCGGGTGCGTCACATTCTGGTGCGTCACGAGCAGGGGGCGGTGCACGCCGCCGAGGGTTATGCGCGCTCGACCGGCAAGGTCGGGGTCGTCTTGGTGACTTCGGGCCCGGGCGCGACCAATTGCGTGACTGGTTTGACCGACGCCTTGATGGACAGCGTGCCCGTGGTCTGTCTCACCGGGCAGGTGCCGACCCACATGATCGGCAATGACGCGTTCCAAGAGGCCGATACGATCGGCATCACGCGCCCGTGCACCAAACACAATTATTTGGTCAAACAGGTCGATGATCTGGCGCGCATCGTGCACGAGGCATTCTATATCGCGCGCTCGGGCCGACCCGGCCCCGTGGTTGTCGATCTGCCCAAAAACGTCGTGATGGCGGCGGGCGAATACGTCGCGCCGACAAATCTCGATGAACCGCGTCACGCCTCCTATCGGCCCCAGCTCGATCCCGACCGGGCCAAGATCGAGGCGGCGATCGAGATGATCGCCAGCGCCAAGCGGCCCCTCTTCTATACCGGCGGCGGCATCATCAATTCGGGCCCGCAGGCGGTCGAAAAGCTCCGTGAGTTCGTGCGCCTGACCGGCTATCCGATCACGAATACTTTGATGGGGCTCGGCGGCTATCCGGCATCCGACAAGCAGTTCCTCGGCATGCTTGGCATGCACGGCACCTACGAGGCCAATCTGGCGATGGCCGAGTGCGATTTGATGATCGCGATCGGCTCGCGCTTCGATGACCGCGTGACCGGGCGGCTGACCGATTTTTCGAAGGGGTCGAAGAAGATCCATATCGATATCGACCCTTCGTCGATCAACAAGAACGTGCGCGTCGAGCTCGGCATCGTGGCCGATTGCGGCCGGGCGCTCGCGGCCATGGTCGAGCTCTGGAAAAAGCGGCGCCACAAGCCCGATGCCGGCGCGCTGGGTGCATGGTGGGACAAGATCGCCACGTGGCGCGCCAAGGATTGCCTGCGCTATCGCCAGAGCGCCGATGTGATCAAGCCGCAATACGCTTTGCAGCGGCTCTATGAGGCGACCAAGGGCAAGGACGTCTACTTCACCACCGAAGTCGGCCAGCACCAGATGTGGGCGGCGCAGTTCCTTAAGTTCGAGGAGCCGAAGCGCTGGATGACCTCAGGCGGCCTTGGCACCATGGGCTATGGCTTTCCGGCGGCGATGGGCGTGCAGGTCGCGCATCCGGACGCGCTGGTCATCGATGTCGCGGGCGAGGCCTCGTTCATGATGAACATGCAAGAGCTCTCGACCATGATGCAATACCGCCTGCCGGTGAAGGCGTTCATCTTGAACAACCGGTACATGGGCATGGTGCGCCAGTGGCAGGAGTTCTTCCATGGCGGGCGCTATTCCGAGAGCTACATGGATTCGCTGCCTGACTTCGTAAAGCTGGCGGAATCGTTTGGCGCGAATGGCGTTCGCGCGACCAAGCCCGAAGAGGTCGATCAAGCAATCCGAACCATGATCGAGACCCCGGGCCCGGTGCTGGCCGATATCCTGGTCGACCAGGAAGAGAACGTCTATCCGATGATCCCCGGCGGCGCCGCGCATTACGAGATGAAGCTCGGCCCCGATCATGGCGAGCTGAAAGAGACCACGGATAAGGGCATGGTGCTGGTATGAGGCGGCGAAGAGGCTTCGTGCCGTGACCAGCGCTCTCTATACGAGCGCGCCCGATCCGAGTGTCGAGCGTCATACGTTTTCCGTGTTGGTGGAGAACGAGCCGGGCGTGCTCGCGCGCGTGATCGGGCTGTTTTCGGGGCGCGGCTACAATATCGAGAGTCTGACGGTCGCCGAGGTCGATTCGGTGCGCCGTCTGTCGCGCATCAACCTCGTCACGACCGGCTCGCGCATGATCATCGAGCAGATCAAGAATCAGCTCGATCGCCTTGTTCCGGTTCACAAGGTTCACGATTTGACGGTCGAGGGCGCGCATCTCGAGCGCGAAATCGCCTTGATCAAAGTGGTCGGCAAGGGCGAGAAGCGTGTCGAATCCTTACGCATCGCGGACATTTTCCGCGCGCATGTGGTCGATTCGACCGACAAGTCGTTCGTTTTCGAGATGACCGGCCGGCCCGATAAGATCGACGCCTTTATCCGCTTGATGGAGCCCTTGGGCTTGATCGAAATCTCGCGCGCCGGCGTCGTCGCCATGTCGCGCGGTACGGACGGAATCTAAATCGCGCCGCGCGGCTCGGCGCGGCACGGAACAATGGGAGAAGTTCGATGCGGGTCTATTACGATCGGGATGCCGATCTCAACCTGATCAAGTCGAAGAAGGTCGCGGTCGTCGGCTATGGCAGCCAGGGCTTCGCCCATGCCAACAACATGCGCGATTCGGGCGTCAAAGAGGTCGTGATCGGCCTCAGGCCCGGCTCGCCGAGCGCCAAGAAGGCCGAGGACGCCAAGTTCAAGGTGCTCGACCCGGCGGACGCCGCGCGCTGGGCCGATGTCGTGATGATTCTGACGCCCGATGAATTGCAGCGCGCGCTCTATGCCGATTCGCTGGCGAAAAACCTGAAACAGGGCGCGGCGATCGCTTTCGCCCATGGTCTCAATATCCATTTCAAGCTGATCGAGCCTAGGCCGGATCTCGACGTGTTTATGGTCGCGCCCAAGGGGCCCGGCCACACCGTGCGCTCGGAATATCAGCGCGGCGGCGGCGTGCCGTGCCTGATCGCGGTGGCGCAGAACGCCTCCGGCAACGCGCACGAGATCGGGCTTTCCTATGCCGCGGCGATCGGCGGCGGGCGCTCAGGTGTGATCGAAACCTCGTTCCGCGAGGAGACCGAGACCGATTTGTTCGGCGAGCAGACGGTGCTGTGCGGCGGGATCACCTCGCTGATCACGAGCGCCTATGAGACGCTGGTCGAGGCCGGCTACGCGCCGGAAATGGCCTATTTCGAGTGCCTGCACGAGGTCAAGCTGATCGTCGATCTGATCTATGAGGGCGGCATCGCGAACATGCGCTACTCGATCTCGAACACGGCGGAATATGGCGACTATACGCGCGGGCCCCGCGTCATCGACGAGGGCACGCGCAAGCGGATGAAGGAGATCCTGAACGAGATCCAGTCGGGCAAGTTCGCCACCGATTGGATGCTCGAGAACGCCGCCGGCCAGCCTTCGTTCAAGGCGATGAGGCGCCGTGGCGCCGAGCACCCGATCGAAGAGGTCGGCGAGAAGCTCCGCGCCATGATGCCCTGGATCGCCAAGAACCGCCTGGTCGACAAGAGCCGGAATTAGGCCGACCAACTTTCTGGCCCGATCTGAAGTCGGAGGGATCGGGCTTCGCTCGGCACCAAGCGGCGCCCATCGGGCTGATCCCTCGCGGCGAGAGATTCTTGCGAATTGTGCCGCGCATGGCCTCATGGCTGTTGCGGATTCGGGATGAGTCAACGTAGAAATTAACCATCCGGGCTCGCGATCGAAAATGATCAGCTTGGTTAACCTGGAGTTAACCGCTGATCGGGCAAAGTGTCAGCGAACTCAAGTCCTTGGGACGTGACGTTTGACGACGATGATGGCCGACCGCCGCAATCGCACAACGCGCCTGCCGAACCGAATTCGGCCGCTTGCCCGCGTGCGCATTGCGGTGGATGGGCGTCTCGGCGGGCTCCTGCTTAGCCGCCCCTAGGCGTGCCCGGCGCGTTTCGCGTCGTTCGCCTGGGGGAGCCTCGCCGAGCCGGCACCGTCAATTGTCCAGTCCGAGGATCAGGAAATGAACGCGCAAGAACCCCGCCGCATCAAGATTTTCGACACCACGTTGAGGGACGGCGAACAGTCCCCCGGCGCATCGATGAATCTCGAAGAGAAACTGAAGATCGCCGAGGTTCTCGAGAAGATGGGCGTCGACGTGATCGAGGCCGGTTTTCCGATCGCCTCCAACGGCGACTTCGAGGCGGTGCGCCTGGTCGCGAGCAAGATCAAGGATTCGACCGTGTGCGGCCTTGCGCGCTCAAGCAGGCGCGACATCGATCGGGCCGCCGAGGCGCTTGAGCCGGCGGCTTCCAAACGCATCCACACCTTTATATCGACTAGCCCGCTGCACATGAAGTTCAAGCTTCAGATGGAGCCGGAGCAGGTTTATCGCGCGGTGATCGATAGCGTGTCGTACGCGCGCAAATTCACCGATGACGTCGAGTGGAGCCCCGAGGACGGCTCGCGCACCGAGCACGATTTCCTGTGTCGCTGCGTCGAAGCCGCGATCGAGGCGGGTGCCCGCACCATCAATATTCCCGATACGGTCGGCTATGCGATCCCCTCCGAGTTCGCCGCGCTGATCGAGATGCTGTTCAACCGCGTGCCGAACATCGACAAGGCAGTTATCTCGGTGCACTGCCACAATGATCTCGGTCTTGCGGTCGCCAATTCGCTGGCCGCGGTCCAAAAGGGCGCCGGTCAGATCGAATGCACGATCAATGGCCTTGGCGAGCGCGCAGGCAATGCGGCGCTCGAAGAGATCGTCATGGCGCTCAAGACGCGGCAGGACCTGATGCCGTTCGCAACGGGCATCAAGACCGAGAACATCATGCGCGCGTCACGGCTGGTCTCTTCGATCACCGGCTTTCCGGTTCAGCCGAACAAGGCGATCGTCGGTGCCAACGCCTTCGCGCATGAATCGGGCATTCATCAGGATGGCATGCTCAAGAACGCCCAGACCTATGAGATCATGACGCCTGAATCGGTCGGTCTGGGGCATTCCAAGCTCGTCATGGGCAAGCATTCGGGGCGCCACGCATTCCGCGAGAAGCTCAAGGAATTGGGCTATGGCGAGGTTGGCGACAACACCCTTCAACAGGTCTTCGGGCGCTTCAAGGAACTCGCCGACAAGAAGAAAGAAGTGTTCGACGAGGATATCGTGGCGCTGCTGGACGAGACCGTGGCCGAGACGAGCGAACGCATTCGATTCGTGTCGCTCGGCATTCAGTGCGGCTCGAAGGGGCCGCAAAAGGCCGAGCTTGCGCTCGAAATCGACGGCAAGACCACCGAAGCGACCGCGACGGGCAACGGTCCTGTCGATGCCACATTCAGCGCGATCAAGGCGCTGTTCCCGCACGAGGCGAAGTTGCAGCTCTATCAGGTTCACGCGGTGACGCAGGGTACCGATGCGCAAGCCGAGGTCACGGTCAGGCTCGAAGAAAACGGGCGCACCGTGAATGGCCAAGGCAGCGATATCGACACGATGGTCGCGTCGGCCCGCGCTTATGTCCACGCGCTCAACAAATTGCTGACCAAGAGACAAAAGACCGCCCCCGCCGCGCTTTCGGCTTAGGGGTGACACGAACTCGGGCCAACCCATAGGGCGACGCGGTCTAGGCCAGGAACCGCGTCTCTTTCCTAAATTCTCTGGCGAGAGGATGCCAAACCAAATGTTTTCCAAGCTGACCGGATTCCTCTCCGCCGACATGGCGATCGACCTCGGCACGGCCAACACGCTCGTCTACGTCAAGGGGCAGGGTATCGTGCTGAATGAGCCTTCGGTCGTCGCGATCGCGACGTTCAAGGGCAAGAAGCAGGTCGTCGCGGTCGGCGAAGAGGCCAAGCTCATGCTCGGCCGCACGCCCGGCAATATCGAGGCGATTCGCCCGTTACGCGACGGCGTGATCGCCGACTTTGAAGTCGCCGAGGAGATGATCAAGCACTTCATCCGAAAGGTGCACAACCGGCGGAGCTTCGCGAGCCCACAGGTGATCATCTGCGTGCCCTCGGGCTCGACCGCGGTCGAACGTCGCGCGATTCAGGAATCGGCCGAAAGCGCCGGCGCGCGCCGCGTCTATTTGATCGAGGAGCCGATGGCGGCCGCGATCGGCGCCAATCTGCCGGTCACCGAGCCGACCGGCTCGATGGTGGTCGATATCGGCGGCGGCACCACCGAAGTGGCGGTGCTCTCGCTCGGCGGCATCGTCTATTCGCGCTCGGTGCGCGTCGGCGGCGACAAGATGGACGAAAGCATCATCGCCTATGTGCGGCGCAATCATAATCTGCTCTTGGGCGAATCGAGCGCGGAGCGTATCAAGCAGGCGATCGGCACGGCCTGCCCGCCCGAGGACGGCAATGGGCGGACGCTCGATATCAAGGGCCGCGACTTGATGAATGGCGTGCCGAAGGAAATCATGATCACGCAACGACAGATTTCGGAGGCGCTGGCCGAGCCTGTCGGCGCGATCATCGACGCGGTCAAAGTCGCGCTCGAGAACACCGCACCCGAACTTGCCGCCGATATCGTCGACAAAGGCATCGTGTTGACCGGTGGTGGAGCGCTTCTGGGCAATCTTGACTACGTGCTGCGTCACGCGACCGGTTTGCCGGTCTCGATCGCGGACGAGCCCTTGAAGTGCGTCGCGCTCGGAACCGGCCGGTGCCTGGAAGAGATGCGCACCTTGCGTCACGTTCTGCACGAGGCATATTGAGGCACTGAGGTAGTGGACGAACGGCGCGGCGAAATCCGCGCTGACTTCAACGAGCGGCGCCAGGGCGACCGGAGCATTGGCCGGCGCCGCTCGATCGGGCAGGCGACCGCGCAAATGCGCGGCGCCGGGGCAATCAGGCGGCTTACGCTTCGAGTATTTGGACCGGTGGGACGACGGTGAGGTTCAGTCGAGGACGACCGCTCTCGTTCATCATGCCCGCCAGGGCGCTGGTCCAACGATTTGCGTTCGCGCTGCTGATCGCCGCTGCGATCGCGCTCATGATCATCAGCCAATCCGAGCCGGGTGCCCTCGAGCGCCTTCGCTCGGGCGTGACCGACGTGGTGACGCCGATCGTCGCATTCTTTTCGCGACCGAGCGCGACCGTGGCCGACGTCGTCGAGCGAGTCGAATCGCTGGCCTCGATCAAGGCCGAGAATGCCTCGCTGCGCGAATCGAATGACCGGTTGATGCGTTGGCAGTCACTCGCACTCAGGCTTCAGCGCGAGAACGATGAATTGCGCCAGGCGCTCAAAGTGGTGCCCGACCCGCGTGCAACCTACGTCACGGCGCGGATCGCGGGCGAGGCGGGGGGCCCGTTCGTGCGCACGGCGCTGCTCGGCGCGGGGGAACGTGACGGGATAAAAAAGGGCCAAGCCGTGCTCGGCGGCCATGGGCTGATCGGGCGTATCGTCGATGTCGGCAGCGGCAGCGCGCGCGTCCTGCTGATCACCGATCTCAATTCCCGTGTGCCGGTGTTTATCGAACCTCATCGTGAGCGGGCCGTCCTTGCGGGCGACAATTCCGATACCCCGCGCCTCGAGTTTCTGGCCGCGGAGGCGCGCATTGCGCCGGGTGATCGCATCGTCACTTCGGGCGAGGGCGGCCTGTTCCCGCCAGGTCTGCCGGTTGGCGTCGTCGGCGAGATTGGTGAAGGTCAGGCCGCGGTCAGGCCCTATGCCGCATGGGACAGCCTTGAGTTCGTCAGCGTGCTCGATTACGAGCTGCCGGCGCCGCTGCCCGCGACCCGCCGCGCCGGCCGCTTCGGAGCGTTGCCGTGAGACCGACGCCGTTGTTTCAGCGCCTCGACCTTCAGGCGCGCGGCCTGCTGCCGGCGCTCACCACTTTTTTTCTGGTGATTCTCGGGCTGATCCCCTGGCATTTGCCCGGTCTGGCGGTGATCACGCCGGCTTTCACACTGATCGCGATTTTCTTTTGGAGTATCTACCAGCCGCACCGCCTGCCTTATTGGGTCACCTTCCTGATCGGTGTTCTGCAGGATCTACTGCTCGGCATGCCGATCGGCCAGGGCGCGCTCGGACTTCTCCTGATTCAAGGCCTCGTGGTTTCGCAGCGCCGGTTCTTTATCGCCAAGCCGTTTCTCGTCGTCTGGTGGGGCTTCGCCATGGTCGCGCCGCTTGGCGGCGTGATCGCCTGGGCGATCGCCTCGATCACGCGTGACGCCTTCATCCCGGTCCTGCCGGTCGCGGTGCAGACCGTTGTCACGGTGCTGTTCTATCCCTTGTTCGGCGGCATCTTCGGCTGGCTTCAGCAGAAGGTGCTGCAACCGCCGTCATGAAGAAGACCGAAGCGGGCCGCAGCCGGCTGTTCACGCGACGTGCCCTGGTCCTGGGCGGCGTCCAGGCCGCCGTGTTTGGCGTGCTGGCCGGGCGGCTCTACCAGCTCCAGATGGTCGAGGCCGATCGTTATGCGATGCTGGCGGACGAAAACCGGATCAATCTGCAACTTCTGGCGCCCGAGCGCGGGCGCATCTTCGATCGCTTCGGCCAGCCGCTTGCGGCCAACCAACTCAACTATCGTGTCGTGCTGGTGCCGGAGCAGGCGAGCGGCGTGGCCGAGACGCTGGCGGCGTTGCGCGCGTTCCTGTCGCTGAGTCCGGAGGAGGAAGAGCGCATCCGGCTCGAGGCCAAACGCAACCGGGGCTTCGTGCCGATCACCGTGCGCGAGAATCTGACCTGGGACGAGGTCGCCCGTATCGAGGTCAACATGCCCGATCTGCCCGGGCTCTCGGTCGAGGTTGGGCAGAGGCGCCATTACGCCTATAGCGCGCTCGCCTCGCATGTCGTCGGCTATGTCGGCGCGGTGTCCGAGAAGGACGTAGAGGGCAATAGCGACCCGGTTCTGTCGCTGCCCGGCTTTCGCATCGGCAAGAACGGCTGCGAGCGGACGTTCGAAGGCGCGCTTCGCGGCCGTGCCGGCTCGCGCCATGTCGAGGTCAATGCCTATGGCCGCGTGATCAGGGAGCTCGCGCGCGATAATGGCGTGCCGGGCGATGACCACATCCTCAGCCTCGACATGGGCCTGCAGGAATATGTTTGCGCCCGGCTCGAGGATCATAGCGCAAGCTGCGCGGTGATCGACGTCGTGAATGGCGAAGTGCTGGCGCTCGCCTCGGTGCCGGCCTACGACCCCAACGTATTCGCGCGCGGCGTCACCAATCCGGAATGGGAAGAACTCATACGCAACCCGCGCGCGCCGCTCTCCAACAAATCGTGCTCGGGCCAGTATCCGCCGGGCTCGACCTTCAAGATGATCGTCGCGCTCGCCGCGCTCGAGGGCGGCCACATGTCGCCTGGAGAGTGGGTGTTTTGCCCCGGCTTCATGCGCATGGGCAATGTGCAATTCCATTGCTGGAAGAAGGGCGGCCACGGCAGCATGGCGATGATCGACGGCATCATGCAGTCGTGCGACGTCTATTTCTACGAGGTCGCGCGCCGCGTTGGCGTCGACAATATCGCAGCGATGTCGCGTCGCTTCGGTTTCGGCGAAATTCTTGGCATCGGACTGCCGGGCGAGAAAGCCGGTCTGGTGCCGACATCGGAATGGAAGCTCGCGACCTATGGCGTGCCTTGGCAGAAGGGCGACACTGTGGTGATCGGCATTGGCCAAGGCTATATGCTGACGACGCCGCTCCAACTCGCCGTGATGGCGGCGCGGATCGGGAACGGCGGCTATGCGGTGACGCCGACGCTGGTGCGCGAGATCAGGCGGCGGGATGGAACGCAGGTCGCGACGCCACGCGAGTTCGCCTCGCTCGGCTTGAAGCCCGAGCACATGGCGCTCGTGCGCGATGGCATGAACCGGGTCACCAACGACAAGCGGGGAACCGCCTATCGCGCGCGCATCGAGGAGCCCGAGTTCGCCATGGCCGGCAAGACCGGCAGCGTACAGGTCAAGCGCATCTCGAAGGCGGAACGGGAGCGCGGCGTGATCAAGAACGAAAACCGGCCGTGGAAGGACCGCGATCACGCGCTTTTCGTCGGCTATGCGCCGGTATCCGAGCCGCGCTACGCGGTCGCCGTCGTGGTCGAGCACGGTGGTGGCGGCGCCGCGACGGCGGCGCCGATCGCGCGCGATGTGCTGCGCGAGGTGCAGCGGCGCGATCCGGCGCGACGCACCGGTCCGGCGCTTGCGGCGCCCGGTCGCGTGGTCGGGTAGGGCATCGCCATGGCGCGCGCCGCGGAAATTCTTCGTCTCGATCGCCGGATCGCCGGGCGACTCCTGCAGCTCAATTGGGGCTTCGTCTTTCTGGTCAGTCTGCCCGTCGCGGTCGGCTGCGCCATGTTGTATTCCGCGGCCGGCGGCTCCTTTGATCCGTGGGCGTCGCGCCAACTTGTCCGCTTCGGGATCGGCGGCGTTCTGATGCTGATCATCGCGCTCGTCGACATCAGGTTCTGGATGCGCGCGGCCTATCCGATCTACGGTATCGCCTTCGTGCTGCTGCTTGCGGTCGAGTTGATCGGCGACATAGCGATGGGCGCGCAACGATGGATCGACGTCGGGATCGTTCAGTTGCAGCCGTCGGAGTTGATGAAGGTCGCGCTCGTGCTGGCGCTGGCCCGGTATTTCCACGGCCTCGATATCGAGGAGGTCCGTCGGCCGACGCGCGTCATCCTCCCGATCGTGATGATCGTCCTACCGGCCGGGCTCGTGCTCAAGCAGCCGGATCTCGGCACTGCCGCGCTGCTCACGCTGGGCGGCGTCGTGATGCTCTACCTCGCCGGCATCAGGCTCTGGATGCTTGGCCTCGGCGCTGCCCTTTTGCTCGGAGCCATGCCGGTCGCCTGGCAGTTCCTGCACGACTATCAAAAGCGACGCGTCTTCACGTTCTTGAACCCGGAGGACGATCCGCTCGGGGCCGGCTACCATATTCTGCAATCGAAAATCGCGCTCGGCTCGGGCGGCCTGTCCGGCAAGGGCTTCATGCAGGGCAGCCAGAGCTACCTCAATTTCCTGCCCGAGAAGCAAACCGACTTCATCTTCACGATGCTCGCCGAGGAGTTCGGCCTGGTCGGTAGCGTCGGGCTCCTATTGCTCTACGTCTTCATCATTGGGGGCGGCCTGATCATCGCCTTGCGTTCGCGCCATCAGTTCGGCCGCCTGCTCGCGTTGGGCATCGCCACCACGTTCTTTTTCTACGTGTTCATCAATGTCGCCATGGTGACCGGGCTCGTGCCCGTGGTCGGCGTGCCGTTGCCGCTGATCTCCTATGGCGGCAGCGCGATGCTGACGCTGATGGCCGGGTTCGGCCTCATCCTTAACGTTCATATCTTTCGAGATCTTCAAATCGGCCGACGACCCGAGAACGCGGCCGGCTAAGACAAGCGCCGAAGCATTCCCGAACAGGCCATCCTTCGGCGTGGATATCGCCATGTTTGCATTTTCGCGGCGTGTTATGTATACGCACCATACATTTGCTCGAACGGGAGCGTTGTCGGGGGTATGTGCGATGAAAAAGAGGCGGGACGCCTGCCTTTTCTCAGTCTCGCATGTTTAACAAGGATATTTACATTCGCTCCGCCGTGTATGGGCCACTGGGCGAGCGGCGCCGCGGTCGCTGGCGAGGTTGGAGGAATGCCGACGTTGGTCCCGGATGCGAATTCTGATCGCCGATAGCCACGCTCTGATCCGTAGCGGGCTCGTCCAAGTGCTCAAGGCGCTTGCGGCTGACGTCGAGGTGACGGAAGCCGATACGCTCGAGCAAGCGCTTCAGGCCCTTCACGCGCGCGACGGGCGTGAGCCGTTTGATCTGATGCTGGTTGATCTCAATCTGCCGAACCTGAACGCCGCGGCGGGCTTGAAGGCATTGATTGAGCGCGGCGGGCGCGCGCCCCTCGTCGTCATAGCCGAGCAAGACGATTCGCGCAGCGTCGAAGCCTGCATGGCCGCCGGTGCGCTCGGTTATTTGCCTAATTCCTCGAGCCGCGACCTCATACTCGGTGCCATTGGGCTGGTGCTGTCAGGCGGCATGTATCTGCCCCCGACGATGTTGCGTCAGCGTGGACCACGCCGGCGTGAACCGGTCGTATCCCGCCAGGATGTTTTGCCCGGTGCCCTGCGCCACCTGACCAAGCGTCAACAGGAAGTGCTCGAGCTGCTCTCGCTTGGCCGTTCCAACAAAGATATCGCGCAGGCGCTCGGCCTTGCTGAGGGCACGGTGAAAATCCATGTCTCGGCGATCTTGAAGGCGCTCGGCGTGGCCAACCGGACCGAGGCGACGGCCCGCACGCTCGGCTCGAACTGAGGCCGGATCAGGCGCTTTTGGCCTCGGCCTGTGGACGCTGTTCGTCGGAATGCGCGGACGGCGCCGTTATGTTTGACAAAGGCGGGGGCCTCTGCGATACCGAGCGCCCCGCGCGGGCGCATAGCTCAGGTGGTAGAGCAGCTGACTCTTAATCAGCGGGTCGCAGGTTCGAGTCCTGCTGCGCCCACCATCGCTGGAATGTACATTACAAATTCAGCGCTATTCACTTTCGAAGCGAGTTAGGCCGCCTGCGCGACAGGGCGCAATCGCCACCCTCCGAGTTCTGGCCGCGGGCGCTGCCGATGCGCTGCCACGGACACCGTTCAGCTTGCCTCCGGGCTAGCTCGGTTGTCTCCCTCTATGGCGGTCATCGACAGAGGTGATTTCCGGTAGAGTAGATAGTCCGCTCCTGGCGGAAGGGCGGGCTGTGCCCTGCTCCTGGTCGGTCTTCTCATTTCGGCCCGAAGCGGACGATTATAGGCTAGTGATGCAAGCTATCAAGCGGGCGAGGGCTGATAAGCAATGTCGGAAACTGATAAGATGTTCGGTGGCTCGATTCCGGAAAACTACGACCGCTATATGGTGCCATTGATTTTCGAGCCGTTCGCCGCAGATATTGCAGATCGAGCGGCGTCCTTGTCGCCAAGCGCCGTTTTGGAAACCGCCGCGGGCAGCGGGGTTGTCACCCGCGCGTTGGCGCCAAGACTGGCCCTGGGCGCGAGCTATATCGTAACCGACCTCAATCAGCCGATGCTCGACTACGCCGCTTCGCGACAAGCTCCCGACAGACGCATCAAATGGCGCCAAGCGGATGCTCTGGCGCTCCCATTTGAAGATGCGGCCTTCGATCTCGTTTGTTGCCAGTTCGGCGCGATGTTCTTTCCCGACCGCATATCGGGCTACCGTGAAGCAAAGCGAGTCCTGAAACCCGGAGGATATTTTTTGTTCAACGTATGGGATCGCATCGAGGAGAACGTTTTTGCGGATGATGTGACGAATGCTCTCGCAAAGATTTTTCCGAACGATCCGCCGCGCTTTCTGGCACGCACGCCGCACGGCTACCACGATACGGCACTGATCCGTAGCGAGCTGGAGGACGCAGGTTTCTCCCGTGTGGTGATCGAGACTAGAGCCGAACAAAGCCGCGCATCCTCACCGCGCCATCCTGCCATTGCTTACTGTCAGGGAACGCCTCTTCGCACCGAAATCGAGGCCAGAGACGCCGGTAAACTGGAAGCTGCAACCGACTACGCCGCATCCGAGATTGCGGAAAGACACGGCAGTGGCGAGGTTGCTGCCAAAATTCAGGCACACGTAATCGTGGCTGTGGTTTAGATGTTGGGATACCCCTTCTGATATGGCCACGATCGCAGCTTGGAGGTCGAAAGCGGACACTTAAATCACCGGCATCGACAAGTCTCGGCCTTTTTTAAGGGGCACGAAGTTTCCGTGGTTTGGCCGTGATCGCTACCTCCAGGACCCAGTGCCCAGTTTGACCCTGGTTGGTCCACCAACTTTCACCCTGCGGTTCGGCAAGCCGGATGATGTATGACGGGGCGCGAAGCGCGAGCGCCCAACGCTTGAGGGCGTCGCGACGATCGGTCTCGATCATCGAGGCCTGCTATTACGCTGGAAACAACGCGATGATCGGTCTCGATCATCGAGGCCTGCTCTCAGGTCAGCAAATAGGGTGTGCCGGCGGTGTTCAATTCGAGCTGGAGCGCGAGCCCGTCGCCGGATCGGGTTAGCCGCTTAGACGCTTTGCGTGGCAGCGGAATGCCCTCGATGCCGCAATACGCGATCAGGGCGGAACAGGCGGTTGCCGGCGGCAGTGTGACTTCGGACGGCGCGTCGTCGCCATTGGGCGAGATTCTGACCGCGACGGTGACACCTCCGTCGTGCGCCACGACGTTCGCATCGACGATCGTGCCGTCCGGCAACACGTGCATGGCCGCATCGAAATTCACGATCGCGTGTAGCATTTCCTGACGGGAGAAAATAATCTGTCGATGTTCGACGGTCATGTTTTGGTCCTTTCGTTCGGCTCGGCCGGCGTACGAAAAGCCGCGGCCGTGGCGCGACGATTTGCGCCCTTCGCGCGACGCCATTGAACCCTGGCGACGTTTACGTTTCCTAAAGGGCCGGCGTTCCGGCCTGGTTTCGGCCGCGCGCATGGCGCCAATCCCTCGACCCGGGGACTGGTCGGCTCGGCCGGGGCAGGGTATGGGAAGACGCCACAACAGCCGCCGGACCCATGCCGACCCTACGCACCGAACTGCATTATGGTAAACGCATGGTGCGCGCCTTCGAGGTGCGACCGGCGAACCTTGATGCGATGTTCACCGACGCGGTCGCGCGCGATTCCGCCGCGTTGGCGCTGGTCGATCGCGACCAGCGGATCAGCTATGGCGAGCTCGACGCGACCGTCGACCGGGTGGCGGGGAATTTGGCGCGTCACGGCGTCGCCAAGGGCGATCGGGTCGCCACCCTGCTAGGCAATCAGGCGGCGTTCGTCGAGATCTGTCTCGCCTGCGCGCGGCTTGGGGCCATTCTGGTCCCGATCAATATCAGGCACCGCCGGTCGGAGAACGAATTCGTGCTGGCTCATTCCGGCGCGGTCGCGCTTGTTCATGACGGCGCGCTCGCGCCCGTTCTACCCGAGCCGTCGCGGACGCCGGCCTTGCGTCATCGGTTTGTGGTCGATGGCTCGATCGAGGGCTCGATCGGTTACGAAGCTTTGCACGCGCCCGTGGCGCCGTCGCGGCGGGCCGAAATTCACGAGGATGAGCCGTTTTGCATTCTCTACACCTCAGGCACGACCGGTCAGCCGAAGGGAGCGATCCTTACCCATTTCAGCCTCATCCATACCTGCCTCAATTATGAGCAAACCATGTCGCTTGGGCCGGGTGAGCGCTCGGCGCTGGCTGTGCCGGCTTCGCACGTGACCGGCCTCGCAGCGATCATTTTCTCGATGATTCGGGTCGGCGGTTGCACGGTGTTGATCGCGGCATTCAAGGCGCGAGATTTCCTCCGACTCATGTCCGCCGAGCGCGTGACCCACACGCTCATGGTGCCGGCGATGTACAACTTGTGTCTGCTCGAGCCCGAATTCGCGCGCTTCGATCTTTCGTCGTGGCGCGTGGGCGGCTATGGCGGCGCGCCGATGCCGGAGGCCACCATCAAGCGGCTCGCGCGCGAATTGCCCGGCCTCACTCTCTATAACGCCTATGGCGCGACCGAGACGACGAGCCCGGTCACCATCATGCCGCCGGGGCAGGGCGTCAGGCGAGCCGATAGCGTTGGCAGGGCGGTCCACGGCGCCGAAATCCGGATCGTCGATGAAGCGGGCTGCGACGTCGCGCCCGGCGCGCCCGGTGAGTTGTGGATCGCGGGCGCCATGGTCGTGCCAGGCTACTGGAACAACCCAGAGGCCACGGCGGAAAATTTCACCGATGGCTATTGGCACTCGGGCGACCTCGGCTCGATCGACCACGAAGGCTTTGTTCGCGTGTTCGACCGCAAGAAAGACATGATCAACCGCGGTGGCTACAAGATCTATTCGATCGAGGTCGAGAACGTGCTGAGCCATCATCCGGCGATCACCGAGGCCGCCGTGGTCGGGCGGCCCGACGCGGTGCTCGGCGAGCGGGTCCATGCGTTCGTCGTGCTGAAGCACGGCGGCACCAACGAGACCGCGCTGAAAGCATTCTGCGCCGAGCGCATGGCCGACTACAAGGTACCGGACCGGCTTACGTTTCTCGATCAGCCATTGCCGCGAAACGCCAATGGCAAGGTACTCAAGACCGAGCTACGCCGGATGCTCGACGCGGAGCCGGGCGCATCCTAGACGCGACCCTCAGAAGTCGATCTTCTCGAGCTTGGCGAGCAATTCGGCCTTTCTGTCCTCGAGCCAGGGCGGCAGCTGAAATTCCGTGCCGAGTTTGTCCATCGGTTCGTCGATCTCGAACGATTCCGGAATCGAATAGGCCGCCTCGAACAGCGCACCGCCCGGCGTGCGGAAATAGACCGAATGGAAATATTTGCGGTCCTTCGAATCTGAGACATCGGTGAAGCCGAGACCTTCGAGCTGGGCCTTCACCTGGGTCTGCTCGTCGTGATTGTTCACCTTGAAGGCGCAGTGATGCACCGTGCCGGCGCCGAAGGTCCAGGTGCCTTGCGGCAAATCGGGCTCATGCACAAGCTCGATGACGTTGCCGGTCTTGGCGTTTCGCGTCTCGTAGCGCACGCGCGAGCCTTCCGCGCCGGTCTTCGCATAGCCGAAGCCGCGCTCTAGAAACTCTTCCATGCTGTCCTTGTCGCGCACCGAGACTTCGATGCCGTAGACCCCGCGCAGCGCGACTTTGGGGCCGACCTCGTCACTGGTGATCGGCGGCCGGTTGTCGTCCGCGATCTCGACCAGCTCGTATTCGATGCCGCACGGGTGCGCGAAGTGCAGGCGGTTCAAATTGTAGCGCGTGGCCATGCTCGACGCGATGCCATGGTCCTTCAATCGCTTCTGCCAGAAGCCAAGAGCGCCGGGCGGCACGCTGCATTGAATGGTCTTGATCTGGCCCGAGCCGCGCCGGCCTTCGATGCCGGTGTGTTTGAACGGGAAGGTGGTGATCAGCGTGCTCGGGTCGCCGCGATGATTGCCGTAATACAAATGGTAGATCGGCGTCGAGCCATCGAACAGCACCGTCTTCTTGACGCTGCGCAAGCCGAGCAGCTTGGTGTGGAACGCGTAATCCTCCTGGGCGCCGCCGACACACAGCGTCACATGGTGGTGGCCTTGCACGAGATTGCTCATCGCTGCCTCGCTGTGTTTAGGCTTGTCGGGCGCGCGGCGTGCTTACCCCAGCGACCGAACGCGAATCCGTTTCGATCATCGAAAGGCACGTCACCGCAGGAATTTAGGCCAGGACCCGGACGCTGTCACGCTCGGTTCGCCCATCAACCTGGGTGGAGCGGCAGAAGGCCGCTCAATCGCGCTTGATCCAAGGGCCTTTCGTGTTAGCATCGTGGCTTGTCGGCTTCTCCATGTCGGGGACGGGGCGCCATGCGATTTGCCCAAGCTCATGCGATCACTGATGTCTGCTTCCTGGTCGAGAACGCCGATCGCGCGATCGACTTCTACGTCAATAAGCTCGGCTTCAAGCTGCGCCGGCGCGCCGAGGGCTTCGCCGATTTTTCGGGCGCCGGACTGACGCTTGCGGTTTGGGAGGCGGACCATATGAGCCGCACCACCAGCGTACCCAATCGCCGGGCGGCGCCGGGCGCCCGCAAGGTGATCGCGGCGGTCGAGGTCGCGCCGCCCGCGACCATCGATGCGATCTATGCCGAGCTGAATGCCGCGGGCGTCGCGATCCAGGCGCCGCCGACGAATTATCCGTGGAACGCGCGCTGCATCTATTTCAGCGATCCCGACGACAATGTCTGGGAAGTCTACGCTTGGCTCGAAGGCGGGCCCGAGGCCGCTCACGACATTGCGAGAGCCTAGACCGGTCCGCCGCGCCAGCGGAGCGTGGTTTGATCGAAACTAAGAATGAACGCCATAGGAGAAGGAGCACGCCATGTCCAAGCCGATGTCCGGTCCCGATCGTCGAACCCTGCTCAAGGCCGGCGCCTTCGCCGTCGCGGCGCTGGCGCCGGGCATGCAACTCATGGTGTCACGCGCCGGCCACGCCGCCGATAGCGCGAAGGTCGTCATTCAATATGACTGGCTAATGTCAAATGGCCAGATCGGCGATGTGGTCGCGATCCAGGGCGGTTATTTCAAGGACGCCGGGATCGAGGTCTCGTTCAGCCCGGGCGGGCCAAATTCATCGACCGTGCCGCCGGTGATCTCAGGCGCGGCACAACTTGGCCAGTTCTCCGAAACGTCACAGCTCTTCAATGCGCGCGCCTCGGGCGTGCCGGTCAAGATTCTTGCCTGCGGCTTTCGCACCGGGCCTTACGCGTTTACATCCTTGCCCAAGGCGCCGATCCGTTCGACCGCCGACCTCAAAGGCAAGAAGATCGGCATGCAGCCGACCGCGCGTTTTCTGATAGATGCGATCCTCGCCAAGGCGAAGATCGATCCGGCCGATGTGACCATCGTCAATGTCGGCTTCGACAAGGCGCCGCTCGTGCGCGGTGAGGTCGATGCGATCGGCGGCTGGATCACCAACACGCAGGCGCTCTCGGTGGTGGGCGACGACCGCATCGATCTTCTCGTGCGCGATCTTGGCCTGCCATCCTATGCGAACGTCTATTTCGCTTCCGACGAGGCCGCGGCAAACAATGCCGATGTGCTTGCCAGGTTCATCGGCGCGGTCGCGCGCGGCTGGGAATGGACCTACAACAATCCCGAAGAGGCGGTGAAAAGAACCGTCGCGGCCTACCCCGAGCTCGACCTCAATTGGGAGCTCAAGACCATCGATCTCATTCTGAAGATGAGCTTCGATGCCGAGACCGCGAAGGACGGCTGGGGCACCTTCAGCCCGGCCTCGCTCGAAGAGCAGCTCGCGATCTTTGATTCGATCGGCCAGTACAAGGATGGCCGGCCGAAGCTCGCTGACGTCTACACCGACGCGGTGCTGACCAAGACGGCGGATGTGCGGCCAAAGCTCGGGGCCAAGGCCTGACCCCGCGATATGGCCGAGGCCATACGGGCGCGCGGTCTCGAGATCGGCTACGAACTCGAGACCGGCCCGCTCTCGGTTCTCGGCAGTCTCGACCTGACCATCGCCGAGGGTGAGTTTCTTACGATCCTCGGGCCCTCGGGCTGCGGCAAATCGACCCTCTTGCGTGTCATCGCCGATCTATTGGAGCCGCTGGGCGGCGCGCTTCAGGTGCTTGGCGAAACACCGGCCGCGGTGCGTGCGCGTCGCGACGTGGCCTTCGTGTTTCAGGATTCGACGCTGCTACCCTGGCGTACCGTACGCGGCAATGTCGAGTTGCCGCTTCTGGTCGGCCGCCGGAGTCTGGGCCGTCAGATAACGACGAGTGTCGATGAGTTGCTTGCGCTGGTCGGGCTTGCCGAGCTTGCAAATCGATTTCCGCATCAGCTTTCGGGTGGCCAGCGCCAGCGTGTCGCGATCGCCCGCGCGTTGCTCTGCAACCCGCGCATCCTTCTGATGGACGAGCCATTCGGCGCGCTCGATGAGATGACGCGCGATCGATTGAACGATGAGCTGCTCCGGCTTTGGCGGCGCACCGGCGCGACGATCCTGTTCGTCACGCATTCGATCATGGAGGCGGCCTATATGGGCCAGCGCGTGCTGGTGCTGGGCGCCAATCCCGGCCGGGTCAAAACGATTCTCGATCTGCGCCTGTCCAAGGACGCGACCGGCCATTGTCCGCGCGAGGCGCCGGCCTTGGTCGAGGCGATGGGACGCCTGCGTCAGGAGCTTGCACGCGAATGAACACGGCATGAGCAAGCCGTTCGCTCGCCGCTGGCGGCTCGTCCTGCCCCTCGCCGGCGCCGCCTCGATCTTGCTGTTCTGGCAATTCCTGATTCCGGCGGCCGGCGTGCCGCCCTATATCGTGCCGACGCCCGCGCGGGTCGCCGCCGTCTTCGCGCACGATTGGTCGCTGCTCTGGGGTGGCTTCGTGCCGACTCTACTTGAGAGCATCGCCGGCTTCGCGCTCGGCAACAGCGTGGCCGTCCTGCTCGCTGTGCTGTTCGTCTATAATCGCAGGTTCGAGGCAGCCTATTTTCCGGTCGTGCTGTTCTTCAACACGATCCCGGTCCTTGCCCTCGCGCCGGTGATCATCTTGATTTTTGGACTCGGCATGCTGCCCAAGATCATCATCGCCGCGGTGATTTGCTTCTTCCCAACGCTGGTGAACATGATCCGCGGGCTCCAGGCGGTCTCGACCAGCGAGCTTGAGCTGTTCCGCGTTCTCTCGGCGACCCGCGCCGAAGTGTTTTGGCGTCTCAGGCTGCCGCGCGCCATGCCGTACCTGTTCGCCTCGCTCCGCATCGCGTCCGCCACCGCCGTGATCGGTGCGGTGGTCGGCGAATGGATCGGGTCGGACAAGGGGCTCGGCGCGCTGATCATCCAATCGACCTTCAACTATCAGTCGGACCGACTTTATGCCGCTATCGTGGTTTCCTCGTCGCTCGCCATCGCACTGTTCCTGATCGTCGTGGCGGTCGAATCGCGTGTCATTCGCTACCGGTGAGGCCGTGATCGACCGCTGCCGGCTCGTTGCCTTGTAGCTCGATCGTGAGCACGAGCCCGCTCAAGCTCTTGCCATGAATGTCCAGCGCGGCGGTCGCGGTCACGCCGCCGCCTTTCAGATGCTCGATCACGAAATTGAGGGCGTTCAGTCGGGGCAGTTCGTAGCGCGTCACCGGCCCCTCGGCGAGCGCGGCGAACGCGGCCATCACGCGCGCCTCGCTCAACTCGCGCCGCAGTCGCTCGTAGCCGGCTGGCTCATAGGCGATCACCGAGATGTTGACCGCGTGACCCTTGTCGCCCGCTCGGCAATGCGCGAGGTCGCGGACAGTGAGCCTCATCGCGGCCCGACCAGCTCGATGCGGGTTTTGACCAGTTCGCGCGGCAGCAGCACCGACTGCACCGCGAGGACGTCGCGCACCTGGCGGGATTCGCCGGCGCCGCCCGATGGCCCGTTGGTGTAGAGCGCCTCGACCTCCCAGCCGATCTCCTCCGCGAGGCGCCGCTCGCGCGTGCGCCCGACGACCCGGAGCCTGACCTCATAGGGCTCCGGTCGGTCGGCGGCGGGACCGTGCAGACTGTCGACACCGATCAGCTCGATTCGGAGCTCGTCATAGTGCAGCCCGCGCAGTTTGAGGCGCTCGCGCACAATTTCGCCGGCGAGCCGCGCACGGGCCACCGCATTCGGCCCGCCATAGGAGAGCTGGCCCTCGCCGAGATAACCATCGAGATAGCCGATGCTCACTTTGTAGCTGGCGGTGCGCGGCCTTGCGCGGGCACCGGTCACGCGCACGCGATCCTTGGCCACGGCGTGCAGCTCGATTGCCGTCACGTCGAGCACGCAATCGGGCGTGATGTAGGCGCTCGGATCATGCACTTCATAAAGGAGCTGTTCCGTGCAGGTCGCGATATCGACCCGGCCCCCCGCCGCCTCGACCTTGCCGATGATGACCGCGCCGGCGGCGCTCACATCGGCGAACGGGAAGCCAAGGCGGGCGAGGGCAGGCACGTCCTTCGGGCCCGGGTCGGCGAAATAGCCGCCGGTCACCTGGCCGGCGCATTCGAGCAAATGACCGGCCGCGGAGGCGTGAGCGAGCATAGCGTAGTCGTCATAGGACCAGCCGAGCTCAAAGAGCATCGGCCCAATGAACAGCGACGGATCGGCGACGCGCCCGGTGATCACGACTTGGGCACCCGTCGCCAGCGCATCGCGCACGCCGTCGGCGCCCAAATAGGCGTTCGCGGCCGCGAGGCCGGGTAGAATGCTTTCGACCGGATCGCCGCTCTCGAGCAGGCGAAGCCCGGGCCGCGCCGCGATCAGCTCGGTCACGTCATCGCCCAGCAACACCGCGCAGCGAATATCGTGAAGGCCGCTCGCCTCGGCGATGTCGCAGGTCTTACGCGCCGCGCCGAGCGGATTGGCGGCGCCCTGATTGGTGACCAGCCGCACGCCATGCGCGACGCACGCCGGCAGCACGTCGGTCATGCGCGGCTCGAGCCTTGGGTTGTATCCGCCGTTCGGGTCTTTGCGTCGGGCCAGCGTCTCGCGCGCGATCGTGCGCTCGGCCAGGCACTCGAACACGATGTAGTCAATGCCGCCCTGTTCAATCAGCTCGACCGCCGGTTCCCAGCGGTCGCTGGCAAAGCCGGCGCCGGCGCCAATGCGCACGCTCTGTTTCGCCATGGATGATCTTTGTGCTCGCCGCGCTATGCCGAGACGTTTGACTCAATTACCGTGCGTCAACTATGGGGTTGGCCGCAAGGGGCCCGCCATAACCGGTCTGTTGCTCTGGCGTCCTTTGTCCTAGTCTCGCCGCCGCGGTACCGGAGATGCGGGGGAACGGCCTTGGCGGATTACGACTACATCATCGTCGGCGCGGGCTCAGCCGGCTGTGTCCTGGCCAATCGCTTGAGCGAAGACGGCCAGGTACGCGTATTGCTGATCGAAGCCGGCGGGGCCGATACCAATCGCTGGATCAAAATCCCCGCCGGCTATGTCAAGACCATGGTCGACCCCACCGTCAATTGGCTTTTTGACAGCGAGCCCGAGCCCGCCACTCACAACCGCGCGATCCCGATTCCGCGCGGCCGCGTGCTCGGCGGCTCGAGTTCGATCAACGGCATGATCTATGTGCGCGGCCAGGCGGCGGACTATGATGGCTGGGCTCAAGCGGGCAATCGCGGCTGGTCCTATGACGACGTGTTGCCCTATTTCAAGAAAGCCGAGAACCGCGAGAACCCCGAAGGGCCGCACCGCGGCGTCGGCGGTCCGCTCAACGTGGCAAATCAGCGCGAGACCGATCGGTTGCTCGACGTCTTGATGGACGGCGCGGCCCAGGCCGGCTTTCCGCGCACGCCGGACTACAATAGCGGAACACAGGACGGCTTCGGCTATTTCCAGGTGACGCAGAAGGGCGGAACGCGCTGGAGCGCGGCCGATGCCTATTTGCATCCGGCGCGCTCGCGGCCCAACCTCGACGTCGTGACCGAAGCGCAGGCGAGCGGCATTCTATTCGACGGTCTGAAGGCTGTCGGCGTGACCTATGTGCGCCATGGCAAGAGCGCGGCGGCGCGCGCCGCGCGCGAAGTGATCTTAAGCGCCGGCGCGGTGCAATCGCCGCAATTGCTGGAATTGTCCGGCATCGGCAGGCCCGAGGTCTTGAAGGCGCATGGCATCGCGGTCCGCCACGCTTTGCCGGGAGTCGGCGAGAACTATCAGGATCACTATGTCGCGCGCATGGTCTGGCGCGTGCGGAACGCGGTGACGCTGAATGAGCGGATGCGCGGCCTGCCGATGCTCGGCGAGCTCCTGAAATACTATCTGTTCAAGCGCGGTGGGCTCACCCTCACGGCCGGGGTGCTGTGCGGCTTCGTCAAGACGCGGCCCGAGCTCGCGACGCCCGACGTACAATATCACATCGCGCATGCCAGTTTCCGCGACCCGAAGAAGCGCACGCTCGACAAATTTCCCGGCCTCACCATCGGGCCGTGCCAGATGCGGCCCGAGAGCCGCGGCACGATCCACCTGAAGTCCGCCGATCCTTTCGCGCCGCCGGCGATCCGGCCCAATTTCCTGGCCGACGAGCTCGACCGTCGTACGCTGGTCGCGGGCCTGAAGATCGCGCGCGCGATTACCGCCGCCCCGGCCCTGCGCGATTTCATCGTGGCCGAAGACGTTCCCGGCGCGACTTGCACGAGCGACCATGAGCTCCTCGACTACGCCCGGCGCACCGGCGCGACGCTCTATCACCCGGTTGGCACGTGCAAGATGGGCGCGGACCCCATGGCGGTGGTCGATGAGGAACTGCGTGTCCGAGGGATTGGCGGGCTTCGCGTGGTCGATGCCGCGATCATGCCGCGCCTGACCTCGGGCAATACCAACGCGCCGGTCATCATGATCGCCGAAAAAGCCGCCGACATGATCCGGCGCGCGGCCCGCGCCTGAGCCGGCGCGGCCCGCCCTTTCGGAGCGAAAAAGGGCGCCGCGGTCTACATGACCAGCGGCGCCAGGCGGAGGAACGTGCGACCCTTGTTTGGGGTCGTTGGCGCCGCGGCCTACCTGGCCAGCGGCGCCAGGGTGGAGAAAACTGGTCCTCCCGAGGTTTTTCTTTGAGTCCCCGTCTCCCCACCCATCTCGAAAATTCGGTCAGACCGCCAAGCCAAGGACCGCGAGGAGGAAGATCACCACTGCGAAGCCTGCCAGCGCATGCCGGTAGTGGGGGAGCTCGTGGGTTTCCCTGGTCATCGGGCGGTACTCCTTGATTAGGGGGTGAGGGCCTTGGGTCGGTATCGGTCCAACGCGTGTCACCCTGAATGAGGTCAGACTGAAGGGGCCTCGTGATCCGCCCGTCAGAAATCCGTCAACGCTTTGTCAAATCGAACGAAATCGGCGTCAAATAAGTACAATCAACGCGTCGGTCGCGCCGGCGAGCCCGCCGAGGTAAGATTTGATTAACCAAGTCTTCGGGGAGGCCGGACGCTGACGATTCGAATCGAAGTCTTGGGCGCGCTGGCGTTTAGCGATGGTCGTGGCGCGCCTTTGCCGTCGCCTGGCCGTCACGCCGGCGCTGCCTTGCTCGTGCTTGCCTTGAGCCCGAACAACACCTTGGCGCGGGATCGGCTAGCGGGCCTCCTTTGGTCGGACCGGGGCGAGGAACAGGCCCGCCATTCGCTGCGCCAATGCCTGCTCGGCCTGCGCAAGGAATTCGGCGAAGCCGATGGTCCGCCGGTCGTCGCCAGCCATGACGAGGTTCGGCTCGATTCGGATCGACTCAATGTCGATGCTTGGGAATTCGATCGCCTGGCGCGCGAGGGCAGCCTTGATGCCTTGCGCCGGGCGGTCGCGCTCTATAGGGGCGAGCTCGCCGCCGGCTTGTCGCTCCGTTCGGAAGGCTTCGAGGAATGGCTGGCGGTGGAGCGGGCCCAGTGGCGCCGCCGCTTCGGTGAATGCGCGATCAAATTGGTGGGCCTCGCCGACGCCGCCGGTGACTTCGAGACGGCGGCGGACGCCGCACGCCGGCTGCTCGCGGTCGAGCCGGCCAATGAAGAGGCGCATCGCGCGCTGATGCGGCTCTATGGTCGCATGGGTCGGCGCGCCGACGCGCTGCGCCAGTACCAGCACTGTTTCGATGCGATGAAGCGCGAGCTTGACGCCGAGCCCGACGCCGAGACCCGTAAGCTGTTTGACGAGCTGCGCCGTTCGGGCGGCGTTGACGTGGCGAGGCCGGTCCAAACCGAGGCGACGTCCGTCCCTGCGGCATCATTGGATCGCTCGCCCTCGGTCGGCGCGCCGCTCGACCCTCGGCCTATCCTTGCGGCGCCGAATCGAAACAGCCGCCGGCGACTAGCGATCGCGGCGGGTGCCGGCGCGCTCGTCGCGGCGGTGGCGGTTGTCGCGGCGCTCCTGTTCGGCGGCGGCGAGCCGATCGAGCCGGCCAATCCCTCGGCCATGGCCTTCGCGCTGCCGGACAAGCCCTCGATCGCGGTGCTGCCGTTTCGCGACCTTTCGGATGGCGCCGCGCCGTCCGGATTGACCCAGGGCATGGCCGAGGACATCACGACCGCGCTCTCGGTGATGCCGGATATGTTCGTAATCGCGCCCGCCGCGGCGCGGCCCTTCGCCGATCAGAACAAACCGCCGGGCCGCATCGCCGAGGCGTTGGGTGTGCGCTGGGTGCTCGATGGCAGCGTCCAGCGGGTCGGCGAGCACGTGCGCATCTCGGTCCAGCTCTCCGACGCGTTGCGTGGCGCGCAGGTCTGGGCCGACCGCTATGACCGCGCGATCGAGGATGTCTTCGCGCTGCAAGATGAGATCACGCTCAAAGTCCTGGCGACGCTCGAAGTGACCATGGCGCGCGGCGAAGCACCGCAACGCACGCCGTCTCATGGCACGCGCGATCTCGAGGCGTGGCTCGCGGCGAGCGAAGGTCTTGGCGCGCTTCGGCGCCTGACGCAGGCGGAAAACGCCCGCGCCCGCGCGCTCTATTTGGAGGCAACGGAGATCGATCCAGACTACCCCGGAGCGCTTGAGGGTCTGGCGTGGACCCACTATGTCGATGTGCGCTTCAATTGGAGCCCGGATCCGGTGGCATCGCTAGCCACCGCGGCGGCGCTCGCCGAGAAAACCATCGCGCTCGATCCGACGCGCGGTCGCGCCTACAGCCTGCTCGGCAGCCTCACCCTGATTGGCGGCAACCACGCCCGGGCGGTCGAACTTGGCGAACGCGCCATCCAGCTCAGTCCGAACGATTCCGAAGCGATGGCGCTGCTTGCCAATACCTTGACCTATACGGGGAACCTTGAGCGCGGCCTGGTCGTGATGGAGAAGGCGATGCGGCTCAGCCCATCGTTTCCGGACTGGTACGCCTGGAATCTCGCGCGCATCTACCGCATGCTCGGCCGCGCGAAAGACGCCGTGCCATTGCTCGATGGGCATCTCAAGGCCGGCGACGAGGCGCTCGCGCCCAGGATTGAATTGATCATGGCGCTGGTCGAGCTCAACGATGTCGATCGCGCGCGCCGCGAGGCCGACGCGATCCGGGCGGTCGAGCCGCACTTTTCGGCGGCGCGCTGGCTGGCGGTACAGCCCTACGCCGATCGCGCGGTCGCCGATGCGGAGCTTGCTTTGCTGGTGCGCGCCGGATTGCCGTCCTAGAGCATGTTCCGACCAAGTTGACCCAGTTGCGCCGGAGGAATTTTGCGCCGCGGGCAGGAGCAGGGCGAAGCGCGTAGCGGCGCCTACGGGCGAGCCCTGCATCGCGCTCCGCGAGCGCGTGGCGCTCGACGAACCCGCGTCGCAAAAGGCCCCAGCCCTAAGGGTTGCGCCGTGGCGGGCGCTCGCGGCGTTGCGCCGCTTGACCGATGGCCCCGCATCGCTCGTCGCACGCCCTGCGTGCGCACTGGCGCACGACGCGCCGCGCCTGGCGAATCGCCTCGCCACGACGCAACGCAACTGAGTCACTTTGATCGGAATATGCTCTGGGCCGGCTGATCAGCTGGCGCGCGGCGCGACCACGAGCGTCGAGCCGTCGACGCCGCTGATCACAACATGCGCGCCTGCCGGCAGATCAGGGCCGCTCACGCGCCAGCGCGTATCGTCGAGCTTGATCGTGCCGCGGCCATCGACGATCGGCTCGTCAAGCGTGATCAGACGACCGAGATATTGCTCGGCGCGCTTGTTGAGCGTCGGGCGATCGCTGATGGGCGTGCGAATGAGACGGAAGCGGAGCGCGATCGCCACGCTGGCGACCGATAGTGCGCCGAAGATCGTTACGGCGTAGCGCCAGTCGAGCTCGGGCCAGATCGCCATCACCGCGCCCGTGATGAAGGCCGAGGCGCCGATCCAGAGCAAGAACACGCCAGGCGTGACCAGCTCGAGACCGGCGAGCAGCGCGCCCGCGATCAGCCAATGCCAAAACTGGAGCTCGCTGAACATGGCGTCAATTCGTCGGGCCGGGGTTTGTCGGGGTCGTCTTCTCCCACGGGCCGCCGGGCGGCTTGTCGGCCGCCTTCTTGGCCAGCTCGGCGATTCCGCCGATCGCCCCGATCAAGCCTGTCGCCTCGATCGGCATGAACACCAGCTTGTGATTGTGTCCGCCGCCAATCTCTTTCATGGCCTCGACATATTTGAGCGCGACGAAATAGTTGATCGCCTGCACGTCGCCCTTTGCGATCGCCTCCGAAACCATCGAGGTCGCCTTGGCCTCGGCCTCGGCGCCGCGCTCGCGCGCTTCCGCGTCGCGGAACGCCGCATCGCGGCGGCCTTCGGCCGACAAAATGGCCGCCTGTTTCTCGCCCTCGGCCTTCAGGATCGCGGCCTGTCTAAGGCCCTCGGCTTCGAGTACGGCGGCGCGCTTGTCGCGCTCGGCTTTCATCTGACGGGCCATGGCATCGACCATTTCGCGCGGCGGTGAGATGTCCTTGATCTCGACACGCGTGATCTTGATGCCCCAGGGCCCGGTGGCCTCGTCGACCACGGCCAAAAGCTTGGCGTTGATCTTATCGCGCTGCGAAAGCAGCTCGTCCAGATCCATCGAGCCCATCACGGTACGGATATTGGTCATGGCCAGATTGAGCATGGCGTTGTCGAGATTGCTCACTTCATAGGCTGCCTTCGCCGCGTCGAGCACCTGAAAGAACATCACGCCATCGACGCTGACCATCGCATTGTCGCGCGTGATGACCTCCTGGGTCGGCACGTCGAGCACCTGTTCCATCATGTTGATGCGGGCGCCAATGCGATCGACGAACGGCATGATCAGGCTGAGGCCGGGCGGCAGGGTCCGGGTATAGCGGCCGAAGCGCTCCACCGTCCATTCGCGCCCCTGCGGCACCATCTTGACGCCGAGAAAAACAATCATCACCGCGACCGCGGCGACGACGATGACGAGAATACTACTGGATTCCATCCGGTCTCTCCCTGGGCGTCGCGTCGAACGGCCTGAAACTTAGGGCTGCGCCGGGCGGCATAGTACGCCGTCGCGCGATTTTTGACAGGGCGTGCGTGGCGGACCGCCCTCAAAGCGCCGCGATTTGGCGGCATAAGGGAAGGGCTCGCGCGCCGTCTGGCTTCGCTCCAAGCCGCGCGCTAGGCTCGTCGCCACCCGCGCCTGTCTTTCCCGATGAGGCTGTCATGATCGCTCGGTTGCCCTTCCGGTTTACCGTTGCCTCCGTCCTTGCGCTCTTGCTGGCTGGCGCCCTCGCGGATCCCAGCCAGGCCGCTAAAATCGAGACGGAGACGCGGCCGACGATCGACCAGCCGTCCGGTCTAGAGGAAGAAATGAGCGTGCCCGACGAGGAGCCCGCCGACATGTCGGAAGACGGGTTCCAGTCGGAGGATGGCGGCGAGGGCGGCACCGCCGAAGCCATGGCAGAAGTGGCCAAGCCAGCGTGGCCGGTCTGGCTCGCGGAGAGCGCGCCTGATTCGCTCCAATACCTTGAGAATCTGAGCAGCAATGCCGAACACGTCGACGCCATAACGATCGCCGAGCGGCGTGTCGCCGTGCGCGAGTTCTTGATCAGCGGTAACGCCTGGGACGAGCGCTACACGCTTGAGAAAATTCTCGCCGATGAGCCGGACGACTATGCCGGCTGGGTGTTGATCGGGCTCTCGATCAGCTATCGCGGCGAGGAAGAAGACAAGGTCCCCCGCGCCGCCGCCTATCATGCCTGGCGCACCGCGGCCGACGATGTGGATCGCGCGGTCGCGCTCTGGATCGGCCGCGAGGTTTCGGGCGATCCGCTCGGGGTCGAAAAGCAGGCGCTGGCGCTTGCCGATCGTGCCGCGATCGAGGCGCGGATCGACGCAATTAAGACGAACTACCCGGCCGAATTCGTTGCGCTGCGCAGCGAGGGTATCGCCAATGCCTCGGGCGGTAGCGCCTGCGTGAGCTTTACCCACCCGTTGGTTCGCCCACGCGTCAGTCGCTATGACGATTATGTCGAGGTGACGCCCCACCTGAATGACATTGCCTTGGTCGCGTCGGGGCGCCGGCTGTGCGCCGAAGGAATCCCGTTCGGCCAGACGGTGACGTTGAATCTGCGTCCCGGTCTGCCCGGTGTTGGCGAGCACAAGCTTGAGAGTGCGGCGAGCTTCGAGGTCACCGTGCCGGAGCGTGCCGCGACGCTGCGCTTCCGCGAGCGCGGCTATGTCTTGCCGAGCCAGGGCCCACAGCTCGTGCCGCTTGAATCGGTCAATGTCGCGGCGGCGCGCGTCCGCGTCTTCCGCATCGTCGAGCGCAATCTGATCGCGGCGCTGCAAAGCGAGTTTCCAGCGCAACAGCGCGAATGGCAGGTTTCCAATCTTGCCTATGGCGCGGCCGAGCAGGTCTTCGATGGCGAGGTCGCCCTCGGCGGCGAGCAGAACCGCACGGTCACCACGGGCCTCGCCGTTTCGGAATTGATCGGCGGGCCGCTCGATCCGGGCGTCTATTTGATCTCCGCCAATGCCGTCGGCGCCGAGGCGCAGTATGGCAATTTCGTGGTTGAAACCACGCAATGGCTCGTGGTTAGCGATATCGGCCTCAACCTCTTGCAGGGGCCCGACGGGCTCCATGTCTTTACCCGCTCTCTCGCCAGCGCCGGCGCCTTGCCAGACGTCGAGGTGACGCTGGTCGCACAGAGCAATCGCGTTTTGGCAAGCGCCAAGACCGATGCCGCCGGCCACGCGCTGTTCGCACGGCCGCTCGTGCAAGGCAGCGCCGGCGCCGCGCCCGTCTATGTCAGGGCGGAGGCGACGGCGCTCGGCTTCACCTTCCTGCCGTTCGCGCAAGGCGCGTTCGATCTGAGCGATCGCGGTATTGCTGGGCGCGACGATCCTGGCGCCGTCGATGGCTTCGTATTCGCGGAGCGCGGAGCCTACCGGCCCGGCGAAACCGTGCACCTGACGGCGCTTCTGCGCGACGGCGGCGGGCAGGCATTGGCGGGTCTGCCACTCACGCTCAAGTTGGAACGTCCGGACGGCATCGAGGTTACGCGCACCACACAGACGGACCGCGGTGCTGGCGGCTATGGCACGGACTTCACGCTCGCGCCCGACAGCATGACGGGAGAATGGACCGTCTCGGCGCATCTCGACCCGGAGCAAGCCGCGATCGGCCGCGCCAGCTTCGTGGTCGAGGACTTCGTGCCGCCGACCATCGAGGTCAAGGCGGCGTCGAGCGCTCCGAGCGCCGAGCCGAACCAGCCGATCACCGTCAACGTTCAGGCCGATTATTTCTTCGGTGCGCCGGCCGGTGCGCTCCGCGTCGATGCGCGCGCCACGCTGCGCGCGGCCGAAAGGCCGTTCCCCGGCTATGACGGCTATCGCTTCGGCTTGGAAGAAGAGCCCTGGTCGCCGCGCCTCGTGCCGCTCGGCAGCGCTCAGACCGACGCGGCCGGTCGTGCGCCGCTTGGCGCGACGATCGCGCTACAGCCAGATACAACGCATCCGCTCGAGGCCGAGATCGCGGTCTCGGTTTTCCAAGTTAGCGGTCGGCCGGTGACGACCACGCTGGTCGTGCCTTTCCTTCATCAGTCGCTCGCGCTCGGCGTGAAGCCGAGCTTCGCCGACGCAAGTGTCGGAGACGGAACGCCGGCCGGCTTCGAGATCGTTGCGCTCGGGTCCGATGGCACCGCGCTGGCACGCCCCGGTATCGCCTATGCGCTCTATCGCGAGGACTGGAGCTATGTTTGGTTCAAACGCTATGACTCGTGGGACTATGAGGTCTCGGTCAGCGACAACACGGTCGCGCGCGGCATACTCGATCTCAAGTCCGAGGCGCCATCGGCCTTGAGCTTCGATGTCGATTGGGGGCGCTACCGGCTGGAGATCGTCGACCCTCAATCGGGCGCCGCTACGAGCTACCGCTTCACCGCGGGCTGGTGGGTGGCGCCGGGCGCCGAAGGACGGCCGGACCTGGTGCACGTGACGCTCGACAAGACCGGCTATCGCGCGGGCGACGTCGCCCAGATCCATGTCGAGCCGCCCTATGCCGGGCAACTTGTGTTGCTGCGCGCCGGTACGACGCTTGAGGTCGTCCATAGCGGCCCGATCGAGGCCGCGGGCACGACCATTCCGCTCACGCTCGCGCCCGGTTGGCTCGATGGTCCGGGCGCCTATGTGCTCGCGGCGGTCTATCGTCCGGGGCAGGATTTGAGCATCGCCATGCCGGCGCGCGCGCTCGGCATCGCCTGGCTCGCCGCCAATCCCGAGCGACGCGATCTCAAACTGGAGGTCGAGACGCCTGAGCAAATGCGCCCCGGTATGCCGCTCGCGGTCACGCTCAAGGCCGGCGAGGGCGGGCGCTCGGCCTATGCGGTCATCGCCGCGGTCGATGACGCGGTGCTCGGCATGACCGGCTACGAGACACCCGACCCGCTCGGCTATGTCATGGCGCAACGCAAACTCGGCTATGAAATCCGCGACACCTACGGTCGCCTGATCGACCCACGTGATGCGCCACGCGGCGTGCTCAAGACGGGCGGCGATGGTGTCGCCGGGCTCGACACTTCGTTATCAGTGCGTTCGACACGCATCGTCAGCCTGTTCAGCGGCATCGTCGCGCTCGATGAAAACGGCGCGGCGAGCGTGACGCTCGACGTGCCTGACTTCGCTGGCCGTCTGCGCGTCATGGCGGTGGCGTGGAGCGCCGAGCGGCTCGGCCACGCCGAGGCCGATGTGACGGTGCGCGACCCGGTGGTGGCAACCCTCTCGCTACCGCGCTTCCTCGCGCCGGGCGATGCGTCGGAAACCGTCCTCGGATTGGAAAATCTCGATGCGCCGGACGGTGAATACACCGTCGCGCTGAACACGAGCGGGCCGGTGGTCGCCTTGCTCGGACAGGGGAGCAAGGTGATGCTGGCGCGCGGCGGTCGCGCGGCCTTGCCGGTTTCGCTCAAAGGCGCGGCGGCGGGCGTCGCAAGCCTGACGCTCGTGCTCGATGGGCCCGAGGGCTTTCATGCCGAGCGGCACTATGACCTCGCCGTGCGTCCGACCGTCAACCGCGTTCGGCGCAGCACGCTGTTCGCTCTTCAGCCTGGCCAATCCTTCGTCGTGCCGGGCGGCCTTCTCGATGGCATCGTCGAAGGCAGCGGGCGTGCCACGCTATCACTCGGCACGGCGCCCGATTTCGGCGCGGCGAACCATGTCGGCGACCTTTACGACTATCCCTATCGCTGCCTCGAACAAAGTTCGAGCCGTGGCATGGGGCTGCTCGCGGGCGGCAAGTGGCGGGATGACGCCGCGAGCGAAATCGAGGCAACCATTGCGCGCGTCATATCGCTGCAACGCTGGGACGGCAGCTTCGGCCTATGGTCGAGCCGCGCCGACACCGAGAGCTGGCTCAGTGCCTATGCGACAGAAGTCTTGGTCCGCGCGCGCGAGGCTGGTTACGCGGTGCCCGACGTGCCCTACAACAATGCGCTGACCTGGCTCGCGAATTCGGTGGCGCAGCCGGGCCAATCGAACGCCGAGCTGTCCGCGCTCGCCTACGCGCACTATGTGCTCGCGCGTGCCGGCAAGGCTGATTTGGGACGGCTGCGTCATTTCGCGACGACCAATCTCGAGGCGTTGCCGGGCTCGATGGACGCCGCGTTGATCGGCGCGGCCCTCGCGCGTTTTGGCGAGCGCGACCTCGCGATCGCGGCGTTTGGACGGGCGACCGAGGGGACACCGCGTCCATACGAAGGCGATTGGTACGGCTCGGAAATTCGTGAGCGCGCCGCCGTGATCGCACTGCTGGCCGAGGCCGGCGTGCTCGACGACCGCCTGCCACCCTTGATCGACGCGTTGCGCGGCATGGCCGGCCCGCGTGATCGGTTCTCGACGCAGGAGGCCGCCTGGCTGGTACGCGCCGCCGCGGCACTCGACGCGCGCAATGCGGGCGAGGCAAACGTGCGGCTCGATACCGCGACGACGCGCTTCATGGGCTCGCTGGTCGAGCGGTTGAGCGAGGCTCAGGCGAAGGCCGGTCTGGTCGTCGTCAACGAGGGCGAGCGCGCGCTCTTCGGTGCGCTTGACAGCGTCGGGGTGCCACTGACGCCGCCGCCCCCGAGCGCACGCGGGCTTTCGATCGAGCGTCAGTTCCTCAGGCTTGACGGCAGCGCTCTCGGTCAGGCGCCGATCAAGCAGGGCGAGCTCATCGTGGTTCGGTTGTTCGGACGGGTGACGAGTCCCGGTAACCACCATGTCCTGCTGGTCAATCTTTTGCCGGCCGGTCTCGAAATCGAGAACCCGCGCTTGGGTGGCGAGGATATCGCGAAAAACCTGCCCTGGCTCAGCGCGCTCAGTGTCGTCGAACACACCGCCGCCCGCGACGACCGTTTCGTAGCCGCCTTGAGGCTTGCCGGCGATACAGGCTTCGAGGTCGCGTATTTGGCGCGCGCGGTTACGCCGGGCCTCTATGGCCTGCCGGCGCCTTATGGCGAGAGCATGTATCGGGCCGATGTCAACGGCGTCGGGGCGGCGGGGGTGCTCAACGTGGTCCGCTGATGCGCTGGATTGGACGCTTCGGACTGATCGGTGGCGGGCTCGCGGGCGCGCTTGCGCTCGCCGGCTTCCTGCTCGACCGCGCCTTCCCGCCTGATCTGTCGCGTTACCACGAGCTCGCGCGCACGGTCGAGGCGGCCGATGGCTCGCTGCTTCGGGTCTTCGCGACCGATCAAGGCTTGATCCGCCTGAAGACCACCGTCGAGCAAGTCGACCCACGCTATATCCGCTACCTCGCCGCCTATGAGGACAAGCGCTTCGCGCATCATCCGGGCGTCGATCCGCTGGCCTTGACCCGGGCGCTGGGTCAAGCCCTGAGTGACGGCCACGCGGTTTCGGGCGCCTCGACCCTGACCATGCAAGTGGCGCGTCTGCTTGAACCGCTCCCTCGCACGCTTGGCGCCAAGCTGATCGAGATGGCGCGCGCGCTGCAACTCGAATGGCGCTACAGCAAGACCGAGGTCCTCGACCTTTATCTCACGCTAGCGCCGTTCGGTGGCAATCTCGAAGGTGTGCGCGCGGCGAGCCTCGCCTATTTGGGCAAGGAACCGCGCGTATTGACCGAGGCCGAAGCGGCGCTTCTGGTCGCGTTGCCGCAATCGCCCTCGCTTACGCGGCCGGATCGTTCGAACCAGGCCGCCTTGGCCGCGCGCGCCAAGGTGCTCGACCGGTTGGTCGAGGCTGGGGAGATCGACGCGGCGACCGCGCGCATCGCCGCGGCGACGCCGGTGCGCCAAACGCGCAAGGCGTTGCCGTTTCTCGCGCCGCATCTCGCGCAGCGCCTGGTTGCGGCCGCGCCGGCGCGCTTGCGGCATCGAAGCTTCATCGAGCCCGCGATCCAGAGTCCGCTCGAACGTTTGGCGCGCGAGCAACTCGGCGTGATCGACGCGCGCGCCAATATCGCGGCGGTGGTGGTCGAAACCGCGACCAGTCGCGTGGTCGGTCATGTCGGGTCGGCGGCGTTCTTCTCGACGCGCCGTGCCGGTCAGATTGATCTCGCCATGGCGCGGCGCTCGCCCGGCTCGGCCTTGAAGCCGATTCTCTACGCCATCGCGTTCGACGAGCATCGCGCCCATCCGGGCACGATTCTGGCCGATGTGGAGCAGCGTTTCGGCGCCTATGCGCCGAGCAATTTCGATGGCGGATTCAGCGGCGAAGTGACGGCGCGCTTTGCGTTGCAGCGCTCGCTCAACGTGCCGGCGGTCGAAATGCTCGAGGCGATCGGCCCGCGCCGGTTGCTGGCGCGGCTGGCGGAGACCGGCATAACGCCTGATCTGCCGCTGGGCGATGATGGCCCGGGTCTCGCGCTCGCGCTCGGCGGCGCCGCGCTTTCGCTCGAGGATCTGGTCGCGCTCTATGCCGGCCTGGCGCGCGGCGGCGAGGTGAGGCCGCTGGCCGTCGCGTTCGAAACGGAGGTTTTGAAGGGCGGCCGATTGGTCGAACCCGAAGCGGCGGCATTGGTCGCTGACATTCTGCGCGGCGCGCCACGCCCGGCCGCACGCGGCGCGGCCGATAGCGGCAGCATCGCGTTCAAGACTGGAACGTCCTATGGCTATCGCGATGCCTGGGCGATCGGCTTTGATGGGCGCTTTACCGTCGGCGTCTGGGTCGGCCGACCCGATGCGACGCCGATGCCGGGCGTCACCGGTCTCTCGGCCGCCGCGCCCTTGCTGTTTCGTATTTTCGATGCGCTGCCAGGCGGGGGCGCGCGGAGCTTGACGATTCTGAATGCGCCGACGAGCGACACGCCGCCCGCCAATTTGGCCTATGTTTCCTCGGCGAAGTCGGGCTTGGATGCCCTGAAGCTTCGTTTTCCGCTCGACGGCGCTCTCGTCGTGATCGGAAGTACCCCTAAGGATCTGCCGCTTCAGGTAGAGGGAGGGAGGCGGCCGTTCACGTGGTTGGTCGAGGGCGTGCCGGTCGTCGTCGGACTATCCAATCGGCGCACGGCGTGGCGGCCGCCGGGACCCGGCTTTTATACGGTCTCCGTGATCGACGCGACCGGCGCCGCGGTTCGAGCGCGGATCGAGATTGCAACGCAGCCCTGAATATCGTTGATCCGTTCGGAGTCGAATGGAGCGGCGCTTCGGCGGCGCCCTCAACCGATCTCGACCGCGAGTTGACCGACATCGACCGCGTCTTCTTCCTTGATGTGTAGCTTCTTGATGGTGCCCGCGCTCTCGGCGGTATGCGGCACTTCCGTCTTCATCACCTCGAGGATGAAGAGCACGTCGCCGGGCTTCACGGCATCGCCTTCCTTGACTAGCACCTTCCAGACATTGCCGGGCGCCTGGGTCATCACGTCTTCGGCCATGGTGTCGGTCTCCTTGTTTATTCGATGCTGTCGGGCGAGCAGATGGCGTCGAGCTTGCGCCGGAGCGCCTGCGCCTCGTCGACAGAGATTTCGTTGAAGTGGAAGAATTCATTGGGCTTGGCTTGACCGAGCTTCCAGAACGCGGCGGAGGGAATCGTCCACGGGCAGATGAAGCCGCCCATGCTTGGGCCGTCATTGACCAGGATGATCGGCGTCTGGCCGCCGAGATTGACCGCGCCCAAGGGATAGCCCTGGTCGATGATGTTGGACGGAAAATTGCCGTGCTCGGGCGCCTTGTTGGTCGCCTTCTCGGTGAACGTCCAATCGGGCCCTTCAAGGCGATAGCCGGTGCGGTCCGAGCGCGCCGAGAGCTTCCAGGCGAAGCTCAGGAATTGCTTGTGCCCCGCCGCGTCTACCCAATCGTCATTCGGCCCGCGCACCGCCTCGACCTTCCAATTTTTGTCGGACGTGAAACTCGGGCGGCGCTCGGCTTTCACCTTTTTGCCCGGCGTGCCATTGGCGCGCTTCACGGGGACGGATTGACCCGCCTTCAGCGCATGCCCGTCGAGGCCGCCGACGCCGGCCTTGTGGAAGGTCGAGGCCGAGCCCAGCATGAGTGGCGCATCGATGCCGCCGGCGAACGCGACATAACCGCGTGCGCCGTTGACGGCCGGGCCGAGGGTCAACATCTGCCCGGTCTTGACCGCGAGGCTTTCCCACATCGGGATCGGTTTGTCGTCGAGCTTGGGGCGCATGTCGGCGCCGGTAACCGCAAGGGTCGCGTCGGCGCCGAACTTGATGGTCGGGCCCATATATTGCGCCTCGATGCCTGGCGCGCCGGCCGCGTTGCCGACCAACAGATTGGCGAGGCGGAACGACCAGGAATCCATCGGCCCCGAGGGCGGGAAGCCCTGGTTCCAATAGCCGATGCGGCCGGGATAATCCTGGATCGAGGTTTCGAGGCCGGGCTTGATGATTTCGAGCATCGCGCGCCCCCCTAAAACCGCTGGCTGCGGTCGAGCGAACCGACCCAGGCCTTGTAGTTCTTCACCGAGAACTTCTGGTAGCCGACCATGTTGTGGATATAGCTGCCGTCCTTCACGCGCGCCTCGACGTCGTCATATTGCGCCTTGTCCACGGTGACGAATTTGATGCGGTCGCCCGGGCGAAACAGCACGATCGAATCGCCGAACGCCTCGAAGCGCCGCTCATAATCCCAGATCGGCACCGGTGTGCGGCCGAAGAGTTGATAGCCGCCGGGCGTCGCGACCGGATAGATCGCCGAAGCCGAGCCGCCCATGCCGACGGTGCCTTGCGGCGTCCAGGTACGCGGCGGATTGTATTTCGGGCAGGTGATCATGGCGCGCGGATCAAGCGGCATCAGGAAGGGCAGGCCCGGCCAGAAGCCAAGCGAAGCGACCCAATACTCGGTGCCCGAATGTACGCGCACCAGTTGGTGCTCGTCCTTCAGGCCGTTGATGCGCGCAACAAACGCCGGGTCGTATTCCTTCGGCGTGATCTTCGCCGAATAGTCCTCGATGCAGGCCTTGGTCCACGGATCGAGGTACATGGTCTCGAAATAGAACAGCCGGCTGTCGAGCTCGATGTTCTCGGGCGACCCGAGATTGCCGATCAGCCCGCGCAATTCCTTGACCAGATCGGCGTAGCTGATCTGGTCCGCCTCATAGTGCACCAGCATCGAGGCAAAGCATGGCGCGGTCTCGACCACGCCCTTGGTCTTGTTTTGCGCGATCGCGCTGGCCAGGCCTTGGGCCAGGAAATTGAGCTCGAGGTTCATCTCGTTGCCGAATTCGATCAGCACATAGCGATCACCGCCCGGCAGAAATCTCGGTTCATCATAGATCATGAAAACGCGCTCCCGACGCGGCGTCGCATTCTAGGACCTGATCAGGTCGTTGCGGTGGAGATCGACGAAGCCGGTGTGGGTCTGCCCGGCGCGGAACGCCGTATGGTCGATCACGCGACGCAAGAAGGGGATGTTGGTGGCGATGCCCTCGATGCGGAACGAGCCGAGCGCGCCAAGTAATTTCTCGATCGCCGCGTCGCGGTCGGCGCCATGGGCGATCAGCTTGGCAATCATCGGATCATAATAGAACGTCACCTTGTCGCCCTGACGAAAGCCGGTGTCGAGCCTGATGCCATCACCCTCGCGCGGCGGCTGGAAGACCGTGAGCGGCCCGGGCGAGGGCAGGAAATTCTTGTCCGGGTTCTCGGCATAGATGCGGCACTCGATCGTGTGGCCGCGCGGCTTGATCGAGTCTTGGGTGAGCGCCGAAAGATCGTCGCCGCGCTCGAATCTGATCTGTAGCTCGACCAGATCGAGACCGGTGTTCATTTCCGTCACTGGATGCTCGACTTGGATGCGCGTGTTCATCTCGAGGAAATAATAGTTGCCGGCGGGATCGACGATGAACTCGATGGTGCCGGCGCCGTGATAGCGCTCTTGGCCGGTCAGCGCGACGGCGGCATCGCCCATCGCGCGCCGCGTCGCGTCGGGCAGGCTCGGCGCCGGCGATTCCTCGACGACCTTCTGGAAGCGCCGCTGGATCGAGCATTCGCGCTCGTACATGTGGACCGCGCGGCCATCGCCGAAGCCGAACACCTGAATCTCGACGTGGCGCGGCTGCAAAACGAGCTTCTCGAGATAGACCGCGCCATCGCCGAACGCCTTCGCGGCCAGCGTTTGGGTCGATTCGACAGTGGCCCGCAAATCCTCGAGACGGTCGACGCGCTTCATGCCGATGCCGCCGCCGCCGGCCGAGGCCTTGACCAGGAGCGGAAATCCGACGCCGAGCGCGGCGTCCTCCAGGCCCGAAAGATCGGTCGGCAGAAAGCGCCCCGTGCCGGGCACGATCGGCACGCCGGCGCCGTGGGCCAGGCGACGCGCGCGCTCCTTGTCGCCCATGTCGGCGATGGTGCGCGAATTCGGTCCAATCCATTTGACCCCGGCGTTTAGCACCTCGGCCGCGAAGTCTTCGTTCTCGGAAAGGAAGCCATAGCCCGGGTGAATCGCGTCGGCGCCGCTCGCCTTGGCGGCTGCGATGATCTTGGCGCCAATCAAATAGCTGTCCTTGGCCGGGGCCGGGCCGATGTGGAGAGCCTCGTCGGCAAGCGAGACATGCAGGCTCCCGGCATCGGCATCGGAATAGACCGCGACCGTCTTCAAGCCGAGCGCGCGGCAGCTTCGGATCACGCGGCAGGCGATTTCGCCGCGATTGGCGATGAGAACCTTCTTCATCGGGGCGGCGCGGCGCTCAATTCTTCACGAGATAGGGCGCAATCGCGTCGCGCACCGCCTTGGCAACCGCGACCGCGCCCGGCGTATCGGAATGCACGCAGATCGTATCGACCTTGGTCGGCACATCCTTGCCATTGATCGAACGGACCTTACCTTCCTTGACCACGCGCATGACCTGCTCGACAGCCTTTTCCGGCGTCACGGGCGTATGGTGACGGGTGATGATGCAGCGGCCCTGGTCGTCATAGTCGAGGTCGGCGAAGATTTCCCATAGCACTTTGGTGTGCTTCGGCCACAGGGTCTCGTGCAGCGTACCAGTGGTACCGTACATCGGCACTTTGAAGGTCGCGGTGGCCTGGGCGCACGCGGTCGCGACGTCCTCGTCGGTCCAGGCCGCGCCATAGAGCGCGCCGTGCGGCTTGACGTGGTTGAGCGGCATTCCTTCGGCGTCGAGAAAGGCCTTGAGCGCGCCGACCTGGTAAACGATGCAGTCGGTCAATTCATCGCGCGACATTTTCATGTAGCGCCGGCCGAAGCCCTGACGGTCGGGGAAGGAGGGATGGGCGCCGACCCTGACCTTGTGCTTCTTGGCCAACCGGACCGTGTTGCGCATCACGCTCGGGTCGGAGGCATGGAAGCCGCACGCGACATTGGCCGAGGTGATGTAGGGCATGATCCCCTCGTCATCACCGCAGTGATAAATGCTGTAAGACTCACCCATGTCGCAATTTATATCGATCGCCATCGCGCCCTCCCCGAGGCCGAATCCGCCGGCCTTGCCCCGAGGGGCGGCCGCCAGTCCGATCGGCAGTTTACGGGCCGGCCCCGTCGCTGCCAAGGCAGCCATTTTCTTGCGGCTGCGTCACTCGGTTTGACCCGGCGGGGCGAAGCAACAAATACTGGGCGCTGGCCGCCGCGATTCACGGAGCATCGATCCTTGGACACCGCCGTTTCCCGACTTCGCACCGCGCTCGACGGCCCTGGCCTCTATCTCGACAGCCCGGCCGACTTCGCGCCATACAGCACGGACTGGACCCGGAAGTTTAGCGGCGCGCCGAGCCTGGTGGCGCGCCCGCGCAGCACCGAGCAGGTTGCGAAGCTGCTCGCCGCCTGCGATCGGCACGGGCTTCCGGTGGTGCCCCAATGCGGCAACACCGGGATGGTCGGCGGCGGCGTGCCGCGCGGCGGCGAGGTCGTGATCAACCTCTCGCGCATGAATCGGATCGAGAGCTTCGATCCGATCGCCGGTACGGTCCAGGTCGAGGCCGGCGTTGTCCTTCAGACGCTCAACGAGGCGGTCGCCGCCGAGGGCTTCTTCATGCCGGTCGACCTCGGGGCGCGCGGCTCGTGTCAGATCGGCGGCATGATCGCGACCAATGCCGGCGGTCTCCGCGTTCTGCGCTATGGCCATATGCGCGATCAATTGCGCGGGCTCGAGGTGGTGCTGGCCGATGGCACGGTACTGTCCAATCTGAACAAGCTGAAGAAAAACAACACCGGCCTCGACCTCAAGCACCTGTTCGTCGGTTCCGAGGGCATTCTCGGTATCATCACCCGCGCGGTTCTGCAGGTCGTGCCCAAGCCGCCGTCGCTCGAGACCGCGCTCTTGGCGCTCGAGGAGCGGCGGACTTTGCCGGCGCTGCTCAAGAATGTGCGCGCCTCGTTCCGCGGTCTCTCGTCGCTCGAATTCATCGTGCGCGACGCGATCGACCTGTTGCGCGAGGTTGATCCGGGCGTACGCGAACCCTTCAAGGAAATCTATCCGGTCTACGTCGTCGTCGAGGAGGAGACCGGGCAAGGACCGGTCGCGCGCGAAGAATTCGCCGATCGTCTCGACAAGCTCTTGAGTCAGGGCCTGGTCGCCGACGCGATCGTCGCTGATTCAGAGACCAGGACGCGCGAACTATGGGGCTATCGCGAGCGGCCGACCGAAGCGATCAGCCGCACCGGGCTAACCCACAAATTCGATGTCACCGTGCCGCAGGGTGACATTCCGCGCTTTTGCGACGAAATCGAAGCGATGGCGAAAGATTATGCGGGTTTCCGCCTCTTTCTCTATGGCCATCTCGGCGACGGCAATGTCCACGTCAACATGGTGCAGGGCCGCCACCTTACCAAGGAAGCGTTCTATGCCGCCGAGAAGGCGATCGCCGATCGGGTCTACGGCGAGGTCGCGGCGCTCGGCGGTAGCGTCAGCGCTGAGCACGGCATCGGCGTGATGAAGCGCGATTATCTCGGCCATTCACGGAGCGAAGCCGAGATCGCCACGATGCGCCGGCTCAAGGCGACCCTCGACCCGAATGGCATTCTCAATCCTGGCGTGATGTTCGCGGCCAAATGACGGCACGGCTCAAGCCGATCACATGCGGGTGAGGCCGCGAACATTCGAGCAAAGCGTTGGTTTCGCCCTTTTCTGCACCGGGCTCAGTGCAGATAGCCGAGCGAGGCGGCGTGACGCACTTCGGCGGGCCGGATCAGCGGCACATGGGCGACGCGCACTGAATGCAGGCGCCCCTCGATGTTCTTTTCCCAGAACATCAGAAACCTCTGGAGGACCGGGAAACGCGGGGAGATGTCGTAATCTTGCCAGATGAAGGTCTGCAAGAGGCCTTCGTGGTCTGGCAAGTGATAGAGGATCTCCGCCGTGGTGAGGCGGTAACCCTGAAGTTGAAGCTCAAGAGCGGTTGTCATCTGAACCTCCTACCCCGCGCCTCAACAGTGCCCCGCCGGCGTTAACGAAACAAGAAATTAACCTAATTATTTCAATGGCGTAGCAGCCGTCGACCCAAGACTGCTAACAGCCAAGCGGGGGTTGCCCCTTGAAACCCTTGCAAGCCTCCCCAAATGGCTGCTAGCACTCTCCTGGAGCGAGTGCCAATCTCGCGCCGGATGCGGCGCGGGCTCGCTTGGTGTGAACGACAAAAAGTGGAGGAAAGCCAATGAAATTCAGGCCGTTACATGATCGCGTGGTGGTCAAGCGGATCGAAGAGGAACAAAAGACCGCCGGCGGCATCATCATTCCTGATAGCGCGAAGGAAAAGCCGCAGGAAGGTGAAGTGGTCGCGGTCGGTCCGGGCGCGCGCAACGAAAAGGGCGTGGTCGTGCCGCTCGATGTCAAGGTCGGCGACCGCATCCTGTTCGGCAAATGGTCGGGCACCGAGACCAAGATCGACGGTGAGGAGCTCCTGATCATGAAGGAGTCCGACATCATGGCGATCATCGAAGGTGCCGCCGAAGGCAAAGCGAAAAGCAAGAAGGCCGCCTGAGCGCGCCTTGGCTCAGCCGAGGAAGCCGCGCGAGGCGCTCAAGCATTAGTGGAGTAAAGGAACGACAATGGCAGCGAAGGAAGTCAGATTTTCAACCGATGCCCGCACGCGAATGCTGCGCGGCGTCGACATTCTCGCGGACGCGGTGAAGGTGACGTTGGGTCCGAAGGGCCGCAACGTCGTGCTCGATAAGTCGTTTGGCGCGCCGCGTATCACCAAGGACGGCGTTACGGTCGCGAAAGAGATCGAGCTTGCCGACAAGTTCGAGAACATGGGCGCCCAGATGGTGCGCGAAGTGGCCTCGAAGACGAACGACATCGCGGGCGACGGCACCACCACTGCGACCGTGTTGGCCCAGGCGATCGTGCGCGAGGGTGCCAAGGCGGTCGCCGCCGGTATGAACCCGATGGACTTGAAACGCGGCGTCGACATCGCGGTCGCCAAGGTCATCGCCGATATCAAGAAGCGCGCGAAGAAGGTCTCCAATAACGAAGAGATCGCGCAGGTCGGCACCATCGCGGCCAACGGCAACGCTTCGGTCGGCAAGATGATCGCGGAAGCGATGCAGAAGGTCGGCAAGGAAGGCGTCATCACGGTCGAGGAAGCCAAGTCGCTCGAGACCGAGCTCGACGTCGTCGAGGGCATGCAGTTCGACCGCGGCTACCAGTCGCCCTACTTCGTCACCAACGCCGAGAAGATGACCTGCGAGCTGGAGAACCCCTATATTCTCCTGCACGAGAAGAAGCTCGCGAACATGCAGGCCATGATTCCGCTGCTCGAGGCGGTGGTGCAGTCGGGCAGACCGCTCCTGATCATCGCGGAAGAGGTCGAGGGCGAGGCGCTGGCCACGCTCGTGGTCAACAAGCTGCGCGGAGGCTTGAAGGTCGCGGCGGTCAAGGCCCCGGGCTTTGGCGACCGGCGGAAGGCCATGCTCGAGGACATCGCGACACTGACCAATGGCGAAATGATCAGCGAAGATCTCGGCATCAAGCTCGAGAACGTCACGCTCGCCATGCTCGGCTCGGCGAAGCGCGTCTCGATCTCGAAGGAGAACACGACGATCGTCGGCGGTGCCGGCAAGAAGGGCGAGATCGAGGGCCGTTGCAACCAAATCCGTGCGCAGATCGAGGAAACCACCTCGGACTACGACAAGGAGAAGCTGCAAGAGCGCTTGGCCAAATTGGCGGGCGGCGTCGCCGTGCTGAAAATTGGCGGCACCAGCGAGATCGAGGTCAAAGAGAGCAAGGATCTGGTCGAGGACGCGCTCAATGCGACCCGTGCGGCGATAGAGGAAGGCATCGTGCCGGGCGGTGGCGTCGCGCTGCTCTTCGCGGTACGCGCGCTCGAAGGCCTCAAGGGCGCCAATCACGACCAGACCATGGGTGTCAACATCATTCGTCGGGCGATTCAGGTGCCGACGCGCCTGATCGTCGAGAATGCGGGCGTCGATGGCTCGCTCGTGGTCTCGAAGCTTCTGGAGCAGAAGAGCCTGACCTATGGCTTCGATGCCCAGAAGGAAGAATATGTCGACATGATCAAGGCCGGTATTATCGATCCGGCCAAGGTTGTGCGCGTGGCGCTGCAAGACGCGGCCTCGGTCGCCGGCCTTTTGATCACGACCGAAGCCATGGTCGCCGAAAAGCCCGAGCCGAAGGCCTCGGCCGCCATGCCCGGTGGCGGTATGGGTGGCATGGGCGGCATGGGCGGCATGGACTACTAGGCGAAAAACGAGACGCGGGCCGGCCAACCTCTCGGCCGCCCGCGTCTTCGATTGCTTGTCACGGAACGGGCCGCAGCGCTGCGGCCCGTTTTTGTTTGGCGCGGCAGGCTATTTGCCGACGATTTTCTGGATCGTACCTTTGCCATGGTCCAGGATGTAGAGTTCGCCATCGGCGCCTTCACCAAAGGATGAAATGCGGCGCTCCGTTTTGAGCAGGACGCGCGGTCGCTCATGGCCGCCGCCTGATTTCGGGAACAAGCCCCAGACCGTGCCGCTGCAATAGTCGGTATAGAAATAGACGCCGGTGAGGGCCTTCATCGCTTTGCCTCGATAAACGTAACCGCCGGTTACCGAGCAGCCTTCATCGTGACCGTATTCGGCGACCGGGTCGATCAAGCCGTCGGTTCGGCAGGCATCCGTCTCGAAGCAGTGCGCGCCCTCGCGGCGGTTCCAACCGTAATTGCCGCCGCGTACGACCAGATTGATTTCCTCCCACTGCTCTTGACCGACATCGGCGAGCCACAGCGCGCCGGTCTCGCGGTCGAACGAAAAACGCCACGGATTGCGCAGGCCACTGGCATAGATTTCGGCACGGCCGCCGCCGTTGGCAAACGGATTGTCGGGCGGAATGGCGTAGGGCGTCCCGCCATCGACGTCGATGCGCAGGAGCTTGCCGAGCAGGGCATCGAGATTCTGACCGTTGCCCCGCGGATCGCCGCCTGAGCCGCCGTCGCCGAAGCCGATATAGAGAAAGCCGTCGGGCCCGAAGGCGATGTGGCCGCCATTGTGATTGCCATAGGGCTGGTCGAGCGCGAGCACGATGCGCTCGCTTGCCGGATCGAGCGTCAGGCCGCGATCGCGCGAGACGAATTCCGAGATCCGCGAGACCAATGGCGCACCCGGCGCGGTGTAGGAAAGATAAATCTTGCCGTTCTCGGCAAAACCCGGATGCAGCGCGATGCCCAAGAGGCCCGCTTCGTTTGGCCCGGATTCGACGCGGTCGCGGAGATCCGCCATCACGCTCGGAAGCGCCTTGCCCTTGCCTTCCTCGACGAGCATCACGATTCCCGATTGTTCGGCGACGTACCACATCCGTGGCCGTGGCGAGGAAACCAACGCGACGGGTTTCTCGAACCGGAGCCCGCCAAAGGCAGGCGTCAGCGCGAGGGAATCGGCGGCAGAAGGCGTGGCGGCGAACGCCAGAAGTGACCAGGCGCACAATAGCAGCGCCAATACCCGGATGGCGCCTCGCATGATCAAACGCCTTTCGCCATGTTTCGCGTCTCGCGCCGGATTGCGGCTGGCTGTTCCGGTCAATCCCCGAAGAAACCGAGAGCGACGCCTTCGGGAATGGCTTTCTGGGTCTTGGTCGCCTTGCGCAGCAAAGGGAAATCCCAGCTCGGTCGGTCGCGCAGAATGTTGCGATAGAGCGCCATGTTGCCGCGATGCGTATAGTAATACCAATGGTCCCAGATGCTCCCCGGATCGTCGCCGGAGATGGCGACGTCTCTGTGCTTGGCCATCCATTCGCGCATCGGGCCGCCGTCGATCTGAATATCCATCCACTTCGGGGCGCCCTTGCGTGCCTCCAGACCATTGTGGCCGATCACCTGCGTGGTCGAGAAAAACGATTTGGGGCCGAAATTTTCCCCCAGCTTGTCGAGCACGTCGTTCTCACGGCTGACGATGTTGTAGACGTGCGGTGGCTCGCTCGGCGCGCGCTTGAAATGCGCGTCGCATTCGAGCAAGCGGCTGTAGAGTAGATTAGCCTCGCCGGTATATTCCGAGCCGCCGAGGATGACGACCCGGCCGATCCGATGGACCAGGCCATAACGGTATTTCGCCGCCATCGCCAGCGCGCGCACCACGACGCTCGAGCCGAGGCTGTGGCAAAAAATGTCGATCGGCTGACTGGCCGGCAGCTTGGCCGCCAAACTGTGCAAGACACAGACCAGCGACCATGCGGTCTCATGCGCGTTGTCATAGGCGCGCGCGTAGAAATTTTGAAACCGCTCCATCAGCGAGCGCGCGAAGCCAGGCTGGCTGTGCCAGCCAAAGGCAAGCGCCAGGCCCTCCTTGCCGCCATCGTCCTCCCTGAAGCCGAGCTGGAGCGGCCAACCGGTGGTGTGCTCCCTGATCTCGCTCTGCATGCCGAGATCGGCGAAATGATAGATGCGGCAATGCGGATTGTCCGAATCCGCCGGGTTCGGGCTCCAAGCAATGCGCGGATCGAACAGAAAACCATGTACCAAGACCACGACTGGCGCGGTCGGCTTTAAGTTTTTGGTGACGCGCGGCCATATCGCGTCGAAGTGCTGCCTGATCTTGGGCGAAAAGGCGTCGCCCTCGGGGACCATCCCCTTAGCGTCCTCCGGCGGCCGCACATAGGTGCCGAGGCCGCCCTCGGCCTTTGCGGCTGAATATTTTTCGTGAACCAGCTCACCCCTTGCACTGGTGGCGTAGAGAACGCTCTTTACGCTCGATAGCCGCAGGATGGCCATAGACCCCTCCCTCGATCGGTTTCTGCAACGAGTTGCGAAAACCCGCAAGCCTCCCCGTTATTTGGGCGTGGCGCGACCGGTGGTCTGCTGGTCGACGCTATTGGCGACAAGCACTCTTTGGCCCGAGACCAGAACGCAGGGGCCCGAAGGCGAATCGTTGCCGATCGGTCCTACCGCGATCCAGAGATCCTCGAGCAGAACGCGGGCCTCGATCGTGCCGCGCAACGCGCAGAGCTCAAGCACGGCACCGTTCTCCAGCCCGAAGGAGAGCTTGTGCCAGGCCGGCTCACCCGCCATGGCCGGCAGTCTGAACAGGAACGTCGCATCGACCACCGCGACCGGCGCGGCGCGCCATGTGGCATCGAGCGCCGCCGGATCGAGGCTCGCTGCGTCATCGGCGCGCCCGGTGCCGACAGTCGAGATCACGCTTGCGGTCAGCGCAATAGCGGTGAGCAGTTTCCGAGCGGGCTT
>CAMDDO010000015.1 GCA_945892755.1 Rhizobium sp. Q54 | reverse complement strand
CCCGCCGCGACGCCGCCGTCCACCGCGTCGACCACGCCGCCGCCGCCGCGCCGCGCGCGCTGCCTCGTCTTCGTCGTCGACGGCTGGCGCGGCTACGGTCGCTTCGGCAATTGGCTGAGCCTCGGCCGGTTCCCCGATCTCGTGCGGTTCCGACACCCCCGAGGCAAACGCCGGTGCCTCATTCTCGTCCGCTGGCTGCGCTTCGACCCGGCCTCGGGGCGTGCGCTCCGCCGGCTCGAAGCCGCGTCCGTGCTTGCGCCGGCGCCGTCTGCCGCCATTTGCCTCGGTGGGTTCGGACGCGACCTCGGACACTTGCGCGACTTCTTCGCGTTCTTCGACGACCGGAACGTCTTCGTCTTCGAGCGCGGGGATTTCGGTGGTTTCGGCGGTTACCGCATGTGACGCGCGGACGTCGGCCGGCGTAGGTCCTTCGCCACGCGCGCGGACCCGCTCGATCTCGTGCCCTGGCGGCACCAGCGTGTTGTCTTCCAAGAAGCCGACCGCGAAGCCATAGCGCGCCTCGATATCGGCGAGCGCTTGGCGCTTGTTGTTGAGGACATACATGGCGATGCGGCCGGGGACATGGACCCGGATTTCCGCCGCGCGCTCGCGCATGCCTTCTTCTTCGATCGCACGCAGGACATGGAGCGCGGCTGATTCGGTCGAGCGCAACATGCCCGTGCCGCCGCACGCGGTGCACTTCTCCATGCTGCCTTCGGCCAGGCTCGGCCGCAGGCGTTGCCGCGACATTTCGAGCAGGCCGAACGCGCTGATCCGACCGACCTGAATGCGCGCGCGATCGACTTTGAGCGCGTCCTTCAGGCGACGCTCGACCGCTCGCTGGTTGCGGCTTTCGTCCATATCGATGAAATCGATGACAATGAGCCCGGCGAGGTCGCGCAGGCGGAGCTGGCGCGCGACCTCTTCCGCCGCTTCGAGATTGGTGCGGAAGGCCGTTTCCTCGATATTGCGTTCCTTGGTCGCGCGCCCCGAATTGACGTCGATCGCGACCAGCGCCTCGGTTTGGTTCATCACGAGATAGCCGCCCGAGCGCAGCTGCACTTGCGGGCTATACATCGAATCGAGCTGGCTCTCGATCTGGTGGCGGACGAAGAGCGGCACGCTGTCGCGATAGGGTTGTACCTTCGCGGTGTGGCTCGGAATCAGGGTCCGCATGAAGTCTTTGGCGATGCGATAGCCTTCCTCGCCCTCGACCAGGACTTCGTCGATGTCCTTGGAATAGAGGTCGCGGATCGAGCGGCGGATCAAATTGGCTTCGCCATAGATCAGGCAAGGCGCGGTCGAGCCCAGCGTCAGATCGCGAATGCCTTCCCATTGACGCAGCAGATATTCGAAGTCGCGCTTGATCTCTGGTTTGGTCCGATTCATGCCAGCCGTGCGAACGATCAGCCCCATGCGCCCGGGCACTTCGAGCTCGCTGGTGATCGATTTGAGCCGGCGCCGGTCTTCGGCATTGACGATCTTGCGCGAAATACCGCCGCCGCGAATCGCGTTCGGCATCAAGACGCAATAGCGCCCGGCGAGCGAAAGATAGGTGGTCAGCGCCGCGCCTTTGGTGCCGCGCTCCTCCTTGACCACCTGGATGAGCATGATCTGGCGCTTCTTGATGACCGCTTGGATCTTGTAGCGCCGCGACAGGAGAGAACGACTGACGTGGCTACGCCGCCGTTCGCCGTCGCCGAGCTCATCACCGCCGACTTCCTCAACCCCGCCGTTCGCCCGTTCGCGTGGTTCCGCCTCGGGCGCCGGCGAGGGACTCGGCTCGGTCGCGGCGTCCGCGTGGCCGGCCGAAGAAGCGGGTGCGAATTCCTCGCCTGAAGCCGCATGGTCCTCGTCGCCATACATGTGCCCACCGATCGGCGGCGCGTCCGGTTCCTCGTTCTCGTCGCGTGTCCCGGAGTCGAACAGCGAGGGTTGTTCGCGATCGCGCTCCATCGCATCGTCATCATCAGGCGCGCGCGACAAATGGGGCGCGGGCGCGGCATCGGCCGCGGCCCAGGACGGCGGCTCGGAATCACCCTCCATAATGGGCGGCGCACTGGCCGGCTCGTCCCAGGGGCTCGCCGCCTGGTAGGGAGGCGGTTCATCATCGCCGAGCGCCGATTCGCGCCCGCCGACCTCTTCCGGAAGCACGTCCTCCGGATGGTGGTCGCCGGTTTCGGGTTCCGGTTCCGACGAGGCGAGGGGCTCGGCCTCTGCCCGTGCGTCATTGGCCGCCTCTTTCGCTTCGGCCTCTTCCGCGACGCGTTCCTGCTCGCGGAACAACGCCTCGCGGTCGGCGAGCGGGATCTGATAATAGTCTGGATGAATCTCGCCGAACGGCAGAAAGCCGTGCCGATTGCCGCCGAAGTCGACGAAGGCGGCCTGGAGCGACGGTTCGACGCGCGTTACCTTTGCGAGATAGATGTTGCCCTTGAGCTGCTTACGGGTCGACGTTTCAAAATCAAATTCTTCGAGACGGGTGCCGCTCGCCACAACCACGCGGGTCTCTTCGGCGTGGCTGCTGTCGATCAACATTCTTTTCGTTGTCATGTTTCGTTGTCCTGCGAGCACGAGCGATCTCGCCACAAATCGGCGAGGTCAGCCTTGGCCCGGTGTTTTGGTAAGGTAAATCCTGCGTGCACGGAAACCACCCGTCGAACACGGCAGCGCGATGCGACTGCCAGGAGGGGATGGACCGTGCGACGATTGACGACATCAACTGCAATTGGCCTGATGTGCGGTCTGTAGCATCCGGCACGCGGCGGCGGGGCGGAACGCCCCACCTGCCCCGCACGGCCCTGAAGAAAAGTCGTCTGCGACTCTTTCGTGAAGGGCCGCTCGCGCAGCGACGGAAAGCGCGCCGCGGCGATCGTGCGCGAAGGATCATAGGGCGGATGGGAAAGCGACACAATCCGAATTCCCGCCCCCGCCGGACCCCGGCCGGTCGCACGCCAGCGTTGAAGCCCTTCGAACAATTGGGGAAACTGTCGCACCTGAGACTCGGCAGGAGTCCACCTTGGCCGTTGTGCGCCGGCTCGTCACACTGTTTGTTGTCGTTTTGGTTTGCGCGGCGGCCCATGCGGCGTGTGCCACCGGCTCGCGCATCACCAGCATTGCGGTCGCCCTGAAGGATGGCGCAACGCGAATCACCGTGGATTCGGTGGGGCCGTTGACCGCCGAGGCTTTCCTGCTCGGCTCGCCGGATCGCCTTGTGATCGACCTTCCGGTCGTTGAATGGCCGGAGAAGTCCGACGTCCGCTTGCCAAAGGCGGGGCTGGTCAGCGAATTGCGCTTCGGCCGCTTTGACCCGGAGACGTCGCGACTGGTCGCCGAATTGCGTGGTCCGGCCCGCATCGCGACCACGAACGCCCGCTCGCTCGATGGCGGCAAGGGGCATCGCCTCCAGCTTGATCTGGTAGAAGCCGAGCCCGGTCAGTCCTTGGGCGGCAAGCTCAAGATCGCAATGAGCGGCGGCGGGCCGGTCGCCAAGCCCAAAACGCGGAAGGGTACGCCCGATTCGGCCGATCCGGCCAAGGACGCCATGTCCGGCGGGGCGCTCGACGGCACGAACCAGACCGTCGAATCGGCGCTGGCACTCCCGCCGCCGCGCGGCAAAGACGGGCGCATCGTGATCGCGGTCGATGCCGGTCATGGCGGCATCGACCCCGGTGCGATTGGCACGCGCGGAACAACGGAGAAGACCATCACACTGGCCGCCGCCCGCGAATTGAAGCGCCAACTTGAGGGGACGGGGCGTTTCGGCGTCGTCTTGACGCGCGATTCGGACACCTATGTCCCCCTGACCCAGCGCGTCGAGAGCGCCCGCGCCGCGGGGGCGCAGCTGTTCCTTTCGTTGCATGCGGACCAGCATGACAGCCCGAAGCTGCGTGGCGCCTCGATCTACACCCTGTCCGAAACAGCGTCGGACGCCGAGACGGAAGCCTTTGCCCAGCGCGAAAATAATTCCGACGTGATTGCCGGCGTCGCCCTGGCCGAGGAATATGATGCCGATGTCGCTCAGATCTTGTTTTCCCTGGTGCAGCAATCGACCATGAATTGTTCGGCCGTCTTCGCATCGACCCTGGTGGACGAGCTTTCCCAGCTTTCGCGCATGGTGCCGAAAGCGCACCGCTTCGCCGGTTTTCGCGTGCTGAAGGCGCCGGACGTGCCCTCTGTCCTGATTGAGCTCGGCTATCTTTCAAATCGCGAGGATGAGCGCCTGCTCGGCAATTCGAAGCATCGCGTCAAGCTCATGCGCGCGGTGACCAGGGCTATTTCGCTCTATTTTGATCGCCCGAATTGTTGAAGCCGACACGGTGAGACCACATTTCTCGGATGACAATGCTGCCGCGCGGCCGTTTGCGTCGCGCGTCAATCCTTAACCACGGCATCGGTCATGAAACGCGCTCTCATCATCTTCGTCATCGTCGTTCTGGCGCTCGCGGCGATCGCGGCCGGCGGCGGCGCGTTGGCCGTTCACTTTTATGGCCGCGACCTTCCGGACCATAGCCAATTGGCCGCCTATGACCCGCCGGTGGTGACGCGGCTGCACGCCGGCGATGGCCGGCTGCTCGCCGAATACGCCATCGAGAAGCGGGTCTTCGTGCCCTTGAGCGCGATCCCGAAGCTGGTCGTTTCGGCGTTCCTCGCGGCCGAGGACAAGAATTTCTATGAGCATTTCGGCGTCGACCCGATGAGCGTGGTCGGCGCGTTGATTACCAACGTCTCGAATCTCGGCGGCGACAAGAAAATGGTCGGCGCGTCGACCGTTACCCAGCAGGTCGCGAAGAACTTCCTGCTGACGCCCGAAGTGAGCTTCGCGCGCAAGATCAAGGAGGCGATCCTCGCCGTCCGCATCGAGCGCGCCTACACGAAGGATCGCATTCTCGAGCTTTATATGAATCAGATCTATCTCGGCGCCGGCTCCTATGGCGTCGCCGCCGCGGCGCTCGATTATTTCGACAAGTCGCTCGACGAATTGACGATTGGCGAGGCAGCCTTTCTCGCGGCGCTACCCAAGGCGCCCAACAACTATCACCCAGCGCGCAATCAGGCGGCGGCGGTCGCGCGCCGCGATTGGGTGCTTGGCCAGATGCTTGAGAACGGCGCGATCAGCCGGGCCGAAGCGGCGGCGGCGATGGCTGAGCCGCTTGTCGCGCGGGCGCGCGGCGAGACGGAAATCGTCAGGGCGGACTACTTCGTCGAGGAAGCGCGGCGATGGCTGATGGCCAATTATGGCAAGGACAAACTCTATCGCGGTGGTCTTGCCGTACACACCACGCTCGATCCCAAACTGCAGGCGATCGCCGAGCGCGTGTTCCGCGCGGGGTTGTCGACCTATGACCGCCGCCATGGCTGGCGCGGGCCGTTCGCTACGCTGCCGCTTGATGAGGAATGGCAGTCCGCGCTGAGGACCCAAATCGCGCCGGATGGCGCCGCACCGAATTGGCGCATCGCGCTCGTCATGGCGATCACCGCCAAGCAGGCCGAGATCCGCTTCGCGGACGGCAAAAGCGGCGTGATCGCGTTGGAGGACTTAAGTTGGGCGCGTCGGGTGAAATCCGACTACAAACTCGGGCCGGCCATCAAGAAGGTCGGCGACGCGCTGAATCCGGGCGACGTGATCCTGGTCGAGCCCAAGGCGCCCGAGGACCCCGAACATTTTCTGTTGCGCCAGGTGCCTGAGGTCAGCGGCGGGCTGGTGGTAATCGACCCGCACAATGGGCGCGTGCTCGCCATGGTCGGCGGGCTCGCTTATGCCAATAGCGAATTCAACCGCGCGACCCAGGCCAATCGCCAGCCCGGCTCAGCGTTCAAGCCGTTCATCTATCTCACCGGCCTCGATCACGGCTTTACGCCGTCGAGCATCGTGATGGATGCACCGATCGTGCTCGAACAGGGGCCGGGCCTGCCGCTCTGGAAGCCCGAGAATTACGAGGAGGATTTCGACGGCCCGAGCACCTATCGCCATGGCGTCGAGCACTCGCGCAATCTGATGACCGTGCGCATCGCGCAGGCCGTCGGAATGGACGCGGTCGCCGATACTTCGCGCCGCTTCGGTATCTACGACGACCTGCCGCGCTATTTGTCGGCCTCGCTCGGCTCGGCCGAGACCACGCTGATCCGTCTGACCACCGCTTATGCCATGCTGGTCAATGGCGGCAAGAAGATCGAGCCGGCGGTGATCGAGCGCATTCAGGACAAGACCGGCCTGACGATTTATCGGCGCGACGCGCGCCCGTGTGAGGGTTGCCGGGCGGAGCGCTTCGAAGCTGGCGCGCCGCCAGCACTGCCCGATTTGCGCGAGACCGTGGCCGATCCGGTCAGCGCCTATCAAACCGTCTCGATGCTCGAAGGCGTGGTGCAACGCGGCACGGCGCGCGCGGTCGCCTCGCTCGGCATTCCGCTCGCCGGCAAGACCGGCACCACCAACGATCAGCGCGATGCCTGGTTCGTCGGTTTCTCGCCCGACCTCGTCGTGGGCACCTATGTCGGCTTCGACACGCCGCGCAATCTGGGCTCGAAAGAGACCGGCGGGCGCGTCGCGGCGCCGATCTTCCGCGACTTCATCGCCGAGGCGCTGGCGGACAAGCCCGCCGTGCCGTTTCGCGTGCCGAACGGCGTGCGCTTCGTGCGCGTCGCGCTCGAGACCGGCGCGCTGCCGAGGCCGGGCGATGAGAAGATCATTCTCGAAGCATTCCGCCCCGGCACGGAGCCAAGCAGCAGCGCGTTCGACAGTGGAGGCGGCACCGGCCGGCCGGCCGAGGGCGGCCGCGGTGCAACGCCCGACGAAGGCCTCGGCGCGCTCTATTGACTTGACGACGGCCGCGCGCTTGCGGTCTATCCCACTTCGATATTTGGTCAACTCGGAGTCGCCCGCCATGCGTGCCGAAGTCGCTTCCCTCGCCCAGGAAATCGAGCAGTCGCTGGTACTGCTGAGGAGGCATCTTTGACGTCGATGCCTCGACCAAGAAGCTCGCCGAGCTGAACGCGCGGGCGGAAGACCCGAACCTCTGGGGCGATCCCGCCGCCGCGCAAAAAATCCTGCGCGAGCGCACCAGGCTCGACAACTCGCTCGGCCTCTACCACAAGCTTGAGACCGGACTGGCTGATTCTCTAGGGCTCGCCGAGCTCGCCGAAGCAGAGGGCGACGAGGCGGTCCACGCCGAAGCGGTTGAAACCCTACGCAATATCCAGATCAAGGCGAAGCAACTCGAGCTTGAGGGCCTGCTTTCGGGCGAGGCTGATGGCAATGATGCCTTCCTCGAGGTCCATGCCGGCGCCGGCGGCACCGAATCGCAGGACTGGGCCGAGATGCTGCTTCGCATGTATATCCGCTGGGCCGAGCAGCACGGCTACAAGGTCGAATGGATCGAAGAAAGCGCGGGCGAAGAAGCCGGCATCAAATCGGCCACGGTCAAGGTGTCGGGCGCCAATGCCTATGGCTGGCTCAAGACCGAAAGCGGCGTGCATCGGCTGGTGCGCATCTCACCCTATGACTCGGCGGCGCGGCGCCATACCAGCTTCGCGTCGGTTTGGGTCTTCCCGGTGATCGACGACACCATTGTGATCGAGATTCTCGACAAGGACCTCCGCATCGATACCTATCGTGCCTCGGGCGCGGGCGGCCAGCACGTCAACCGGACCGACAGCGCGGTGCGCATCACCCACAACCCGACCGGCATCGTCGTGCAGTGCCAGGCCGAGCGCTCACAGCACAAGAACAAGGCCGAGGCGATGCGCATGTTGCGCGCGCGGCTCTATGAGCGCGAGTTGCAGATACGCGAGGAAGCGGCGGCGGCGATCAATGCCCAGAAATCCGACATCGGCTGGGGCCACCAGATCAGGTCGTATGTGTTGCAGCCCTATCAGCTCGTGAAGGACTTGCGCACAGGCAAGGAAAGCACCAACCCCTCCGCCGTGCTCAATGGCGACCTCGATGCTTTCATGGCCGCCTCCTTGGCGCAACGCGTCGGCGTGATCGGCGAGCCGGGCGAGGGAAAGGCGAGGTCGTAACGGGCCTCACACAAATTGTCATTGCCGGGCTTGACCCGGCAACCCAGTCTTTTCTGAAGAGGACTGGATGCCCGGGTCTTCGCCCGGGCATGACGATAGAGAGATGTCCGATCTACAACTTCCGCGCCGCGCGGTGGCCTTCGTAGACCGCCTCGTAAGTGTAACGCGGCGCGATGGCATCGCCGATGGTCTCGACCGAAATGCGTTTGGCCTTGACCAGATCGGCCAGCGCGTTTTCCGAGCGCCGCCCCGTCGCCATCACGATCCAATCGGCAGGGATGGTCGTGACCGCTTCTTCGTGGTGCACGTTGAAGATAGTCATCTTGTTGCCTTCGACCGCGCGCGGGAAGTGATCGACCAATAGGCGCACGCCGGCCTTGTAGAGCTTCGGCATGATCCAGTCGAAATAGACGTCGAGCATGGTCTCCATGCCGACCATCGGCCAGCGCGTTACCAAGGTGACCGAGGCGGCGCCCGCGTCCTTCATGGCGACCGCGGTCAAGGGCGCCACGACATCGCACATATCGTCGAGCACCACGACGTGACCGGGGAAGGAGACGCCGGCGGCGCGCTGCTTCGCGAGCACGACTTCATCCCAGCCAATGCAATTGCCTGATTCCCAACCCTTGATGGGCTCGGCGGTCCAGCCCTGAAAGCCGTCGACGCAGACGCTCGAGCCGGTCGCGATCACGACATGATCCGGTTTCTCGTCGGCCAGAAGCGCATCAAGCCCGTCTTCATCGACCGGGCTGTCGGTCCTGATCTCGGCGCCGTTCTTGCGCGCCTGATCGGTCAACCAGCGGCCGATCTCACCGAATTCGGCGCGGCTCGGCAACAAGGATTGCAAGCGCACATGGCCGCCGGTCTCCGATTCCTTTTCGAGCACCACCACCTTGTGGCCGCGCGCGGCGGCGACGCGGGCATATTCGAGCCCGGCCGGGCCGCCGCCGATCACGACGGCCTTCTTCGGTTGCTTGACCCGAATGAGCGAGCCTTCGCCCCATTCGCGCTCGCGCCCGATCACCGGATTATAGACACACTGAATGCGCGCACCGCGGCTCACGCTCTTCCAACAATAGTTCGCCGCGACGCAGGAGCGAATATCGTCGGCCTTGCCCTCTTGCGCTTTCTTCGCCCAATAGGGGTCGGTGAAGAGCTGGCGCGCCAGGCAGATCGCATCGGCATCGCCGGCCTCAAGCAGGGTCTCGGCGATGTCCGGCGAATTGATGCGGCCCACGGCCAGCACCGGTCTGTTGGAGACCGCGCGGATCTTGCGGGCATAGCCGCGTTCCCAACCGCCCTGAAACTCCATCGGCGTGTGGATGAAGGTGTGATGCACGCCGGCCGAGACATTGACATAGTCGGTATCGGCCGCCTTCTGGATATCGGGCACGATCTTCTCGATGTCTTCGATCTCCAGATCGCCAGGCCAGAACGAGGTCGAGTTGATGCGGAAGCCGAGCCACGGCTTGTCGCCGATGCCCTTGCGAATGCGCTTCAGCGCCTCGAGCGGAAAGCGCAGGCGGTTTTCATAAGAGCCGCCCCAGCGGTCGGTACGCTTGTTGTAGAGCGGCGAGAGGAACTGCCAGGGCAGATAACCGTGGCTGAGGTGGAGTTCGACACCATCGAGCCCGGCTTGAATGGCGCGCCGTCCGGCCGCGCCATAGGCCTCGAGAATCTCCTCGATTTCGTCCTCGTCCATCACCTTCGGCGTCGAGGCGCCGGGGAACTCACCCAAGGGCACCTGCGAGGGCGAGAGCGTGTACCAGGTCGCATCGGGGTCGAAGCCCGGCGCCTGCTTATAGGTCGGAAAGCCGCGCACGCCCGAATGCCAAAGCTGAATGCCAAGCTTGCAGCCCTCGGCATGGACCGCCTTCGCGATTTTTGCGAGTGGCTCGATATTGCGGTCGTCAAAGAGCTGCGGCATCAGCAGCGGCGCGCTGATCGAGGAGGGGTGCACGTGCGTGCCGCCGATGATGATCAGGCCGACGCCGCCCTTGGCGCGCTCGGCGTAATAGTCCGTCGCCATGTCGAAGAACACGCCGTTCCACGGATCGGTCACCCAGGTCGGGCAGGTTGGCGGGAACACCACCCGGTTCTTGATCGTGGTATTGCGGATCTTCCATTCGGAAAATAGGCGCGGATACGGCATTGGTTCCCCCCTATTGATCGGGCCGCCTTGTGGGCGGTCATTGGGGAGCAAGCTAGCGTTCGTCGCGAGGGACGGCAATCAAGCGTCGAGGATGGCCGGAGAAATCTCGTAGAACGCGGGGGCAAGGCCGGCCCGGGCGCGCGCTTCGTGGTTGAATGGCGGCTTCGGCGGCCCGCTATGATAGTGCGACACGAGGGCGCGGAATGTGATGGTGGGATCAAGGCCACGCGCCTTGCAAAGCGCCTCGAACCAATGCCAGCCAGCGGCGACATGGCCGATTTCTTCGGTGTAGATGATATCGAGCACCGCCGCGCTTTCTTCGTCACCGGCGGCGCGCAGCGACGTGGCCATGGCGGGCGTCACGTCGAGCCCACGCGCCTCCAAGACCAGCGGCACGATGGCGAGGCGCGCGAGCACATCGTGCGCGGTCTTTTGCGCCGATTGCCACAGGCCGTCATGTGCCGGTAGATCGCCATAAGAGGCGCCAAGCGCGGCAAGCCGATCGGCGAGCAAGCCGAAGTGGCGCGCTTCGTCATCGGCGACCGCGACCCAATCGTCATAAAAGCGCGGCGCCATTGGTTCGTGCGTGAAGCGCCCAATGATGTCCCAGGCGAGATCGACTGCATTGAGCTCGATATGGGCGATGGCGTGCAAAAGCGCGACGCGTCCCTTGAAGCCGCCCTTGCGCCGCCTTGGCATGTCGCGCGGCGGTAACAGAAGGGGGCGCGTTGGTCGGGCCGGGCGCGACGGCATTTCTGCGTGACCAATGGTGCTGATCGCGCCGGTTTTCCATGCATCGGCGAAGCGCCGCGCGGCCTTGCACTTGTCGGTCGGCTCGGCGCTCAGCAGAACAACGCGTGCCGCTTCGGCCAGCGAAGCAGGCAGAACATTAGAAGGGGCGCTCACAGCGCCTTGGCCGCTACGAGCACCTCGTCGACATGGCCGGTGACCTTGACCTTGCGCCAGATATTACGCACCACGCCCTTCTCATCGATCAGGAAGGTGGCGCGCTCGATCCCCATATATTTCCGGCCATACATGCTCTTCTCGACCCAGGTGCCATAGGCCTCGCAAATCCTGCCGTCGGCGTCGGACACCAGCGTGAAGGGCAGTTCGTATTTTTCCTTGAACTTGTCGTGGCTCTTTTCGCTGTCCTTCGAGACGCCGACGATCGCGGCGTCGATCTTGCTGAAGGCCTTCAAATTGTCGCGAAAGCCGCAGGCCTCGCTGGTGCAGCCGGGCGTATCGTCCTTCGGATAGAAATAGAGCACGACCTTCTGGCCTTTCAGGCTTGAGAGCTTCAGTTTGCCACCGCCATCGGTCGGCGCGGTGAAATCCGGTGCTTTGCTGCCTTCTTCGAGTGCTTTGCTCATTCCTCGGTCTCCCTTGTCTGCGCGAGCGCCTTGAGGCGGTGGCGCGCCGCCGCCGCCGGGCGCTCGATGCTACGATTGAAATAGGCGCGGACATAGGCTTGTGCGTCGATCAGACGGCGCTTGACCGCGCCGAATTCGGCCATGCCGGTCGAGCGCGCCAAGACCTGGCGCACGCCGACGGGGAAGCGGGCCTCTTCGCGTGCCGTGCCAACGGTCAGTCTCAAGACAACCTGAAGCGCAAGGAAGAAGTGCGTCAGGCCGACGAGCGCGCGCGCTTCGTCGGCGCTGATGGCGCCCACCTTGGCGAGGCGTTCGAAGGCATCGGCCGCGGAGCGAGTCAGCACGGTCGGATGGGTCGGTGCCTCGCGCAACAAAAGATATTGCGCGATGAACTCAACATCGAGTTGGCCGCCACGGCTATGCTTGATCATCCACGGATTGTTGGTACCGCGCTCGGCTTCGACGCGAGTGCGCATATCGGCAACATCGACGGCGAGACGGTCGAGATCGCGTGGGCGGGTCAGCACGGCTTTGATACCGTCGTCAAGCCTTCGCGCCAGCGCCGGCGAGCCGGCCAGGACGCGCGCGCGGGTCAATGCCATGTGCTCGAAGGTCCAGGCGGCTTCGAATTGGTAGCGCAGATAGGCGCCGATTTCCGAGGCGACCGGCCCGGCGCTGCCGGACGGACGAAGCCTCGTGTCGATCTCATAGAGCCGGCCCTCCGGCGTCATGGCCGTGACCGCACCGACCAACCGCTGACTGAGACGAGCGTAATATTGGCTCGCGGCAAGCGGCCGCTCGCCGTCCGACATGGCGTCAAGACCGTGCGGGGTATCGTAAACAAAGACGAGATCGAGATCGGACTCGAACGTCAGTTCGCGCGAACCGAGCTTGCCGAGCGCGAGCACGGCATGCGAGCCGTCGGGCACTACGCCATGGCTGCGTGCGAACTCGGCCTCGACCCGTGGCAGAAGCGCCAGAAGCGCAGCTTCGGCTATATCGCTTAGCATCGCGGTCGCGGCCGGGGCGCCGACCTTGATGCGCAGAAGCTGCATGCCGACCTGGAATTGCCGGTCGTGCACGAAACGGCGGACCAGATCGAGCATGTCCTGGAAGTCTTGCGCGTTGGCGAGAAGCCGATCGAGCTCCGCGACGAGGCTCAGGCAAGGCGGCAGGGCGGCGTCGAAATCGCCGGTCAACATGCCCTCGAGCAGACCCGGCCGGCGGCTGAGTTGTTCGGCGAGACGCGGCGCACTGCCCATGACTTCGGCGACCTCGCCGAGCAGTCCAGGATTCGAGTAGAATAAGGAGAAGAGCTGCACGCCGGCCGGCAGATTCGAGAGAAATTCGTTGAATTTCATGAACGCGGCATCGGGGTTCGCGGTCTGGCCGAGGGCGCGCAAGAGCGCAGGCGTCAATTCGGTCAGGAGTTCGCGGGCACGGGTCGAGCGCATGGCGCGGATGCGGCCGTGGTGCCAACCCCGGATGCAAGCGGCGATCGGCGAGGGCTCGGCGAAGCCGAGCGAGCCAAGGGTGTGCAAGGTGTCGGGGTCGTCCTCGGTTCCGGTAAAGACGAGATTGCCTTCGCCCGAGCCAAGCGCCGGCGCATCCTCGAATAACGCGGCGTAGCGCCGCTCGACGCGCTCAAGATGCCCGGTCAGCTCCGCCCCAAAGGCGCGCGGGTCGTCATAGCCCATGAAACGGGCGATCCTGCCGAAGCCAGGCTCGTCGAGGGGGAGGTTGTGCCGCTGCTCGTCCGCCACCATCTGTATGCGGTGTTCGAGCCGGCGCAAGAACCGATAGGCGGCGATCAACTCCTCGACGGCGTCGGTCTCGGTGCGGCCGGCCGCCGCGAGCGCGCGCAGCGCCGGGCAGGTCGCGGCCATGCGCACCTCGGGCAGGCGGCCGCCCCAGATCAGCTGCTGGGTCTGGGCGAAGAATTCGATTTCCCTGATGCCGCCGCGCCCGACCTTGATGTCGTGGCCGTGCAGCGCGATTGCCTCGTGGCCCTTGTGCGCGTTGATCTGGCGCTTGATCGAGTGGATATCCTGGATCGCCGCGAAATCGAGATGCTTGCGCCAGACATAGGGTTTCAGCCGCGTGACAAAGATGTGGCCGGCCTCGAGATCGCCGGCGACCGGCCGGGCCTTGATCATCGCGGCGCGTTCCCAATTCTGCCCGAGCGTCTCGTAATAGGTTTCGGCCGCATTGGTCGAGATCGCGAGTGGCGTCGAGCCGGGATCGGGACGGAGGCGAAGATCGACGCGGAGGACATAGCCGTCCGGCGTGCGCTCGCTGAGAAGGGCGACGAACCGTCGCACGATGCGCTGCATCTCGCGCCCGATGTCGATGCCAGGCGGTGGCGAAACGCGCTCGGGGTCAAACAGCACGATGAGATCGACATCGCTCGAATAATTGAGCTCGCGCGCACCGAGCTTGCCCATGCCGATGACGACAACGCCGCAATCCTGCAGCGGTTGCGCCGGGTCGAGCGGCTTGAACTGGCCGTTGCCGGCCGCCTCGCGCAGCACATGGGCGAGCGCCGCGTTGATCGCCGCGTCGGCGAAGGCGGAGAGCGCGCCAGTGACGCGTTCGACCTGCCAGGCGCCCGCGATATCGGCGAGCGCGATAAAGAGCGCCGCGCGGCGTCGCGCGCTTCGCAGCGCGGACGCAAGGTCGGCCCGCGGCAATGCCGTCATCGCGGGATCCGCCAGCCGGTCGATGATTTGTTGCAGGCTGGTTTCGAGCCCGTCCGTGGCGGCGGCATGAAGCACCGATGGTTCGGCCAGCATCGCCTGGCCCAGGAAGGGCGAATTGCCGAACAGCGCGGCCAATAACGCTTGGCCACCGGCATCGTGCGCCGCCGCCGCGCCGAATCCAGCGAGCGGCGACTCGGCGAGCCGTGAGGTCCAGGCCTCGATGCCGCGCGCCGCAGCCTCCGCATCGGCCGGCTTCGGCAGACTCGCCATATCTGTTATGAAGGGCAGGACTGACATTCAAAGGTCTGATGACAATGCCCGAGCCGCGCCATCGCGGTCTTTCGACGCCGGCAGAGGCACCATAGCCGCCCCCTCATGACAAGGGCAATCAAGCTCGGAATTCGAGTGCTGGCCGCGCTGTTTGGCAGCCTGGCGATCGTATTCACCGTTGTGGCGTGGCGGCTTTCGGCGGGTCCGGTGTCGCTCGGCTTCCTCTCGCCCTATTTGGCCGAGGCGTTCGAGGCCGAGGACATGTCCTATCGCGTCGAATTTTCCGACACCATCCTGACCTGGGCAGGCTGGGACCGCTCGCTCGATATCCTGGTGCGCGACGTGAAAATCAAGGATGCCGGCGGGGGCTTGCTCGGCACGGTGCCCGAACTCTCGCTTGGCTTGAGCGGGCTTCAGCTCCTGCGCGGCCGGGTCGCGCCGACTGTCATCGAACTGTTGCGACCCCAAGTGTTCATGCACCGGGCGCTCGACGGCTCGGTCAGCTTCGGCTTCGGCGAGGCTAAAGCAAGCGGGCCGAGCGATCCGGCCTTCGGCAGCCTGTTGGGCGGCGTCATCGCGCCGCGCGACCCCGACAAGCCGCTCGGTCTTTTGCGCGAAGTCAGCGTGCGCGGGGCCGATATCACACTCGAGGACGAGGAGCTTGGCCTGATCGTTCAGGCGCCCAAGGCCGACATCGTATTGAGTCGCGATCCGCGCGGTATTCTTGGCCGGGTTGATCTTGTGGCGCGGGTCGGCGACGTCGACCTGCCGATCTCCGGCGACGCGGTATACGATCGCGACAGTGGGACGATCGCGAGCCGCCTGCGCATCGTCGATCTTACGCCCGCGCGGTTGGCGGCGGTGGTGCCTCGGCTCGATGGTCTGATGGCAATCGATCTGCCGCTCTCCGGCGAGGTCGCGGTTACGCTCGGTGACGACGGCCGCATCGGGCAGACCAAATTCAACCTCTCGGCCAATAGCGGCCGGCTCAGTTTGGCCGGGGTCATGCCGGAGACGCTCGACATCACCGCCGGACGGGCGCGCGGCGAGATCAACGCGGACCGCACGCAACTTCGCGTCGATGATCTGTTCCTGGATTTAGGCGGTCCGTCGATGACCTTCGCCGGCCTGATTGACCAGGCGCCGGAGGGCGCCAGCGTTGACGGTCAATTGGTTCTGCTCGATCTGCCGCTCCAGGACTTCAAGCGCTTTTGGCCCGAAGGCGTCGCGCCCGGGGGGCGTGACTGGATCGTCGCGAACGCGAGCGCCGGCGTCATGCACCGCATGACGGCCGATTTGAAACTGCCGCCCGGTCGGCTTGCGCCCGGCGGCTTCAATCGCCTGCGGCCGGGCGAGCTCGCCTTGGACTACGCGTTCACCGACGTTACGCTCAACTACCTTGATACGCTGCCCAAGGTCACCGGCGTGGACGGCGAAGGCCGCACCGATGGCCTGACCATGACGGTTACCATGCGCGATGGCATGGTGGGCGAGTTGCGCGCGGCGTCGGCGAGCGCCGAAATGCGCGATCTGACGACCGAGGATCGGCCGTCGATTACCGTGCTTGTTTCACTCGAGGGGGCCGCGCGCGCCGCGCTCGAGATGCTCGATGCGCCGCGGCTCGGCTATTTGAAGAAGGTCGGCTTGAAGCCAAGTCAGGTTGCCGGCCAGATGCGTGCCGATTTGGGCGCACAATTCCTCTTGCTCAAGCGTCTGAAGGCGGAGGAGATCGCGCTCACCGCCAGCGCGAGGATCGAAGGGCTTGCGGTCGATGGTCTGATTCCGGGCTTCAAGACGAGCGAGGGCATACTCCGGGTTTCGGTCGATTCCGAGAGCGGGATGGATGCGACCGGCACCTTGAAGATCGAGGGTGTGCCGGCCGAGGTGAGTTGGCGCGAGAATTTCGGCAAGAGCGCGTCGTTCTTGAGCCGCTACGAGGTTTCGCTGACGCTCGATGACGCGGCCCGGCAACAATTCGGCATCGACCTCGCGCCCTATCTGAGCGGCCCCTTGCCGACCGTGCTGCGCTATACCGACATCGACCGCCTCAGGCGCCAGGCAAGCGCCGTGCTGGATCTACAGCAGGCGACCCTGGCTCTCCCGGAGCTCTATTGGTCAAAGCCCGAGGGGATGGCGGCCAACCTCGCGCTCGAACTCGATTTGCCCAAGCAGGGGGGCGTCGAAATCGAGAACTTTACGCTACAAGCCAAGGATGCGCGTTTCGAGGGCAGCGCGACGCTCGACCCTTCGCTCGGAGGCCTGAAGCAGGTCAACGTCACGCGCATGCTGCTCGGCCAGACCGATGCCAGCGTGCGCATTACGCCCTCGGCCGACCGCAAGGGGCCGCTGCACATTCAGGTCGGCGGCGAGAGCCTCGACGTGCGGCCCTATCTCAGGGACATCATGCGGAAGGGCGAACAGCCGGTCACCGATCTCGAACTCGACCTTGCCGTCAAGCGCCTGATCACGCGCGCCGATCAGCAGTTGACCGCAACGCGGGCGCGCATCGTATTCGACGGCGAGGGCTTGAGCACCGCCTATCTCGAAGGCACGCTGACCAGCGGCGCGCCGCTGAGGCTCAGGCTCGAGCCTGACGGCGGCCGGCGCCGGTTGATCGTGCAATCGGAAGACGCCGGCTCGGTCGCGCGCGCCTTCGACATCTATGACAACGCGATCGGCGGCCGGCTCCACCTTGAAGCGACGATTTTCGACGATCTGGAGGGCGAGCCGGTCGAGGGTTCCGTCCAGATCGACGAGTACAAAGTCCGCAACGCCCCCTCGCTTGCCAACATACTGGCGTTTGCCTCGCTCACCGGCATCGGTGACGTGTTGAGCGGCGAAGGCCTATCCTTCGACCAATTCTACATGCCGTTTACCGTGCTCGACGACCTGGTCACCATCAAGGACGCCAAGACCGCCGGCTCGGCGCTCGGCATCACTGGCAGCGGAACGGTCAATCTCCGCAACGAGGAGACCGATCTGAGGGGCACGATCGTGCCGGCCTACTCGGTCAACAGCGCGCTCGGCAATATTCCGTTGATCGGCGACATTCTGACCGGAGGCGAGGAGGGCGGCGGAATTTTCGCGGCGACCTATACCGTGCGCGGGCCGCTCGAGGAGCCGACCATCACGGTCAACCCGCTCGCCGCGATCGCGCCGGGGTTCCTGAGGAATTTGTTCTCGATCTTCGATGGCGGCAGCTCGGGCGGGGGCGACGGCAAGCCCCCCGAGCCGCCTAAGGAGACGGAACGATAGGAACCCCTACTTTTGTCATCGGACGCTTGCTATGAGCTCGATATAGAATGGAGCGCGCGCGGCGACGCGTGGCCATCAGGAAAGAGGGGGACGTCATGCCAGTGTCACGAAACGGCAAGAGCGCTTCGGCGGAGGCAACAACGGCACCGCCGCGTCTTGGCTATGTGATCCGGTTCAATCCCGACGCCGGGAATGCTGGCATCAAGCGTGTCGCCTCGGCCGGATTCCGGGTCGCCTCGTCGAGCGAGTTTCGCGCCGCCGCGGCGGTACCCAACGATCTTGGCGGCGCCGATGTGCAGTATTTCGAGCGCTTCGGCCTCGCCGTCGTGCGCGAGACGCCCGAGCGTGTCAACCCAATGGTCAGCGCGGCGATGGAAGCGCGGACCATCATCGGCTCGCGCGCCGAACGCACCTTCCGCGCGCTCGGCATGCCGAGCGACGCGGCGGATGACGATGCGGCCGTCGCTTTCGCGGCGCAGGATGGTTTCGGTCGCGATTACATCAGAGGCTATCGCGACGCCGTCATGGCGATGGCCGATCGCCTGCTCGGCGGTGTCGGTGGCGACATCGGCGCCGAAGGCGCGGGCGAGGCGGTCGCGCCGATGGTCGGCGGCGGCGTGACCTGGGGCATCAACGTGATCAAGGCGCCGCTGACCAAGCTGACCGGCGCGGGCATCAAGGTCGCCATCCTCGACACCGGCCTCGACGACACGCACCCTGATTTCAAGGGCCGTGCCATTGTCAAAAAACTGTTTGCGAGCAAGAGCGTGGCGGGCGACACGCACGGTCACGGCACGCATGTGACCGGAACGGCGTGCGGGCCGCGAACGCCAAGCCGGGCCGTCGTGCAGCGCTACGGTGTCGCCTATGAGGCGGAGATCTACTCCGGCAAGGTCCTTGGCGACGACGGGTTCGGCACCGAGCGCTCGATTCTCGCCGGGATGGATTGGGCGGTCGATCAGGGCTGCCAGGTGATTAACATGTCGCTCGGCTCGCGCGTGCGCCCCGGCGAGCAGCCGGACGATGACTACGAGCACGTCGGGCAGATTTGTCTCGATGCCGGTACGCTGGTGATCGCGGCGGCGGGCAATGAGAGCAAGCGCCATCTCGGCATGATCGCGCCGATCGGCGCGCCGGCGAATTGCCGGTCGATCCTGGCGGTCGGTGCGATCGATCCCGCGTTCAGGCCGGCGCTCTTCTCGTGCGGCGGCATCAATCCGGGTCAGGAGGTCGACCTGGCCGCGCCGGGTGTTGGGATCATGTCGTGCAAGCCGGGCGGCGGCTATGCGACGATGAGCGGCACCAGCATGGCCTCGCCCCATGTCGCCGGGATCGCTGCGTTGATCGCGCAATCCGACAAGAAATATCGTGGCTGGGCGCTATGGGCGCGCGTGCTTCAGCTTGTCGCGCCGATCAAGCAGCCGCCGCGCGATGTCGGCAAGGGACTGGCCCAATCGCCGATCTAGCGATCGTGCGCCGGGCGCTGTAGGGAAACACGGCTGTGGCCGAGACCGAACCGATCGAGATCACCATACGCCTGGCCGCGACACCGAGCGAGGGCTTCGAGGGCTTCGTCGCCAAGCTCAGTGCGCTCGGCCTTGGCGAGATCGAGCGACGCGATCGGTTCCTGATGGTTCTCGGCCGTGGCCCGGCGCGACTGATCGACGAAATAAAGCGCCTGCCCGGCGTTGCCGCGGTACGTCGGTCCAAGGAGTTCGGCTCGGGCTGAACGTGCGGGCAGGCTGCTAGCGCTTGCCGCGTTCGGCAATGAAGGCAGCCATCACTCGTTGTGGCTCGCCGCTCGCATAGGCTTCAGCCTGGAAATGTGCACCGGCCTCGAATGTGGCGTCGAACGCGGCTTGCGTGGCCTCACGGAAGCGCTGTTTGGTCAGGCGCATGGCGTTGGGTGGCTTTTGGCCAAGCGTGCGCGCGAGGTCGAGCGCCTGTGAGACCACCTGGTCGGCCTCGACCAGCCGATGGAACAGGCCGAGCGCCTGACACTCGGCACCAGCCATCAGCCGGCCTGAAAGCGTCAACTCGACGGTACGCGAATGGCCTAGCGAAAGGCCCATGAGGTGCGCGCCGATGATGCTGGCAAGACCAACATTGATCTCAGGCTGACCCATGCGGGCGCCGTCATGCCCGACGCGAACGTCGCAAAGGAGCGCGATCTGATAGCCCAGTCCGGCCGCGACTCCGTTCACCGCGGCGACCAGCGGCTTATCGAAATGGCGCAGCGTCGAGAAAAAGAGTTTCGTGCGCCTCATCCATCGCGCGGCGGCTTCAGCATCGAACCCGGCCGCGACCTTGACATCCATGCCGGCCGAAAAGGCCTGGCTGCCGGCGCCGGTCAGCACCGCGCCGCGCACCCCAGGATCGGCGTTCAATCGGGGCAGGGTGTCGTCGAACGCGTCCATGACCTCGAAATTGACTGCGTTCCGCGCTTCCGGCCGATTGAGGGTAAGGAGAGCGATTTCGCCATGCATCTCGATCAGGATCGGGTCGGCCATGGTGCTTTTCCTCCGGGGTGTCGCTGTGACAATTGGGCCTGCGGCCCACGCCGGCACTCAACCAAACCAGGAAAGCGCGGCAACGCCAGCGATGATGGCGCCGATGCCAAGCCACTGGGTCGACGAGACGGGCTCGCGCAGGAAGAGCCGCGCGATCAAAGTCGTCACGCCGGTATAGGCCGCGCTCGCCACGACCGCGAATTCGCCATTGGGCAGGCTGAGCCCGATATAGAGCAGCGCGTGGCCCGAGGTATCGAGCACGCCGAGGATGAGCAGCAACGGCCAGGCGCGCGCCGGAATTGGCTGTATCGGCACGCGCCGCGCGAGCATTGTCGCGATAAGAATTACGACGCCGATCAGGCGCGAGCCGATCAGGGTTTGGAGCCAGCCATAGCGCTCGACCGCGAGGTCGGCGGCTAGGATGGCGACCGCGAAGAGAACGGCCGAGCCGATCGAGAGGATGAGCGTACGCCGGACATTGCCGCGCTCATAGTCCGGCAGGGCTATTTCTGCCTTGCCGCGGACCGCGCGTGCCACCAGCCAGACGCCAATCATGGTCGCTACCATGGCGAGCCAGTGAATGAGATCGGGCCGTGCGCCGAGCGCAACCGATAGCGGCACCGTGATCGCCGGATAGCTGGCCACGGTCGGCGAGGCGAGGGAGACCGGTCCGCGTGTCAGCGCGGAAAAGATCAGCAGCGTGCCGAAGGCCGTCCCAGCGCCGGAGAGCGCGATCAACCAAAACCCGTCGGGACGCCAATCAATCGGCTCCGCGGCCGCGAGCGTGTAGGTGACCAGCAACACCGAGCCGACGACCAGCATGGCCAAGGTCGTGACCAGAACACCGGCCGAGCGCCCCGAAAAGCGCGCGACGACATCGGAGACGCCCCAAAGCGCCGCTGTGCTCGCGCCAAAAAACGCCGCGCTGCCGGTCATGAAGGGGGGAACCTGGTGGCGTTAGAAGAGGCTGGTGGGTAGCTGACGCACGCGGCTGTGACAATATTGGGGCCGCGCGAGATGGCCAGTAAACGCCAAGGCCGGACCAATCGCTCCGGTTGCCTCTCGACTTGGGCTCGCGTAGGATTTCCTGCGATACCTGCGGAAGAACTTGAACAAGCAGGCGTACATATCGTTAGGGCGGAGGTCATCATGGACGAATCAGCGTTTCTTCGCATGAACGGCGATGTTTCATCATCAGGGCTCTGTGATCGGGCGGATATCGATCGGCTCAAACCGCTTTATGAGGTGGCCGACCTGAAGGCTGAACCGGTTGAATCGGCCTACGAGGAACTTAGCTTCGAGCTTGATCGCGACGTCGAGCTTCTGTGGTGCAAGCAGAAGCATCGGGAGCGCCCGAGCTTTACGCCTAAGCTGTTGCGCGACGTACAAGCATTCCAGCAGCGGGTCAAGGCACGCTATGCCGGGGTCGGCGCGCCGCCCTTCCGCTATCTCGCCTGGGCGTCGGAGCGACCGGAGGTCTTCAATCTTGGCGGCGATCTTGGCTTGATCTGCCATTTGGTCGATCGAAAAGATCGGGCGGGGTTGCTGCGTTACGCGCGAGCCTGTGTCGATATTTGCTACCAGAACGCAAACAAGCTCGATTTGCCGATCGTGACCATCGCGCTATGCCAGGGCGAGACGCTGGGCGGCGGGTTCGAGGCCGCGCTCTCGAGCGATCTTATCATTGCCGAAGAGAAGGCACGTTTCGGACTGCCGGAAGTGCTATTCAATTTGTTCCCCGGCATGGGCGCCTACAGCTTTCTCGCTCGCCGGATCGGCGTCGCGGGCGCCGAGGCGATGATTTTTTCCGGCAAGATCTACACCGCCGGCGAACTCAAAGAGCTCGGTGTCGTTGACGTCGTTGTGCCGAATGGCGAGGGTCGGTCCGGCGTTTATGCCTACATCGACCGGCATGCCCGGCACTTCACGGCGCATCGGGCGCTCTACAAGGTGCGGCGGCGCTTCAGCCCGGTGACGTATCAGGAACTGACCGACATCGTCACAGTCTGGGTCGACGCCGCGTTAGAACTCGATTCGTCCAACCTAAGGAAGATGCAGCGCCTGGCCCGCTCTCAGATTCGCTATTCCGGCAACGGGCCGGACGCTCACATGACCGGACGCGCGGCCGCCCTCGTCGATTTAAGATAGTCGGCGAGGAAGGCGCGAACCCGCTCGAACTCTTCGCTGATCGCCTGCATCGTCTCTGCCACGCGACTTTCGAACTCCGCCCCGGATAGGTCGCGAACGCTAAGCAAGAGACGGTGCAGGCGCATTGCCCCGAGATTTGCGGCGCTACTACGCAGCGCATGGGCATTGTCCTTGAAGCGAGCGACCCGCTTCAGATTGGCCGACTCGCGCATCTCCGAGATCAGCGATGTGGCGTCGACCAGGAAATCGTCGACCAGCTCTTCAAAAAAGGCCCGATTGCCGCCGAGCACGATGAGATCGTCGAGCACGGATACGTCGATGGCCGGCTCCGAGACGATCTGGAAGCGGGGGTGGCGCGAAAGCTCGTGAACCGACTGCCGCGCCGGCGGCTTGGCTGGCGCCCGTTCGGCCACCGCCGGACGAGAGTCGGTCTGGCCGCCCGCGTTAACCAACGTGTCGATCGTCTGGAGCAGGCGTTCAGCTTCGATCGGCTTGGTCAAATAGGCATCCATGCCCGCCTCTTCGCTGAGTTGCTGGGCCTCCCGCGTCGCGTCCGCGGTCAGGGCGATGATCGGAATGTGGCGCTTTTCCGGAGCGGACATGCGGAAGATCTTGGTGACGTCGTAGCCGGACATCTCCGGCATGTTGACGTCCATCAGAACGACATCGAACTTGCGTGCTTCGAGCAGATCGAGAACCTGCTCCCCGGTCTCGCCCAATGTCACGTGGTGGCCGGCGCGCTCAAGGATCTTTGCGATAACCTTGCGATTGACCCGATTGTCCTCGCCCACCAAAACGTTAAGGCGGCGCCGGCGCTCGAACGCGTGCGACGCCGCGGCATCCGCTCTCAATTCAGCCCCGCTGAACGCAAGCGCGAGGTTGAGCGCCGCGGCAAGCTCAGTTTCATTGCGCGGGTCGCTCACGCGGGTGAGGCAGTTCGTGTCGCTACCGGACGGCAGAAGGGCGTTTGGCAGGGGCGGACCGATCGCCACAATGGCGAGCTCATCGGCGTGCTCGTCGCCCCCGAACAACGCGCCGAAGGCCGCGGCGTCCGCTCCGGCGCTCCGCTCATCGAGCAACACGATGTCAGGGCGTTCTTCACGAGGGCGGTTCCGGATTTGAATAACCGCGCGCGCCGCCTGGCCGACGCCCCGGGCCGTAAGCCCAAACCGGCGCATTTCGCCGACAAGCGATTCGCGTTCCGCGTCATCGCCCGCGATAACCAGCACGCTCGCCGTAGCGCCGCGGAACACGCCCTCGACCCGCGGTGCTATCAGGCGCTCACTTTCGACGGTGAACCAAAACGTGCTGCCGCCGCCCAGGCGCGGACGCATGCCAATCTCGCCACCCATCAACGTGACGATTTGTTTGGCGATCGCGAGGCCGAGGCCGGTCCCGCCAAAGCGACGCACGATGGTTTGATCGCCCTGAGCAAAACTCTCGAAAATGCGCGACGCCATCTCCGGCGGCACGCCAATGCCGGTGTCGCTGACCTCGAAGCGCAGTGTCGTATGACTCGGATTGCCGGCCGCAGCTTCGCTCACGGCAATCGTCACATCGCCCGAATCGGTGAACTTGATCGCGTTCGCGGTCAAATTGACCAACACCTGCTGGATCAGCTGATCGTCACCCTTCAGCCGATAGGGCACCGATGGGTCGGCGTGAAGGCCGAAGCGAAGATGCTTACCTGTGGCCTGCGTATCCAGCATCGAATGAACGGCCGCCAGCATGCGATGCAAATCGAATTCGCGGACCCGAAGGGTCATCTTGCCGGCTTCGATTTTTTCGAGATCCAGGATCTCATTGATCAGGCCGAGCAAGGCGCGCGCCGACGTCTTGATCGTGGTCGTCATGTCGAGCTGTTCGCGGTCGAGACGGGTCGAGAGCATGAGATCGGTCATGCCCGTGATCGCGTTGAGCGGCGTCCTCAACTCGTGGCTCATATTGGCGAGGAAGCGGCTCTTTGCTTGGCTGGCCTCCTCGGCTTGTCGGTGGGCGGCATTGAGCTTCTTCAGCAATGCCGAGGCGTAGGCCGGGATCACGATCAAAGCCACGACCAGGCCGACCGACAATTCGGCGTGGCCCTGCCAAATCGGCGTGAACATCACGACATAGGCGAACCCAGTCAGGCTCATCAGGCCCGATATCAAGAGCGCCTTCCGGCCATAGCGGAAGCCATTGCCGAGCGTCACCCATAGATAAACCGGGTACCACGCGGCGGTATGTTCATCGCCCAAATGAAGGAACGCGGAAAGGGTCGCCGCGTCGAGCGCCATCGCCAAGAGACGGCGCGGCCAGGAAGGCCCCGGTCGGTAAAGCAAATGAACCAACAGGCCGAGTGCGGCGATCGCACCGCCGGCTGTCACGTAGCCCGGTAGCCTTATGGTTGGGCCGAAGCCCTCGACGAAGCCCCAGGCAGCCAGATAGACAGAAATAATGGCAGCGAAAACAAGCCGAAGCATGATTTGCTCATGCTCGGAATCAGATCGGGCGCGAAGGCCAACCCGCATCGCGGCCACGCGAGACCGAAGGGCCGCCAGTCGACCGCACCGGCGGGGCGAGTCGCCATTCCCCGACCCGGCGTTGGCGGGGTTGTTCTCTTGACCAAATGTTGTCATTTGCGACAAAGGCTCAGTGCTGCGTCCGCGAGCGAACGAGCCGCCTACCTCCCTGCCTACATGGCCTGACGCGCATCGTGCCAGATACTGCGCTCCGGCGGAAATAGAATGGCGATTGTCGTGCCGAAACCCTTGCGGCTCGTGATGTCCATACGCGCACCGTGCATATTTAGGAATGCGACCGAAAGCGGCAGCCCAAGGCCCGTGCCCTCGTGGGAACGGGTCATCGATTGCTCGATCGGCCCGAAATGCGTCAGCGCCACCGGAATCTCGGCCTCGTCCATCCCAATTCCTGAATCCGAGATCGACACGTGAAGCGAGCTGTCGGGCGCGGTGCTCGCCGACACCGTGACCCGCCCGCCGGGCGGCGTGAACTTGAGCGCGTTTGACAGGATGTTATCCATCACCTGACTGATCCGCTGCGGATCGGCGCGCAACAAGGGCAAATTCGGCGCGATCTCAAGGCCAATCTCGATATCATTGGCTTGGGCCCGTTCAAACGAATTCGCCGTGATCCGTTCGATCGTTGCTCGCACGTCGACGTCGGACTCGTAGAGCGTGATCTGCCCGGCTTCGATCTTCGAGAGGTCGAGAATGTCGCCGATGATCGCGAGGAGACGCGAGGCGGAGGCCTGTATGTCGGTGGCGTATTCGCGGTATTTGGGAATTTCAACCTGCCCAAGCACCTGCCCGGAGATCATCTCGGAAAAACCGATGATCGCGTTCAGCGGCGTGCGAAGTTCATGGCTCATATTGGCGAGAAAATTCGCCTTGCTGCGGTTCGACGTTTCGGCGGCCAGCTTCGCCTCGCGCATTGACGCCTCGGCATCCTTCAGCGCCGTAATCTCAGTGCAGACGGCCAACACCTTGGTTTGCCGACCCGCCACCTTGGCCAGCGGCACATAGGCCACCTGGAGCCAGTGCGGCTGTCCGTCATAGTCGGTGAAACGTCGCTCGACGTCGAGCCGAGCCAAGTTGTCGTTCAGGACGGTCGCGCAATCCGCCACGAATATTTCACCCTCGGCGACGACCGGGGAAAAGTCCGTCAGCTTGGCCCCGAGCATCTTGTCAGCGTTCGTGCCAAATGCGCCGGCCAGCGCGTTGTTGACCAGGGAGAAGCTACCGAATTGGTCGAGCGCGAAAATGTAATTCGGATTGACGTCGAGCACCGTGCGCAGAAAATTGCGCTGTTCTTGCAGGGCGACGCCAGTCTGTTTCCGTTCGGTAACATCGATCGACGTCGTCACGATATTGCGCACGTCGCCCGAAGTATCGCGGAGCGGCGCCTTTGTGGTCAGCAAGGTTCGCGTGCGTCCCGTCGCGTCGACGAAATTCTCTTCATAGGGCGGCACTGACTGGCCGGATTCGAGGACCTGGCGGTCGAGCGCGTGACTGCGCTGCGCGTAGTCCGACCCCAGCAGATCTTCCGCGGTGCGGTTCGTCGCGTCGCTTGGATCGATGCCGAGCAGCCAAGCCTGGAAGTTGTTCATGAAGACGTAACGGTGCTCGGTATTCACGACACTGATCATCGCCGGCACCGCGTTGATCACGAGGCGCAGCTTTTCTTCGCTCTCACGCAGGGCGGAACGATGCAGGCGATTGCTTTTCTCGAGGCTGGTCTCGAGCTGCTCGAGGCGCCGGCGAATCAGCTGGCGCTGGCGCTGCATGGTTAGAAGATTGCGGACGCGTGCCCGGAATTCCTCGTGATCGACCGGGCTCAGCAGGAAATCAGTCGCCCCCGAGTTCAGCGCCGAATAACGATATTCCCTGTCCTCGTATGCGGTGACAACGACGATTGGCACGTCGACGCAATGCGGCAAGCGGCGCACCGCCTCGATGAAGGCCGCCCCGTCCATGTTTGGCATCTTGTAATCAGTGATGATCAAGTCGGCGCCGCCGGCGTCCAACCACGCCAAGGCCTCCGTCGGATCGGCGAAGGCTTCGACCTGGACATCGGAGTCCAGTTCGCCAGCGAGCTTGCACAGAATGCGCCGGTTGGTGACCCGGTCATCGATAATGAGGATCTTCGACATCGTGCGCCGTTCCTGGGTTGCCGCGCCCGTTCGACCTTAGGTCGCAAACGTCGAATGCCGCGACGGCTTCGTATCAACTCGATTCGTGCTCGGACCAAACTAACAAATGCCTTTAGGAAACTTAAACAATTCCTGCCTAGATAGATTAAGAAATCCTTATGGGCCAAGCAGACACTGTGTGTTCGACATCACAGTCGCCGGGGGCGCTTAAGCTGTTGAAATGCTCTGCTTGCTCTAGGCTTGGCCGTTCCGAAGGCCCTTTGGACGTGATCACGACTTGACTTAGGCATGACCTCAGCGCGCCGGCCATGAGGTTCTCTTAGCCGAGCAGGCACGCCCTGAGCGAGGTCGCGAGGTTTCGCAATAAAGCCGTGTAACTATTTGCTCCCTCAGCTAATTCAGCCCCAAGTGGGTCTAGGGTGGCGGTGTGCGCGGCGCTGCCTTCGACCAAAGCGCGAATAAGTTTGGGCTCGAATTGCGGCTCGGCAAACACGCAGACGGCACCGTGCTCGGCGATCACTTCGCGGAGCGCGGCGAGGTGCCGTGCGCCGGGTGGTGCCTCGGGGTGGATCGCCAGAACGCCGATGCGGTTCAGCCCGTAGCGGCGTTCGAAATACTGGTAGGCGTCGTGAAACACGACGAAGGGGCGGTCCTGGATCGACGCCAGGCTGGCTGCGAGCTCTGCGTCGAGCGCGGCGAGCTGCGTCTTTAGAGCGGCAGCGTTTGCCTCGTAGCGCGCGGCCCGTTCGGGGTCAGCCACCGCCAGTTCCTGGGCGATGATCTCGACCATGGCGGCCGCGATCGTCGGGTCAAGCCAAGCGTGAAGGTCGGGCAGGGATGCTCCAGCCGATTCCGCGCGGTCGTGACTGTGCCCGGTCTCGGCATGGCGGTCCGAGGCGGGATCGAGCGCGGGAGCAAGTCGGAGCGGCAGAAGCAATGCCCCTAGCCGCTGATCGAAGCGGACCGAGGGGCGGCCTTGGGCCTCGAGCGTCCGCGCCAGGAAACCTTCGAGCGAAGGGCCCATCCAGAACACCAGTCTCGCCGTCTCGATCGCTTCGGCATCCGAGGGCTTGAGCGCATAGTCGTGTGGCGACGCTGAGCCGGAAACCAGTAGGGTCGGTCTCGCGACGCCGGCCATGACGCCGGTGACCAGGGCGCCGAGCGGCTTGATGCTGGCGACCACCTTTGGCGGTTCCGCAGCCTGAGCGCTGTCAAGGAGCGTCACCGCTACGCCGAGCACAAGGACGAGCGGCAGCAAGAAACGACTGGCGAGAACGGACAAGGTCATGGAGCGAAAGCCGCGTTGACGAAGGCCAAGAAGGACGCTATGTAATAATATAACAATTCACGCTCGGCAATCGCGGACTGTGATGAGCGATCTTCCGGCCTTGGCGCCCGCCACCAAGCACAACCACGCCCGTTGCGTGCGCGACGCGCTCGACACGGCCGAGGCCGTCTGCGCGCGTCGTGGTGCGCGCCTGACGGCGCTGCGTCGCCATGTGCTCGAACTGATCTGGCGCAGTCACAAGGCGATCAAAGCCTATGAGATTCTCGACCAACTCGCGGGTGAGATCGGCGCGGCGCGGCCGCCCACGGTCTATCGCGCGCTCGAATTCCTCATGGCCCACGGGCTGGTTCACCGCGTCGACAGTTTGAACGCCTTTGTCGGCTGCGCCGATGCGTCGCACCGGCATGACGCGCAATTTTTCATTTGTGATGCTTGTGGCACGGTGCGCGAAATCGACGACGTCACGATCGGCCGGGCGGTGTCGCGCGGCGCGGAACGGCTCGGCTTCGAGGTCGAGCGCCGCATGATCGAACTCCACGGCCGTTGCGGGAGCTGCCAGTGATTGTGCGCTCATTGGCGCTTCGTGAGGCGCCCCTGTCAGGGGGCCAGGCGTTATTGCGAGTCGAGGGCGTGTCGATTGCGCTAGGCGGGCGCAGCGTCGTGCGCGATGTTTCGTTGGAGGTCAATCGGCGCGAGATCGTAAGCCTGATCGGGCCGAACGGGTCGGGTAAAACGACCCTGGTGCGCGCCATTCTTGGTCTCCTGCCGCTGGTGAAGGGCCGCATCGCAGTTCAATCCGGTGCCCGCATCGGCTATGTGCCGCAGCGGTTCGAGCCTGACCCGGTGCTGCCAATGACGGTCGATCGCTTTTTGGCGCTCGGAACGGCGGGTGGACGGGCGCGGCGCGTGACTGTCCTGGAGGAGGTCGGGTGTACCGGCATGGCGCGCCGTCAACTGGTGGAGCTTTCTGGCGGCGAGTTCAGACGCGTTCTGATCGCGCGGGCGTTGTTGCGCGACCCCGATCTATTGGTGCTTGACGAACCGCTCCAGCAAGTCGATCTCGGCGGCCAGCTCGAGCTCTACGGCCTGATTGGCCGCATCCGCGATGAGCACGGCTGCGGCGTGATCGTGATCTCCCACGATCTTCACGTCGTGATGGCCTCGACCGACCGCGTAGTCTGCCTGAACGGGCACGTCTGCTGCTCGGGCGCGCCGGACGCGGTTAGCCGCCACCCCGAATATCTCGCCTTGTTCGGCGCGCGCGCGGCTTCCAGCATCGCGGTCTACACCCACGCGCATGATCACGCCCATGGGCCCGCCGGCGAGGTCATGCCGATCGAAGGCTCAGCCAAAGGGCCGGATCACCGGCCCGGCCATGCCCATAGCCACGATCACGATCATACCTCCGACCGTGAGGCCGCTCGCCCATGAGTGATTTCTTCGTGCGCGCGGTGATTGGAGGCATCGGCGTCGCGCTGGTCGCGGGACCGCTCGGCTGCTTCGTGGTCTGGCGGCGCATGGCGTTCTTCGGTGATTCGCTCGCGCATGGCGCTTTGCTTGGCGTCGCCATCGGGTTTGCCGCGGGGATCGACGTGAACGCCGCGATCCTTGTGGTTTGCGTTGGCATTGCGTTGCTCCTGCTCGGACTCGAGCGACAGAAGCGGCTCGCGACCGATACGCTGCTCGGCATTCTGGCGCACGGCACGTTGGCGCTTGGCCTGGTCAGCGCCAGCCTGGTCGAAGGTGCGCGGATTGACGTCATGGGCTATTTGTTCGGCGACGTGCTCGCCATCGGTCGCACCGATCTTTACTGGATCTATGGCGGCGGCGCGGCGGTGCTGCTCGTGCTCGCTTGGTTCTGGCGGCCTTTGCTCGCGCTTGCTGTGCATGCGGAACTCGCGCGCGCCGAAGGCGTGCCGGTGCGCGCGGCACGCATCGTTTTCATGCTTCTGGTCGCGCTAACGGTCGCGATCGCTATGAAAATTGTCGGCGTCGTGTTGGTGACGGCACTGCTCTTGATCCCGGCCGCGACGGCGCGGCGCTTTGCCGCGACGCCCGAAATGATGGCGATCCTCGCAAGCTTCGCCGGCGTTCTTTCGGTTTCCGGCGGCCTCGGCGCCTCCCTGGCATGGGACAGCCCGGCCGGCCCTTCGATCGTTGTCGCCGCGCTCGCCCTGTTTGTCGCGGCCTCGGGCCTGGCCATAGTGTTTCGGGCGGCGAGCGGCGCGCGATCAACCAAAGTGGAGACGCTGGCATGAGCTGGGCGGCCATGAAGCCGGATCGGATCGAGGCACTGACCAATACGATCGTATTCGACGCGCGAGGCCTAGTGCCGGTCATAGCCCAGCGCCATGATTCTGGCGAAGTTCTGATGTTGGCCTGGATGAACGCGGCGGCGATGCGTGAGACGCTCTCGACCGGCCGTGCCTGCTATTGGTCGCGCACGAGGCAATCGCTCTGGCGTAAGGGCGAGAGCTCGGGCCATGTGCAGCGCCTGGTCGATTTTCGCGTCGATTGCGATGGCGACACGGTCTTGCTGCTGGTCGAGCAAGAAGGTCCGGCATGTCACACCAATCGACCGAACTGCTTTTTCCGCGCGCTGCGCGCCGGTGAACTCGAAACGATCAGCGAGCCGATCGAGGATTAGGTCCGCAGTCGGCGGGGTGATAGATCGGCCTCGCTCAGGCCCCGCGCGGCGACATGCGGCGGCAAACCATCCCGCCTCACGAGCGCGGCAACCAAGGCGCCCATGGCGGGGGCCGTCTGGATGCCATAGCCGCCTTGACCGGCAACCCAGAAAAATCCTTCGGCCTGGTCATCAAAGCCGGCGACCAGCGTCTTGTCGGCGACGAAACTGCGGAGCCCGGCCCATTTCCGGGTGATGCGGCCGACCTTGAGCGTTGTCGCCGCCTCGATGTGGTGCGCGGCCAGAGCGATATCGAGCTCCTCGGGCTGCACATCACATGGCGGAACCGGCGTTTCATCGGCGGGCGAGCCGAACAGGCGCCCTGATTCAGGTTTGACGTACCAGGTTTCGCCGACATCGCCGACCAGAGGCCAGTGCTCGAAGCCCGTCGCTGGCGGTCCATCAAAAATCATCGCCGTGCGCCGCTTGGGCACGAGGCCAATCGGTTTCGCACCGGCTTGCCGGCCGACCTCATCGCACCAAGCGCCTGCGGCATTGACGACAATCGGCGCTTCGATGGGGCCGGCTTTAGTGTCCAACCGCCAGATCCCGCCGCTATGTTTAAGCGAGATCAGCTCGGCATCGGTGATGAGTCGACCACCGCGTGCCTTGAGGCCACGCAAATAACCCTGATGCAGGGCATTGACGTCGATGTCCATGGCATCGGGCTCATAGACACCGGCCGCGACATAATCTTCGCGTAAAGCCGGGACGATGCGCCGCGCCTCATGCGCGTCAACCCAATTTATGCTCGCAACCAGCTCATGCGTTTCGTGGTATTGCCGCTTGAGCGTGGCCATTTGAGCGTCGGTTCCGACCCACAGGGCGCCGCGCGGCGAGAGCATGGGATGGTCACTAAAACCAGCGGGCGGCGCCTCATAGAACGCCCGGCTCGCGACCGTGAGCGCCCGCACCACGCGATTGCCATAGGCCTCGGTAAAGAGCGCCGCCGAGCGTCCGGTCGAATGATAGCCCGGCATGGACTCGCGCTCGATCAGGACAACGCGCACTGCCGCGGCAATTTCATAGGCCGCGGACGCGCCGGCCATTCCGGCGCCGACAATGACGACATCGGCGGTCAACATAGCGAACCTCGATCGCGTGGCGGGGGCAACCATAGAACGCTCGAAACTCAGCCTCAAGCACTGTGATCACAGCCTTGGCGGCCCTCCGGAAAACCGCTACGGTCGACGCTCGCTTCTTATTTGGGTTCAGCGCGTCGGCAGAGGGTTTTGACAGTCATGCGGTTCGCGGTTGATACGGGCGGCACGTTCACGGACCTACTGGTGGAGGACGGCAAGGGCGAAATCCGCATGTACAAGGCGGAGACCACGCCAGACGATCCTGTGCGGGGCGTCCTCGATGCGCTCGGTCTCGCCGGCAAGGATATCGGGCTCGGCCAACGCGAGATGCTGGAAAAGGGCGAGCTCTTCATCCACGGCACGACGCGCGCGATCAACGCCATCGTGACCGGTAATACCGCGAAGACCGCCTTTCTGACCACCAAGGGCCACCCCGACATTCTGGTCATCCGCGAGGGCGGCCGGAGCGACATGTTCAATTTCAAGGAGCCCTATCCAGATCCCTTCATTCCGCGCTCGCTGACCTATGAAGTGAACGAGCGCATTTCGTTCGACGGCAAGGTGCTTGAGCCGCTGGACGAGAAGGCGGCCCGCACCATCCTTGAAGAGCTCAAAGCGAAGAAGGTCGAGGCGGTCTCCGTCTGCCTCTTGTGGTCCATCGTTAATTCGAAACATGAAGAACGCCTCGGTGAATTAATCGAGCAATATCTGCCTGGCATTCCCTATACCTTGTCGCATCGAATCAACCCATCGTTGCGCGAATATCGACGCGCGTCTTCGGCTGCGATCGATGCGTCGCTGAAGCCCTTGATGGGAGCCTATCTCGGTAGTCTCGAACGGCGCCTACGTGAGGCCGGCTTCAAGGGGCGCGTGCTCGTGGTAACGACCCAGGGCGGCGCGATGGATGCGCTCGCCATGGCGGACGCGCCGATCCATTCGATCAATTCGGGCCCCGCCATGGCGCCACTCGCCGGGCGCTTTTATGCCCGGCAGGATTCGAGCGCGAAGGACGCCATCATCGCCGATACCGGCGGCACCACGTTTGACGTTAGCCTGGTGCGCGACGGCCGCATCCCCTGGACGCGCGAGACCTGGATCGGCCCGGTCTATCGCGGCCACATGACCGGTTTTCCGGCCGTCGACGTGAAGAGCATCGGCGCCGGCGGTGGCTCGATCGCCTGGGTTGATCAGGGCGGCCTTTTGCATGTTGGGCCGCGTAGCGCCGGCGCCGTGCCGGGCCCGGTCTGCTACGGCAAGGGCGGCACCGAGCCGACCGTGACCGATGCCTGTGTCGTGCTTGGCTGGATCGACCCGGCGTTCTTTTTGGGCGGCGCCATGAGGCTCGACCGCGACAAGGCGGCGGACGCCATCATGGCCAAGGTTGGGCGGCCGCTCGGGCTCGATCTGCACAACGCGGCGGCCTCGATCATGCGGGTGGCGACCGAGAACATGGTGCACGCGATCGAGGACATTACGGTCAATCAGGGCATCGACCCGCGCGGTGCGGTTTTGATCGGCGGCGGCGGCGCGGCCGGTTTGAACGCGGTCGCGATCGTTCGTCGGCTCGGCTGCGCCGAATTGGTCATCCCCGAAACCGGCGCGGCGTTGAGCGCGGCCGGCGGTCTGATCTCGGATCTAAGGGCCGAGCAATCGGCGACCCATTACACCTCGACCGCGTCGTTCGACCGCGACGGAGTCAATAGAACGCTCGCCGCGCTCGACGCCAAATGCCAGGCCTTCATCGCGGGGCCAGGCGCTGGCTCGATCGAGCAGATCGTCGAGTTCACCGCCGAGGCGCGCTATCCGAGCCAGATTTGGGAAATCGAGGTGCATTTGCGCAAACCCCGCTTCGACGGCCCGGCCGACATCGAAACCTTGCGCCAGGATTTTCACGCCGTCCACGAACAGATTTTCGCGATCGCGGATACCAAATCCGCCGTCGAAGTGGTGGGCTGGCGCGCCAGCGTGCGCTGCCGGCTGCGCGATACCGAGCGGCTGACCATCGTGCAGCCAAAGGGAGCCCGCGGCGCGACGAGCAAGAGGCGTGTTTTTTTCGCCGATCACGGCTTGGTGGAGGCCGAGGTGCACCGCTTCGAAGCCTTGCCGAGCGACCACCGGATCAGCGGCCCGGCGATCATCGAATCATCCTTCACCACCGTGGTGCTCGACCCGGGCGCAAGCGCCGTGCGCCGGCCTTCGGGCAGCCTCGCTATCACGCCGCATTGATCGGAGACGCATCACCATGGCCGCAACCCCCGCACGCAAACTGAAATCAGGCCGCGAGCTCGATGGTGTCGAGCTCGCGATTCTAAACAAGCGCATGGAAGCGATCTGCCGCAAAATGGCGAATACGCTGCTACGCACCGGACGCTCCGGCGTGTTGAACAGCGCGCGCGATTTTTCGTGCTGCTTGGTGACGGGCGACAATCGCCTGCTCACGGTGTCCGAAAGCCTGCCGATCCACGTGCTGCGCGGCGCCGACATGATGGCCGAGGCCATGCAGCAATTTCACCCCGAGCTAAAAAAAGGCGATGCCTATCTCCACAACTCGCCCTATCACGGCTGCTCGCACCCGGCGGACCACACCATTCTCGTGCCGGTGATCGACGACAAGGGCATCCACCGCTTCACCATGGTGGCGAAGGCGCATCAGGCCGATTGCGGCAATTCGATTCCGACCACCTATCATGGCGGCGCGCGCGACGTGTACCACGAGGGCGCGCTGATCTTTCCGGCGGTCAAGATCCAAGAAGCCTACAAAGACATCGACGACATCATACGCATGTGTCAGCTGCGCATTCGGGTGCCTCAGCAATGGTGGGGCGACTACCTTGCCATGCTCGGCGCCGCGCGCATCGGGGAGCGCGAGATGCTCCAATTCGGTGAAGAAGTCGGCTGGGACACGCTCGAGCAGTTCGCCGACCAGTGGTTCGATTACAGCGAGCAGTTGATGATCAACGCGGTGCGTGCGATGCCGGCCGGCAAAGCAATCACGACTAGCATGCACGACCCGATTCCTGGCGCCGAGCAGGGCATCCCGATCAAGATTGTGCTCGAAATCAAGCCAAAGGAAGCCATGATCGAGGTCGATCTACGCGACAACCCCGACAACTATCCGTGCGGCCTCAATTTGAGTCAGGCATGCACTGAATCATCGGTCCTGCTCGGCATTTTCAACGGGATCGCGGCGCCGGTGCCGACCAATCAGGGTTCGTTTCGTCGCATCAAGATGCATTTGCGCGAGGGCTGCGTGGTCGGCATACCGAAGCACCCGACAAGCTGTTCGGTCGCCACCACCAATGTCGCCGACCGGCTCGGCAATTCGGTCGCGCGCGCCATTGCCGAAATTGGCGATGGCTTCGGCATGGCCTCGACCGGTTCGCTCATCCCGCCCTCGATCGGCGTCATCTCGGGCACTAGCAAGAAGACGCATGGCGCCTACGTGAATCAGATCTTTCTCGGCTGGGGCGGTGGTGCCGCGAGTCCGCAAGCCGATGCCTGGATCTCGATCGGCCATATCGGCAATGCCGGCGGCTGCTTCCAGGATTCGGTGGAGCTCGACGAGATGCGCTTCCCCATGTTTGTGCGCGACCGCCACTACGTTACCGATAGCGGCGGGGCAGGGCGCACGCGGGGTGGTGAATCCATGTTCGTCGAGTTCGGGTCGACCGAGGGAGACATGGAGGTCGGCTACGTCACGGACGGCACCATCACGCCAGCCGAGGGCGTGCGCGACGGCGGACCTGGGCGGAGTGCCAGCCAGTTCCGCCGGACCCTCAACGGCGATCTCGAGCCGTTGGCCGCGTGCGCCCAGGCATTGATTCGAGAGGGCGAGTCCATCGTCTCGTTTTCCCCTGGCGGCGGTGGCTACGGCTCGCCGCTCGAGCGCAAGGCCGAGCTCGTCGCGCGCGATGTGCGTGAAAAATGGGTCTCGGTCGAAGCCGCCCGCGACAAATACGGTGTCGTGTGTGATGCCGCCGGCACGCTCGATGTCGCCGCGACCGAGGCACGCCGCAAAACCATGATGCGTGCCGCACAAAAGCACTGAGGCGGGCACAGCGGGCGCGGGGCGATGTTACCCGCCGCGCCCTCGCATGTGACCGAGGATCAATCCGAGGCGCTCCGTTTCCTTGAGTCAGGCGCCGCGTATGGCCTGGGCGATGCGCCGATCGAGCGGATCGACACGCATGGCTCGATCGTGTTTCTGGCCGGCGAGCGCGTCTACAAAGTCAAACGCGCGGTGCGCTACCCCTATATGGATTATGGCACGCTCGAACGCCGGCGGGTCTGCTGCGAACGCGAGGTCGAGCTCAACGGACGGACCGCGCCGGCGCTCTACCTGGGCGTAGAGCCGATTGTGCGCGGCAGCGATGGGCAACTCTCGATCGGCGCCAAGGGCGTGCCGATCGAATGGGCCGTCCATATGCGCCGCGTGCCGGCGACGGACCTGTTCGACCGGCTCGCGGCCGATTGCCGGCTCAACGATGCTTTGATGGACGATGCGGCTGACGCGCTTGCGACGTTACATCGCGATGCCGAACGGGTCGGCGAGAGGCAGGAGCATGGCGGTGGCGCGAATCATCTGCGCTGGGTCATTGCCGACAATGCCGCGGGGCTCACGGAGCATCCCGCGCTATTCGACCAAGCCTCTGTCGAGCGCGTGCGTGCCGCCTCGGCGAGGGCGCTTGATCGGAACGCGGCGCGCCTTGGCGAGCGGCTCGCAAATGGCTCCGTGCGCCGCTGTCATGGCGATTTGCATCTCGGTAATCTGTGCTTGTGGCGGGGTCGGGCGACGCTGTTTGACGCGATCGAATTCAACGACCGCTTCGCGTGCATCGACGTGTTCTACGATCTCGCCTTCTTGCTCATCGAGCTCGATCGGCGTGTCGGCCGTGCCTTTGCCATTCACCTGCTCAATCGGTATGTACGCCAGACCGGTGATGTCGAGGGCCTCGCCTTGCTGCCGCTCTTTCTTTCGCTGCGCGCCACGATCCGGGCCAAGACCAACGCGGCGGCGGCGTTCACGCAACAAGACGCGGCGAACGCCGAGCGCTTGCGTCGAGGCGCGAAGGCTTATCTCAGGTCGGCGCTCGACTATTTAACGCCGATGCCGGCCCGGTTGATCGCGGTGGGAGGGCGCTCGGGCAGCGGAAAGTCGACGCTCGCGCGCTTGCTCGCGCCGCTGATCGGCCCGGCGCCGGGTGCCCTGCACTTCAGAAGCGACGTGATACGAAAGACCATGTTTGGCGTAGCGGACGAAACAAGACTGCCCGAAAGCGCCTATGCGTCCGACGTCTCGGAAGAGGTCTATCGTCGGCTTGGCGAGAGTGCGATGGCGGCGCTGCGCCAAGGCCATGCCGTGATCGCCGATGCGGTCTTCGATCGCGCGGATTCACGCGCGGCCATCAAGGCGATCGCGGCCGAGGCAGGCGTGTCCTTCGAGGGTATTTGGCTCGAGGCGTCACCGGACAAGATGCGGGCCCGGCTCCATACCCGCACAAATGATGCGTCCGACGCGACGCCCGCGGTTCTTGATTTGCAGCTTAGTCACGATACCGGCGCGATCGTCTGGCATCGTGTCTCGGCCGAAGGGACCCCGGCGGAAGTTGCCGACCGCGCGGCGTCCGCGCTCGGGCTTTCCGAGACTGTCACGGACGCGGACCCCGATTTACGCTTGCCGCGCGGCGCGTCATGATGCGCGGGGCCTCAAGCAAGAAGGAGAAGGGCGCATGGCGGCTACGCTGATCAAGAACGGGCGCATCGTCACCGCGGTGGACGATTACGTCGCCGATATCCTCGCCGAGGATGGCCGCATCCGCACCATCGGGCGCGATCTTCAAGTCGGCGCCGATGTCGAGGTGCATGACGCCGCCGGACTTCTGGTCATGCCTGGGGGTGTCGATGTCCACACCCATCTCGATTGGGAATTCGGTGTCTCCAAGACCGTCGATACCTTCGTGACGGGCACCACGGCGGCCGCTTTTGGCGGGACCACGACGCTGATCGATTTCGCGAATCAAACCCGCGGCCTTAGCCCGCTCGCCGGGATCGAGGACTGGCACGGTCGCGCCAAATCGGCCTGTATCGATGTCGGCGCCCACATGATCATGCTCGACGTCACCGATCAGGCCCTGGCCGACATGAAAATCTTGATGGCACGCGAGGGCGTCACCAGTTTCAAGATCTTCACCGCCTATCCGGGCGTGCTCCAGGTCGATGACGGCGCGATCTTCAAGACCATGCGCATGGCCGGCACCGGCGGCGGCATGGTCTGCGTCCATGCCGAGAACGGCAGCGTGATCGACGTTCTGGTCAAGGAGGCGGTCGCCGCCGGGCGCACCGGGCCGAAATACCACATGCTGACGCGCCCGACGCTGATGGAGGGCGAGGCGACGCATCGCGTCATCTGCATTGCCGAGCTAGCCGAGGTGCCGGTCTATTTCGTTCATCTTTCAGCGCAAGAGGCGTTGAAATCGGTCTCCGAGGCGCGCGACCGCGGCATACCGGTGCATGCCGAAACCTGCCCGCATTATTTGTTCCTCGGGCCGGAACAATATGATCGACCGGGCTTTGAGGGCGCGAAATACGTCATGACTCCACCGCTCAGGACTCAGGAGCACCAGCACGCGCTGTGGCGCGGCCTGAAGAATTCCGACCTCCAGGTCATCTCGACCGATCATTGCCCGTTCTGCTTCTCCGACAAGTTCGGGCTGAAGGTCTCGAAGCAGCAGGGCAAGGACGATTTTTCGAGAATCCCGAACGGCGCGCCGGGCCTCGAAACCCGTCTGCCGGTCGTGTTCGATGGCGGCGTGCGGAAACACAAATTATCGCTCAACCGTTTCGTCGATTTGATGTCGACGACGCCGGCCAAGCTATTTGGCTTGTTCCCCAAAAAGGGCACGATCGCGGTCGGCTCGGACGCCGATATCGTGATCTTCGACCCCGATGAAAAATGGACTGTGCGCGCCGCCGAACATCATAGTCGGATCGATTACAGCCTGTTCGAGGGGCGGGAGCTAGTTGGCCGTATCCGCAAGGTTTTCTTGCGGGGTCAATGTATCGTCGATGGCCGAAAGTGGCTCGGCCGCGAGGGCATGGGCCAGTTTCAAAAACGCGGCGCCAGCGGCACGGTATTCTAACCCCTGAAGGAGATGCGAATTGGGCGCCGCTCCCTAAAAGGGGCCTCATTCTGAGCTTGTCGAAGGATGAGGCGGACAACGGAAGGCCCTTACGGCACCACGATCATCTTGCCGAAGAAGTCGCGATTGGCGACCAGCGCCGCGACCTTGGCGTAATCCTTGAGCGGAAAGACGCCGTGGATGACAGGCTTGAGCTTGCCGGCGGAGAGCAATTCGAACACCCGGCTCACTTCGATCCGCGAGGCGTAGTGGCTGCCTTGCAGGCGAATGTGCTTGCGAAAGAACTCGATCATGTTGACCGGCACGGTTTCGCCCGCGTGCGCGCCGCAGGTGATTAGCGAGCCATTGAATGCGAGCGCCTCGATGCTTTGTTGCAGTACCTCGCCGCCGACCGATTCGATGACCAGGTCGACGCCGCGCCCACTGGTCAAGCGCAGACATTCGGCGCCGATTTTCTGGCTGCGGTAATTGATCGTCTCGTCAGCGCCAAGCTCGCGGGCTTTGGCGAGCTTGGCGTCGCTGCCGGCAGAGGCGATGATGCGCGCGCCGTGCAGCCGTGCGACCTGGATCGCCGACATGCCGACGCCCGAGCCGGCGGCATTGACCAGCACGGTCTGCCCGGCCTTTACGGCGCCGAGCGTCACCGCCATGTGCCAGGCCGTGCCGTAGCAGATCACCGACGCCGCCGCCGTCTCGAACGAAACATTGTCCGCGAGCGGGATCAATTGATCGGCCGCGCACAAGGCGTATTCGGCGAAACAGCCCCAGATCTGCACGCCCATCAATTTGCGATTGATGCAAATGCCTTCGAGACCCGAGAGGCAGACATGGCAATGTCCACAAAAACGCACCGCGTAGATCGCGACACGCGCGCCGACCTTGTGACCGTCGACTCCGGCGCCGAGCTTGGCGATCTCGCCGACACCCTCAATGCCAAGCACATGCGGCATGACGTGCTTGATGCCTGAGGCGCCCTCGCGAATGTCGTGGTCGAAATGATTGGCGCCGGCGGCGCGCACACGCACCAGCACTTCGCCAGGCCCGGGCTCAGGCGTTGGCACCTCGTCATAAAGCAGTTTATCGAGGCCGCCATGGACGCGGATTGCGATCGCTTTCATTGTTGACCGTCTCTATCTTGGTTGGTGGGTCAGTTTCAGGTGACTTGTTCGCGCCGATGCGTGACAAGCGCTTTGATCGCGTCGTCGCGCTCCATCAGATCGGCGTATTTCTGGCCGAGGTCGAACAGATTGGCGTCATGCGGCCTGAGCGCGCGGTCGCCGACGCAATCAGATACGACGATCGGACGAAAGCCATGACACAGCGCGTCGAGCACGCTCGCGCGCACGCAGCCGCTGGTGGTGCAGCCCACGATCAGGAGTGTGTCGATGCCCTTGGCAGTGAACCAGGCGGCCAGGTCGGTCCCGAAAAAGGCCGAAGGCAGGCGCTTGCGCACGACCAACTCGCCCGGCCTCGGCCTGAGCTGGGGCACGATTTGCGATGGCAATGCGCTCTCGGTCAGCCCGCCAAGCGCCGGCACTTTGGCGACGAACAGATTATGATCGCTGCCGTCCGCCTCGAACACGATGCGGGTGAAGGCGATCGGCAGGCCCATGCGGCGGCAGGTATCAAGCAAGTCCACGGTGCGCTCGATCGCCGGGCCGATATTGCCGCCCCCGAACAGGGCGGGATCATTGAAGCCATTGACGAAGTCGACCACCAGGAGGCCGACGCGCCTGCCCAGGCCGAGGCGTTGACCAAAGCTCTGGCGCTGATAGACCTCAAGCTCGGCACTCATCCGGGATCATCCTTGGGGACGCGGGGCCTGCTGATCATGGCTGAATTCCGCGCGCGATCCAACCCGTCCGCGGCGCATGTGGCAGGAACGGGCAAATCGCGTGCACGGGCGATTCGCTGGTCTGTTAGGCTTCTGATAATTCAACCCTCATTGGTCGGCCGAGCACCTTTCAGATGACCCCCGGTTCGATTTTGCTCGCGCTTGCCGTGACCTCGCTTTGGGGTTTTTCGTTCGTTGTCATCTCTTACGCGCTCGAGGCGTTCCCGCCAATCTTGGTGGCGTTCGTGCGCGTCGCTGCCGCGGCTTTGCCTGTTCTTGTGCTGATCCGTCCGCCGCGCGTACCGCTCGGCCTGTTCCTCGGGCTTTCGCTGACGCTTGCGATGCTTCAGCACATCGGCATGTTCGTCGGCATGGATCTCGGCGTGCCGGGTGGTATCGCTTCGTTGCTCGTGCAGTCGCAGGTCTTTTTCACCACCGCGCTAGCCTATGTCTTGCTCAAGGAGCGCCCGGTCGCGATCCAATATGTCGGCATCGCGATTGCCGCCGGCGGCATGATCGTAATCGCTCTGTCATTGCCGGGCGGAGGCCCACTGATTGGGTTCCTCGCGGTCCTTGGCTCGGCGGCGGCGTGGGGCGTCTCCAATATCATCTTCAAGCTGATCAAGGCGGTCGATCTGATTCGATTGCTGGCCTGGTGCCATTTGCCGGCCGTGCCGATTAATTTTGCCCTGTCCTACGCGCTCGAAGGCGGGCCCAGGGTGATCGACCGGCTGATCAGCGCCGACGCCACGCACTACCTCGCGGCTATCTTCATCGGGCTGATCTCGACCAGCATCGGCTATCTGATCTGGAGCACGCTGCTGCGCCGCCACTCGGCAACGCTGATCGCGCCCTTTTCGCTCTTGATCCCCGTCTTTGGCATGACCTTCATGGCGACGCTCAGGGGCGAGGAATTCGGCCCGCTCAAGATTGTCGGGGCCGCGCTGGTCATGCTCGGTCTCGCGCTCTGTGTGGTGCACAGGCGGCGTGCCGTCCGCCCGCTGGCGAGCGAATTGACCGTGCCGGAGGCGGTCATTATCGTGCGCCCGATTCAACCTGAGCGATGACCGAGACCCTCAGCCATCATGACGAGCGCCGCCGGCTCCGTGCGCGCCCCTTTGATCGACACGGCGCCAAAGTTCCATAGCCCCGAAACCGAGACCTTGCAGGACTGGGCCGCGTTGGCTCGCCATCTCGCTGCCCGTGGTATGCGCTTCGATCCGGAAAGGGATCGACCGCGCCAGTTCGCGACCGGTTACGGCAATCTCAACTATCTCGTCGTGCTCGATGGCGTGACGCGTGTGCTGCGCCGCCCGCCCATGGGAAAGATTCCGCCCGGCGCCAACGACATGAAGCGCGAGCACACGATCTTGAGCGCGATCGGCAGCGCCTTTCCGTTGGCGCCGCGAAGCCTGTATCACACGCTCGATGAAAGCGTGATCGGCGGCCAGTTCCTGATCATGGAAAACCGACCCGGTCTCTCGATCGGCGGCACGATGCCGCCCGTGCTCGCGGCTATTCCCAATATCGGCGCGACGCTGGGCACGATGTTGGTCGAGGTTCTGGCCGGCGTTCATGGCATCGATCTCGCGGCGGTCGGGCTCAATGCCTTCGGCAAACCGGATGGTTTCCTCGCGCGGGCTACCGCTGGTTGGCGCCAACGCCTGATGATCGCGAGCGATGATGCCCCGCCCAAGGCCGCGCTTGCGGTGGCCGATTGGCTGGCCGCCAACCCGGTGCCTGATGGTCCGCCAACGCTCATCCACAATGACTTCAAGCTCGATAACGTGCTGCTCGATCCGGCGACGCTCGAGCCGGTCGCACTGCTCGATTGGGATCAAGGCACGCGCGCCGACCCCTTGTTCGATCTCGCCACGTTATTGAGCTATTGGGCTGAGCCGGGCGACCCGCCGGCCATGCTGAGCCTCGATCAAATGCCGACCGCCGGGCATGGTTTCCCGCGCCGGAGCGAGGTGGTCGAGGCCTATGCGCGGCGCTCGGGACGCGATGTCTCCAACATCCTGTTTCAACGCGTCCTCGCGATGCTCAAGCTCGGCGTGATATTCCAGCAAATCTATGCGCGCTACAGGCGCGGTGAATCGCACGACGAACGCTATGCGCGCTTCGGCCCGATCGTCGATGGGCTCTTCGAATTCGCGCACGAAATCGCCCAACAGCGAACCTTCTAGGGAGACGATGATGGTTCAGACCGCGAAACAGATCGGCCCGCAGCGCTACCGCGAAACCTATGGGCGCTATTTCGAGGATTTCACGGTCGGCGATGTCTATGAGCATCGACCCGGGCGCACCCTGACCGAGACCGACAATATCTGGTTCACGCTGCTGACCATGAACACGCATCCCTTGCACTTCGACAATGCCTATGCGGCGAAGAGCGAGTTCGGCAAGCCGCTGATGAACAGTGCGTTCACGCTCGCGGTGGTGACCGGCATGTCGGTCAGCGACACCAGCCACAAGGCGATCGCCAATCTGGGCTGGACCGACATCAAGCTGAGCGCGCCGGTCTTTGCGGGCGATACCATCTATGCCGAATCCAATATCCTGGAAAAGCGCGAGAGCAAATCACGCCCGACCCAGGGCATCGTGCGCTTCAAGACACTCGGCAAGAAGGCCGATGGTACCCCGTTCATGAGCTTCGAGCGCACGATCCTGGTGCCAAAGCGCGGGCACGCGGTCGAGGACAAAGCGGATTATTGACGCACGGCCCTACCACCAACGCGTCCGAGGCAGATTTTAGATCCTACTCCGTTCGATCAGCTGGCGCGCGATGATGATGCGCTGTAGCTCGTTGGTACCTTCGCCGATGGCGAGAAGCGGCGCGTCGCGATACATCCGCTCGATCGGGAATTCCTGCGAATAGCCATAGGCGCCATGCACGCGCATGGCATCCAGGCTGTTTTCGATCGCGGCCTCGGAGGCGAACAATTTCGCCATGCCGGCCTCCATGTCGCAGCGCTCGCCGCGCGTGTAGGCCTCGGCCGCATCACGGGTCAAGAGGCGTGCGGCTTGTGCGCGGGTGGCCATGTCGGCGAGTTTGAGTTGGATCGCCTGATGCTCATGGATCGGTTTGCCGAAGGTCTTGCGCAATTGGGCGTAGCGCACTGATTCATCGAGCGCGGCATGGGCGATGCCGACACCGCGCGCCGCGATATTGATGCGGCCGAGCTCGAGCCCGGAAAGGATTTGCTGCAGCCCGCGACCCTCGGCGCCACCGATCAGATTCTCGGCCGGCACGCGATAGTCCTCAAACACCAGTTCGCACGTGTCGATACCGTGATAGCCGAGTTTCTTCAACTTGCGACTGACCTTGAACCCTTCGCCCTTCTCGGCGATGAACAGGCTCATGCCGCGATGCGCGGGCGTCGTGGTCGGGTCGGTCTTGGTCAGGAGCGCGAAGCAATTGCCATAATAGGAATTGGTGATCCACATCTTGGCGCCGTTGACGACGTAGCCTTGATTGCCCTCGCGCTTGGCTATGGTACGGATCGCCTGGAGATCGGTGCCGCAATCCGGCTCGGTCAAGGCCACGCCACCGCGCAGCTCGCCGGTGGCGAAGCGGGGTAGATATTTTTGCTTTTGATCGTCGGTGCCGAAGCGCTCGACCGCGGCCGCCATGATCAAGTGCGAATTGATGATGCCGGAGACCGACATCCAGGCATAGGAGAGCCGTTCGACGATCTTGGCATAGGTCGTGGCGGGCAGGCCGAGCCCGCCATAGTCGGTGCCGATGGTGGCGCCGAACAAGCCGATCTCCTTCATCCGCTCGACCATCTCGTGCGGGTACTCGTCGGCATGATCGAGCGCGCCGGCCTTGGGCTTGACGTCGCGTTCGATGAAGCGCTCGACGGCGTCGAGAATCGCTCTCTCGTCCTCCGGTTCGATTGTGCGGATCGGGGTCTGGCTCATGGCGGGTCATCATCCTGGTCGAAACGGGCGTCTCGGCGGTATCTCATGGCAGGCCGGTACCCGACAAGCGGCTCCGTGGGGGGGGGGCGCGGGCGATTTATGTTGCGCTTGCCACGCCGATCGAAAATTGTAGCGCGGGCATACCGCCAGGACACGCGCGGCGCTGTATTGGATCGATCAGGAGCAAGCTAGGCAAATGTCGGGACAGGGCGAAGTTCAGATTCAGAATGTAACTAAGATGTTCGGCGGGACCGCCGCGGTCGAGAACATCAACCTGACCATCCCCGATGGCTGCTATTGCTGCCTGCTCGGGCCCTCGGGCTGCGGCAAGACGACCATCCTTCGCATGATCGCGGGCCATGAAACCACGACCTCCGGCCACATCCTGATCGGCGGCAAGCCTGTCGAGGGTTTGCCGCCCGTGCAGCGCGGCACGTCGATGATGTTCCAGAGCTACGCGCTGTTCCCTCATTTGTCGGTCGTCGACAACGTGGCGTTCAGCCTGAAGATGCGCGGGGTCCACAAGCAGGAACGGCGCACCAAGGCGATGGACGTGCTGCGCCGCGTGCAACTCGACCACCTGGCCGAGCGCATGCCGGCCCAACTCTCCGGCGGCCAGCAGCAGCGCGTCGCGCTCGCCCGCTCGCTGATCACCAATCCCAAGGTTCTGCTGCTCGACGAACCGCTCTCGGCGCTCGATGAATATCTGCGGCTCCAAATGCGCGAGGAACTGAAGCGGCTTCAAATCGAAATCGGCATCAGCTTCATTCACGTCACGCACACGCAGCCCGAAGCTCTGGCGCTGGCCGACATGGTCGTGGTGATGAACACCGGTCGCATCGAACAGGCCGGACCGGCCCAGGAAATCTACAACAAGCCGCGCACGACCTATGTCGCCGAATTCATGGGCGGCTGGAACAGCTTCGCGGGCAAGATCGTTGGCATCGAGAATGGCGTTGCCTTGGTCGACGGCGAGGGCGGCGAGCGCTATCGCGCGGCCGCCGGCCAGCATCGCATTGGCGATCAAGTCGATTTTGGCATCAGGCGCGACCACATCCATCTCGCGGCCAAGGAGGCGGCCGGCAGCGCGATTTCAGGCCAGGTTCACGCCATCGAATATCAAGGCTCTTGGGTCAAGGTCACGCTGACGCGGAAGAACGGCGCGCGACTCGTCGCGGTGATCGAGGACAAGGAATTCTTCGCGCGCCCGACCAAGGTCGGCGACCAGGCGCAAGCGACCTTCGCGCCCGACGCCGCGCACTTCATGACCAAGGGAGCCGGCAGCCAGAGCATGATCGGCGAGCCGGTTTGACCACCTAAATAATTGGCGGGCGGTGTGCGTCGAAGCCGATCGCCTGCTCGAAGGCCGCACCGACCCGGTAGAGCAAGGGCTCGGCGAAGGGCCGCGCCATCAATTGCAGGCCGGCCGGCATGTAGTTCGAGGTCAACCCGCAAGGTACCACGAGTGCTGGCATGCCGAGATAGTTGGCGACGCGCGAGCACCAGCTGATGCGCGCCACCATGTCGGCTGCCTCGGGGCTGCCGCCGACATCGGTTTCATCCACCCGCGGCACGGCGAAAGGCATGGCCGGGGTGATCAATACATCGGCCTTGCTCAACGCCGCGGCGCAAAACGCCTCGAGTTCCCGTGCGCGCGCATTGAGCGCTTCGAGATAGGCAACCGCCGGCACCAACAGGCCGGGCTCGAGCCGGTGCCGCACCTGTTCCTGGTAATCATAAGGGCGCTCTTTAAGCCATTTGGCGTGAAACGTCGCGGCCTCCGCCACCAGCACAAGATTCGACAATTGAACCAGGCGGATCATGTCGGGCAACTTGACCTCGACGATGTGGGCGCCGAGCTCACGCAGGGTCTCGACGCTCTGCGCATAGAGCGCGCGCACTTCGGGGCTCGCGACGTCAAAGAAATAGCTCTTGGGTATGCCGATCCGCACGCCCTTGACGCCCTTGCCGAGACCCGCTTCGAAATTGGCCGGCTTGCCGGAAGCGGTGGTCGGGTCAAGCGGATCGGGGCCACCGATCAGGCGCAGCATGAGCGCGTTGTCGCGCACGTTTCTGGTCAACGGGCCGATCGTATCCAGGGTGAATGACAGCGGCATGGCACCATAGCGGCTGACCAGGCCGGTGGTCGGCTTCATGCCGACAACGCCGCACATCGAGGCGGGCAGGCGCACCGAACCGCCGGTATCCGAGCCGAGAGCACCGAACACGATGCGCGCCGCGACCGCCGAGCCCGAGCCGCTCGAAGAGCCGCCCGTGACGTGCTCGGGGTTCCACGGATTGCGGCAATGGCCGTGATGCGCGTTATGACCGGTCGGGCCGATCGCGAATTCGGCCATGTTGAGCCCGCCGAGATAGATACTGCCGGCATCGAGCAGGCGTTGCAGCGCGCTGCTGGTCGATTGCGCGACGTAATTCTTTCTGATCTTCGAGCCGCATGTCGTGTGCCCGCCGACGCGATAGAGCATGTCCTTATGCGCGAGCGGCACGCCGTGCAAGGGTCCGAGTGGCTTCTTCTTGGCCAGCGCGGCATCGGCGCGGCGCGCCGCCTTGAGCGCCGCTTCCGCTTCGACCCGAATAAAGCAATTGATGATCGGCTGCAGTTTTTCGACGCGCTCGAGGCACGCCTTGGTCAGCTCGAGCGAGGAAAGCTTCTTCTTGCGGATGAGCTGGGCAACCTCGACAAGGCCGAGATCGAGCACGTCATGGCTCATCGGGAGGCTCCCATCCGGCAGGTTTCAAGCGCGATCTCGAACAGCGCGGGCTCGGTTTCCATCGGCAAGCTGCCGACCGCCTTGGTCGCGCCGTCCGACAGCGTGCCGATGACCTCGCCCAGCATGTCGGCGCGCGCCGCGCTGAGCTCGATGCCGTAAAGCGTCTTGGCGAGCGCGCCGATCTGGCGCCCTTCGATCTTGGTCATGGGGCCGGAAATCCTCTGTTTGGTCGATTGTTTGTTCAGCTTGCCTTGGCCTGCCGCCTTGCGTCCTGCGCACGGAGAAAGCCGCCGATGCGCCCGCCAAGCGATTGGCCGGTCAGCCGCTCGGCGATTCTGACGGCGCGGCGCAAGGCCTCGACATCGATGCCGGTCTCGAAGCCGGCTTCGTTGAGCATGAACACGAGATCTTCGGTCGCGAGATTGCCCGAGGCACCGGGCGCAAACGGGCAGCCGCCGAGACCGCCGATCGAGCTGTCAAGCTTCCGCACGCCGGCCTTGAGCGCGCACCAGGCGAGTGTCAGCCCC
>CAMDDO010000014.1 GCA_945892755.1 Rhizobium sp. Q54 | reverse complement strand
CGCGCAGGCCGCCGACGCGGCGGTCAACATCTACTCGTTTCGCCAGGAACAGCTGATTCGGCCGCTGCTCGACGCCTTCACGCAAAAGACCGGGATCGCGGTCCATCTGGTTAGCGGCAAGGACGATGCGCTGCTCGAGCGCCTGAAGGCGGAGGGCGTGAATAGCCCGGCCGATATTCTGGTGACGGTCGATGCCGGGCGCCTGCGTCGCGCGGTCGAAGCCGAGCTTTTGCAGCCGGTAAGCTCGCCCGATCTCGAACGCCTGGTGCCCGCGCAATACCGTGAGCCCAACGGTCTCTGGTATGCGCTCTCGGTGCGCGCGCGACCGATCATGGTTGCGACCGAGCGGGTCGCGGCGGGTGCCATCAAGACCTATCTCGGGCTCGCCGATCCCGAGTGGAAGGGCAGGATCTGCGTGCGTTCATCGGGCAGCGTCTACAATCAATCGATGCTCGACGCGATGATCGAGCATCATGGTGTGGCAAGAACCGAAGAATGGGCCAAGGGCTTGGTCGCTAATTTCGCTCGGCCGCCCGCAGGCGGCGACCGCGATCAAATCAAGGCGGTCGCGGCCGGTGAATGCGATATCGCGATCGCCAACACCTATTATCTCGGACAGATGGCGAATTCTGAGGAGTCGAGCGACCGCGACGCGGCGGCCAAGATCACCGTTGTCTGGCCCGACCAAGACGGCTTCGGCGTCCACGTCAACGTCTCGGCTGCCGGCGTGACCAAGAGCGCGCGCAACAAGGACAACGCGGTCAAGCTGATCGAGTTTTTGGCGAGCGACGAGGCGCAGGCGATCTATGCCGGCGAGGTCTTTGAATATCCGATCCGCGAGGGCATTGCGTTGGCGCCGACCGTCGCCGCCTGGGGTCCGTTCAAGGCCGATACGCTCGAGGTCGCCAAACTTGGCACGCACAATGTCGAGGCGCTGCGCATCGCCGACCGGGCGGGCTGGCGCTGATTAGACGGCGCGCGCCTGTCGCCGCTTCATGCGGGCGATCGCGATCGTCGCGACCACGGTAATAGCGAGCAGCGGCAGGACCGCGAAATTCATCGGCACGAAACCGATCGTCTCGTGCAGCACGCCAGACGCGAGCGAGGCGATCGCCACCGAGGTGAACACCAGGAAATCGTTGGCGGCCTGGGTTTTGGCATTCTCGGCCGGGGTGTAGGCCTCGGTCACCAGAGTGGTCGCGCCGACGAACAGGAAATTCCAGCCGACGCCAAGCAAGATGCCGCCGACCCAGAAATTGGCGAGCGAGGTGTCTGTGACGTTGACCGCGACGCATAGCGCCTCGATCGCGGCGCCCGCCAGCATGACGTTGTAGACGCCGAAGCGCCGGATCAGATGGCCGGTGAAGAACGACGGCGCGAACATGCCGAAGACATGCCATTGGATAACTTGCGCGGTATCGAAGAACGACAGGCCGCACACCTTCATGGCGAGTGGGATCGAAGTCATGACCACCGACATCGTGGCATAGCCGACCAGCGCGGCCAGGACCGAGACGATGAAGATCGGCTGGCGCATGATGACGCCGAGGGGCCGCCCGCGCGCGGTGCGTTCCTCGAGGCTCGGCCGCTTGATGGTGACGAAGCGCAGGATCACGATGGTCGCGACATAGAGCCCCGCGACGCCCAGATAGATGCCGGCGAAATCGATCGGCGCGAACCAATCCTTGATTAGGCTCGCGAGCAGCGGGCCGACCGAGGCGATGACGCCACCCGCCATGACCAGCGAGATCGCGCGGGCCTTTTTGCTTTCGATCGCGGCGTCGGCCGCGGCGAAGCGATAGAATTGCGCGAAGCCGTTGAAGATACCGACCAGGAAATGACCGAGGCAGACCAACACGAAGTCAGCGTCGAACAACCCTTTGACGGCGAGCAAAGCGCCGGCCAGCCCGATCAAGGCGCCGACCGTGAAGCCATCGCGCCGACCGATGCGGCGCATCAGAAACGACGCCGGTGTCGTGGCCACCATGATGGCGACGAATTGGAGCGAGGTCGGCAGCGTCGCCAGCGCCTTGTCGTCGGCCAGGCCGAAGCCGACCAGCGCCGCCGCCGAGATCATGCCCGAGGTCGCGGTCATGAAGAGCGCCTGGCACAAGGCCAAGAGCCAAACATTGCGCCAACTCTGATCGCGCGACGCGACGGCGGAGGCGCCCGGCTCGACGGAAGGGACCGACATGATGAGTTTGGTCTCTTTAGAGACCCATCAATCCAAGCAAAGCGCGGCTTAGGCTGCTATTGGCTCGCGCCAATTCGAGCGGCACATCAAAATGATGGACGTTCGGCACTTCGAGTAGCTCAACTTGTCCACCCCAATGGCGCCAGCGGTCGGCGAAGGCGCGGTTCTGTTCGATGAAGCCAAACGTCTCCTTGGCGCCGACCGCCGCGACGATCGGCGGCATGCTTAAAGGCTTCATATAAATCGGGCTCAGTCGGTCGGCCGATTCCTGATCGAGCCGCGCCTCGACATTGATCGAGGTGCGACGGATTGGATGCAAATCGAAAATGCCGCTGATCGGCAGGCCGCCCTTGATCAGATCGGCCGGAAGGCCTCGCGCCTTCCAGTCTGTCGCGATGGTCATGGCGGTCAAATGGCCGCCCGCCGAATGGCCGGAGACGAATATCCGGTCCGGGTCGCCATTGAAGCGTTTGGCATTGTGATAGACCCAAGCAATCGCCGCGCGGCATTGCGCGACAATCGTGTCGATCGTGACGGTTGGGCACAGATCGTAATTAATGACGGCAACCGCGGCGCCGGCCGCGACCGGCACGTCGGCGACGAAGGAATGGTCAATTTTGTCCATGCGCCGCCAATAGCCGCCATGGATAAAGACAAGCACCGGCGATCCGGGTTCGCGGGCCGGAAAGAAATCGAGCGTCGCCTTCGATCCCTCGCCATAGCGTTCGTCAATGCCGCCGCCAAGCGCGGCGCGGCTCCGCGTGCTCGCGGCCGTCCAACGCCCGATCAGGGCGTCGGCATCGGCGTGGCGCGCCCGCAAATTGTATTCCGCTTCATAAGCGGGATCAGCGAAATCCATCATCGCCCGATGCTACTATCACGCCCGGCGGGCGCTCGGCTACAGCCGAGGCCGCGTGACCGGAAAGACTTTCCTTCGCCAATACGGCAGGAGGACTTGTGACAGACGTGAATGCTAGGCCCTTGGAGCGACGATGAGTCTTAAGTCGGAAGCGGGTCGCTCGACGTCCGCGACCCATCGCCAATCCGATCAGCTGACGATGCAGGCCGTGCAACGCGACCGCGCGCGCGCGGAAACGGTTCGCACGCTGCTGCGGCAGATTCCGGCGGCGCTCGGCGCCAGCCTGATCTGCGCCGGCCTGGTCGCCTTCGCTGTCTGGGACTCGGTGCCGCGCGCGCCCCTCATCGCGTGGGCGGTTCTGATTGCGGCCAGCACGATCGGGCGGTTTTGGCTCTGGTACCGTACGCAAGGTCGGGCCACGCCATTGGCATGGCGCGCGCATGTTCGATGGGGGTTGCTCGCCGGCGCAGCCTTGGGTGGCGTCCTGTGGGGCGCGATCGGCGCGTATGTCATTCTGACCTCAAGCTCGGACTGGGGTGTCCTCCTGATCGGTTTCGTCTCGGCCGGCATCGGCGCCGGCGCGGCCGCGGGGCTCAGCGGCTACCCGCCCGTGTTTTATTCCAGCATGTTGCCGAATTTGTTGCCTTGCGCGGCGGCGATGTTCGTGCGCGGAGACTCTCCCTATCCGGTGCTCGGCGCGATGGTGCTCGTTTTCGCGGCCGCGCTCGCCTATTTCAGCCGGAACGTGCACCACGCCATGGTGAAATCGACGGCGCTGCATTTCGAAAATCTCGACTTGATTACCGATCTCGGAAACGCGCGCGAGGCCGCCGAGGCGCTGGTCGTCGAGCGTACCCAGGCCCTGAGCCAAGCCAATCGCGACCTCGAACGTCGCGTTCGTGAAAGCGCGCGCGCCGAACTCGCTTTGAGCGAGGCGGCGGCGCAGCTCCGCCTGATCACCGAGAACCTTCCCGTCTATATTTCGTTGTTCGGTCCGGATTACCGCTATCGCTTCGCGAACGCAAAATATCGCTCGAGTTTCAGCCGCGGCCCGGAGGAGATCGTCGGGCGACACGTCGCGGACGTGATCGGACACGATCATTTCGAGGAGGTCAGGCCGCATTTCGAGCGCCGCTTGCGCGTTACGTTCGTGCCGCAGGCGGGCGAGAGCGGACCCGGGACCAGCATACTCAGCCTGATCGTCGATCTGACCGAAGAGCGCGAGCGCGAGCAGGCGTTGCGCGAGAGCGAGGAGCGTCTCCGCCGCGTCATCCAGAACATGCCCGTGATGATGTATGCGCTTGATGCCGACGGGAGCATCATCGTGTGGAACCGCGAATGCGAGCGGGTCACCGGCTTCGACGCCGAACAGATCGTCGGCCGGCTCGACGCCTTCGATCATCTGTTTCCCGATCCGGTCTATCGCGACGAGATGCGCCGCACGATTTTCGCGCATGAGGATTTCCGCGATTGGGAGGCGCGTGTCGCCTGCGCCGACGGGTCGGTCAGAACGGTCTCGTGGTTCAATATTTCCGGCAGTTTCCCGATTCCAGGCTGGGCGAGTTGGGGCATGGGGGTCGACGTCAGCGATCGGGCGCGTGGCCGCGAAAGTCTCGAGCAGGCGCTAGCCCGCGAACGCGAGCTGAGCGAGCTCAAGTCTCGCTTCGTCGCCATGGCCTCGCATGAATTCCGTACGCCGCTGACGTCGATCCAGGCTTCGGTCGATCTGTTGCGCCATTACGGCGCGCGCATGTCGGACGAGCAGAAGCTAGAGAATCTGCGCGGCATCAGCCGCGAAATCGTCGCCGTCACCGCGTTGCTCGAAGATATTCTGACGCTCGGCAAAGCCGATGCGGGGCGCACCGAGTTCCACCCGGTGGTGCTCGATCTGCGTGCGCTCTGCCTCGATCAGATTGAAAAGGCCCGACTCATCGCCAAGCCCGAGCACGAATTCAAATTCGACTGGGCCGGCAATTGCGCGGCGGTCTTCGCCGACGAGCAGCTGTTGCTGCACATCCTGACCAACGCGCTCTCGAACGCGGTAAAATACTCGCCGAATGGCGGCTTGATCGTGCTCACATTAAGGTGCGGGGAGCATGATCTTCGACTGAGCGTCAGCGATCGTGGCATCGGAATACCCGCGGAAGGGCGCGAGCGAATCTTCGACGCCTTTCACCGCTTCGCGAATGTCGGCACGATCTCGGGAACCGGCCTCGGTCTCGCGATCATGAAGCGGGCCGCCGAGCGCCATGGCGGCATGGTCGGCATCGAAAGCGAAGAGGGTGTTGGCACCACGGTGATCGCGGTGCTGCCGGTCGTGCCGCCCGAGACCGGAGAGCCGGCGAGCGCCGGACCCGCCGATTCCGATCAGGTTCAACCGAAATAGAAATTGACCAGGGCGGCATTGACCTCGGCCGGTTTCTCGATCGGCGTCCAGTGGCCGCAACCGTTGAGCACGACCATCTTCGAGCCCTTGATCGAATGAGCCAGGCGCTGCACCGCAGGCGGTGGCGAGGTGGCGTCCTCGTCGCCGGTGATCAGCAGCGTCGGGCAGGTGATCTTGGTCGCGTCGGCCGCTTTGGCGGCGGCCAGCGCCTCGCACGTCGCGGCATAGCCCTCGGCGCTTTGGCGCATCAGGATCTCGCGCACGAAAGCCGCGGCCGACGGCCGGTGCGCCTTGGTCTCGGCCGACGTGCCCGCATTGACCAGCGTGTCGGCGATGCCGACCATGCCGTCCTTGCGTGCCGTCTCCGCGCGGGCGCGGATCGCGGCGCGTGCCGGCTCAGGCGGCTCGGCGAGTGGGCCAAGCAAAGCCAGACTCTTGACTCGCTTCGAATGCTTGGCGGCGATGTGTTGGCATATGATCGTGCCCATCGAGTGGCCAACCAGATGGGCCTCGTTGGCGCCGACCGAATCCATCACCGCGATGATGTCGTCGGCGAATCGCTCGATCGACAAGGAGCCGTTGAGCGGCGAGCGGCCCGAGCCTTCGAGGTCGGGACGGATCAGCTTGAACCAGCGCGTGAACAGCGCGGCCTGCGGAAAGAAGGTGTTACTGGTGCCGCCGAGTCCATGCACCATGACGAGCGGCGCGCCATCGCCATGCAGCTCAAGCGCCAGCGTCTTTCCATTCACGTCGACCATCGCATTTCTCCCTGTGACGCGCGTTCGTGTGGCGCGTGATCGCGAACCGGCGTCTAGCGCACCGTATTGATCAATTTGCCGAGGCCCTGGACCTCGACGCGCATGACGTCGCCAGACTTCAGAAATTTGGGTGGCTTGAAGCCGATGCCGACGCCCGCCGGCGTGCCGGTCGAGATGATGTCGCCGGGCTCAAGCGTCATGCCGAGCGAGATCGTCTCGATCAGCGTCGGAATATCGAAGATCAGATCGCGCGTATTGGCGTCCTGACGCAATTCGTCGTTGATCCAGCAGCGAATATCCAAAGCCGAACCGTCGAGCTCGTCGGCGGTCGCGATATAGGGCCCCATCGGGCAAGCGCCATCGAGCGATTTGCCGAGAAACCACTGGCGATGCTTGAGCTGCAGGTCGCGCGCCGTGATGTCGTTCGCCATGGTGTAGCCGAACACGTGGCTCATCGCGGCGGATTTCTTAATGCGCCGGCCGCCCTTGCCGATGATCACGGCGAGCTCGGCTTCGTAGTCGAGCTGCTTGGTCAGCTCGGCATGCAGCGGCACGTCGTCGTCGGGGCCACGCAGCGCGTTTGACGCCTTGGTGAAAATGATCGGATCTTCCGGAATCTCCGAGCCGAGCTTCCCGGTGGCGTCGGCGCCGCTCGCGGCGAATTCCTTGGCATGCTCGCGATAGTTCTTGCCGACGCAGAGAATGTTACGGAGAAGCCTCTGAACCGGGGCAAGGAGTTTGACCTCGCCGAGCGCGAGACCCGCACCGGCGCCTTGGAGCCGGTCCTTGATTTCGTCATAGCGGCGGATCAACGAAATCATGTCGTCGCCGATTTCCGGCACTGCGTGGCCAATCGGCCACACTCGGCCAGCGCCCGGGTCGATCAGGCCGATGTCGGTCTTTTGCCTATGACGAAAGGTGCAGAGCTTCATGCGCCGGTCTCGCGTTCGCGGGTTTCTGGAAAGGCGCGCGAGCGGCGCGCGGGCGGCATGATGGCGACGGGGATCGAAGAGGTCAACCGACCTGGCCTTTTCCATCGGCGAGCGCCGCCTTGCTTGTGCGCTGGAAAGGGAAGGTTAACGCAATCGGTCTAGGTTTGCCGTCTGGGTGGTAAAGCTGACGACGCCAGCGCGTCCCAAGGCCCTGCGTCGTCCGCTTCTCACGGCCGGTTCTTGCCGGCCGCGAAAGGATCGGTCGATGGCGCTTTTCGGATTTGGATCCGGCAACTCGCCCGAGGGCGGACGCGGCGCACAGGCTCAGGCCGCGTCGCGCCCGACGAGCGACGTCTCGCCAGGCGCATTCGGGCCCTTGGCGGCGCTGGAACAAGCACTTGAAGATCGGGCCACATCGCGCGACCGGCTGAGTTATCGCCTTCTGCTCCGTTTCGCGTTGATCAACCTGGCCGGTTTCGCGCTGGTCGGCGTCGGCTATGGACAGGGCTGGATCGATATCATTCTGAGCGCCGATTCGAGCGGCATGACCTTGGTGATCACGGCGGTCTTCTTGTTCGGCCTCGGCCTCGCCACGCTGCGTGCCTACCGCATGAGCCGAGAGCTCAATCTGGTGCGCGACTACAATCCTTTGCTTCCGTCGCGCGTACGCCAATATCTCGAAGTCGTCCGTTCGCGCGACGCTGGTTCGCGCGCGATCTCGTCTGAGGCGCTCAAGCTCAGGCTGGCGGACCGGCTCGGCACGGTGCGCCATGTCGCCAACACCTTGGTTCTGCTTGGCCTGATCGGCACCGTGTTCGGCCTGATCGCCGCGCTCGGCGGCATCAACTCGAACTCCGCGGGCAATACGGACGCGATCGGGCCAATGGTCTCCACCCTGATTCAGGGCATGTCGGTTTCGCTCTATTCCACATTGGTCGGCTCGGTTCTCAACCTCTGGCTCATGGCCGTCCATCGGGTGCTCGTCACCGGGACCATCAGTCTGACGACGGCCATCATCGACCTCGGGGAGCGCAATGCTCGGAGTTGACGAGTACGGCGACGATACGGGAACCGTGTTCCGCGACGTCATCACGCTTGCGCTCGGCGGCTTTTGCGCGGCGGTGTTTCTGCTGGTTCCGCACATCCATCCGAGGGCGGAACTGACCAAGGCGGCGATCGATCCGCCGGGCTCGGCGATCATCGAGGTGCGCTGGCCCGACGAGATGGACGCCGACATCGATCTTTGGGTGCGTGCCCCCGAGGAAGCGCCGGTAGGCTATTCCAACAAAGGCGGGCGCACGTTCAATTTGCTGCGCGACGATCGCGGCCATTACGACGATCCGACCGAGTTGAACTACGAAGTCAGCTTCAGCCGCGGCCTCCCGGCGGGCGAATACGTCGTCAACCTCCATTTTTATGGGCTGGCGCTAGGCCTCGGCTCGAAGGTGGAACAGGTGCCGGCGACCGTCGTCGTCAGCACGCGCTCATCATCGACCGGTGCGGTGAGCCGCCAATTTACGGAGAATGTGACGCTCGAGCGGGTCGGCGAGGAGGTAACCGCGCTTCGCTTTCAGATCGACGACAATGGCGAGATCGTGAAGGGCAGTTTGAATCATTTGCCCAAGCCTCTGCGCGAAAGCGAGTCACGCTGGTGAGCGGCTTTGTGGCGATCTATGTCTGCGCCGCGGTGAGCGCCATAGCGCTCGCCACGATCGCCGTGCTTGCGCCACGTCGGCTGCTCATGCGGGTCGGGGCGGTGGTCGCGACCGGGCTCTTGCTCGGCTCGGGCTATTTCGGCTTTGCCGATCTCCTAAGCCGGCCGAAACCGGTGCGCCTGGCTTGGGCCGAAAGCGCGACGGTCGATGCCACCCTGCTTGGCTCAAGCTATGAGGAAGGGGAGGCGATTTATCTTTGGTTGCAATTGCCAGGCGAGGGCGAGCCACGCGCCTACAGCCTGCCCTGGAATCCGAACCAGGCTGAATCTCTCGAAAAGGCGCGCCGCGAGGCGAAGTCGAAAGGCCGGGCTGGCGTGGTCCGCGTCCGTCAACCATTCGGCAAGCCGGGTCAGGGCGATGCCGTCGACCATCAAATGTTCTACGCCCCGGCTCAACCCGCCCCACCGCCTAAAGATGCGATCGCAGCCGAGGAGGAGCCGTCAAGCTAAACGGGTTCTTTCTAAGTTACAGAATGGTAACCAAATGACCTCAGATTTGTTGCAGTGCACAAAAGTCTCGTTGACATTGTGGCTGAAATCCCTATGTTGCAGCGCAGCACGTTGTGCAATGCAGCATCAACCGCCAACGTGCGGACCCTGCGGGAGCCTGTGAGAGCCCTCGGTTCGCCCTACGGCACGATTTTGGAAGGATCGAGATGACCATGAGCAAGATCAGCAACGGTTCAGACGGCCACGGCGGCTTCGCCGGCACCAAGTGGGATGCCCAGGCGGGCTTTGCCGAGTTCGCCGGCATGGGCCGCGAGAACCTCGAAGCCCTTGTGCGCGCCTCCACGATCGCCGCACACGGCTATAGCTCCATTGCCCAGCATTGGGCCGATTTCACCAAGGCGACGCTCGACCAGAGTGTCGAGACCGCGCGCGCGGTGTTCGGCACGAAGAATGTCAAGGACGCCATGGAACTGCAGAGCAGGTTCGCGCGTTCGACCTTCGATCGCTATGTCAACGAGGCGAGCAGGATTTCAGAGCTCGGCGTCAAGACCACGACCGAAGCGCTTGAGCCGATCCAGAAGCGGGTCGACGAAGTCGTCGCGAAGTACAGCCGCGCCGCCTAGTTTTGCCGCGGCCGTCGGTATCGGCCTGACATCGTTTCAAAACGCCCGAGACGGCACCGGCTCGGGCGTTTCGTTTTCTCAAGCCGGCTTTGGATCGCCCGGCGCCGGGTTGATCAAGCGGCCCCGCGCGTCGCGCACGTCGAGCAGGCGCACGCACTCGCCCTCGATCTGCACGCGGCCTTTCGCGATCAGGTCGACGGCGAGCGGATAGCATTGGTGCTCGATCTCGTGCACCCGGGCCTCGAGCGTCTCGGCCGTATCGCCGGCGAGGACCGGCACCGCGCCCTGCACGATGATCGGTCCGTTGTCGATTTCGGCACGCACATAGTGAACCGTGCAGCCCGAGAGGCGGACGCCGGCGGCAATGACGCGCCGATGCACGTCGAGTCCCTTGAACGCGGGCAGCAGACTCGGATGAATATTGATGAGCCGGTTCTTCCAGCGCTCAACGAAGCCGGTCCCAAGCACGCGCATGAAACCCGCCAGACAGACCAGTTCGACGCCTTCGGCGTTCAGCGCGTCGTCGAGCGCGGCATCGAATTCGTCTCGCGTCCGGTAGTCGCGATGGCTGATCAGCGCGGCGGCGAGGCCGGCGTCGCGCGCGCGCGCAAGTCCGTAGGCATCGCTTTGGTTTGAGACAACGAGGGCGACCTCGGCGCCAAAGTCGCGTTTCAGATTGGCGTCGATCAGGGCCTGAAGATTGCTGCCATGGCCCGAAATCAGCACGCCGAGCCTCAGACGCGCCATGCGGTCTCCCAGCCATCGATCACGACACGCGGCGTCTCGCCCTTGACCCGAACGACGCTACCGATGCGCATGACGCGTTCACCCGCCGCGCTGAAGGCCGCGGCGATCCGCTCGGCGGCCGCGGGTGCCACCACGGCGATCATGCCGATACCGCAATTGAAGGTGCGCGCCAGTTCGGCCGGCGCAACCGGGCCGGCCTCGGCGAGCCAGAGGAAGATCGGCGGCAATTGCCAGGCCGTGGCATCGAGCCGGACGCCGAGCCCTTCCGGCAGCACGCGCGGAATATTTTCGACCAAGCCGCCGCCGGTGATGTGGGCCAGCGCCTTCAACCCCGTGCCCGAGCGGAGCGCGCCAAGGCACGATTTGACATAAAGCCTGGTCGGCACCAGGAGCGCCTCGCCAAGCGTGCGTCCCGGCGCGAAACCGGACGGCGCGTCATAGCAGAGGCGTTTGGTCTCGACCACACGGCGCGCCAGAGAATAGCCGTTCGAATGCAGGCCGCTCGAGGCAAGCCCGAGCACGACATCGCCTTCCGCGACATCGGCACGCGGCAGGATATCACCGCGCTCGACCGCGCCGACGCAGAAGCCGGCAAGATCATAGTGGCCGGGCCCGTACATGCCGGGCATCTCGGCGGTTTCACCGCCGATTAACGCGCATTCGGCCTCGCGGCAGCCAGCGGCGATCCCGGCCACGACTTCGGCCGCGACCCCGACGTCGAGGCTGCCGGTCGCGAAATAGTCCAGGAAGAAGAGTGGAGTCGCGCCCTGCACGACAACGTCGTTGGCCGACATGGCGACCAGGTCGATGCCGATCGTGTCATGCCTGCCGACCGCTTGCGCGACCAGCAATTTGGTGCCGACCCCATCAGTGCCGGCGACCAAGATGGGGTCGCGAAACCCAGTCGCCTTGAGGTCGAAGAGGCCGCCAAATCCGCCCAGCTCTGCGCTGGCGCCGGCGCGCCGCGTCGCCGCGGCCAAGGGCTTGATCAGGTCGACGAGCGCGTTGCCGGCCGCGACGTCGACCCCGGCGTTCTTGTAGGTTTGGCTGGTGATGGCCGGCTCGCTCTTGCTTCAATGCTCGGCATTCGGGACAATCGCGGCGACCTTACCCGAATCAAAGCGGTTTGCAATGCTCCGCCCCCTCGCTGCGTGGCGCCCCGGCCTCCTGCCACGGACCTTCATCCTGACGTTGATTTTCGGGCTCGGCCTTCATGCCGGCAGCCACTGGGCTGCGTCGACGGCGTGGGCGGCGAGCGAAGCCTACACGGTGCGGGATTTGCCGGTCGACGCCGAGGCGAAGTCGGCCGCCGCGGCGCGCGAGGTCGCGCTCGCCAAGGGCCAGCGCGAAGCCTATGGCCTGATGCTGTCTCGTCTCGTGGTCGCCGAAGATCAGGCGCGATTGCCGGCACTCGGCGATCCTGAGATCGCCGATTTGATCGAAGGTTTCGAGATCGCCGACGAGCGAGTTTCGGCGACCCGCTATCGCGCCAATTTGACCGTGACGTTCCGCGAGGACCGCATCAAGCCGATGTTGCGCGCGCTTCAATTGCGCTTTGCCGAGAGTTCGGGCCGATCGGTCGTGGTCATTCCGGTCATGATCGAGGACGGCGGCGCGGTACTTTGGAGCGATGACAATCTCTGGCTGCAAACATGGAGCGCACGCGATGTGCCCGGCGGGTTGGTGCCGGTCGTCGTGCCGCTCGGCGATTTGGCCGACATCGAATCGCTGAGCGCGGCGCAGGCGATCAGTGGCGATGCTGTCGCGCTTCGCGCCTTCGCGGAACGCTATGGCGCCGGTGAGGCGATCGTGGCCAAGGCGCGAGTCAAACCGCCATCGGACGCCAAGGGCGTCGCGACGGTGGCACTGAGCGTTGAACGGTTCGGCGGCGAGACCAACGAGATTTTTGACGAGCAGGTGCGCGGCGGCGCGGGTCAGTCGCTCGACGAGGTGATGAAATTGGCAACCGATCTTATTGCGGCCAGGCTCAATGAGCGTTGGAAAATTGCCAACGTCATACGCTATGACACACCCGGTTCGCTTCGCGCGGTCGTGCCGCTAACTGGCTTGCGCGATTGGATCACGCTGCGCGACACCTTGGCGGGCCTCTCGCTGGTCGCGGAGGTCGAGGTTGTCGCGCTGGCGCGCCTGGGTGCCGATATCGTGCTGCACTATTATGGCGACCAAGCGCAGCTCGAAGCCGCGCTTGGCGCCCGCGACTTCACACTGACGCCGCGCCCGGACGGCGGCTTCACGTTGGCGCCGCGACCAGCGCCCGGCACCACGGTCGGTACGCTGTGAGTGAACCGGTCCGCGGCCTGAAGGCCCGCAACTACGTCCTGATCTGGCTCGGCATCTTTGTCGCGCTGATCATTCTCATGGTGGTCTTGCGCGGCGTGCTGTTGCCGTTCGTGATCGGCATGGCGGTCGCTTATTTTCTCGACCCGGTGGCCGATCGGCTCGAGCGTTGGGGCCTGTCGCGCGCGCTGGCGACCACGCTGCTCACGATTGCCTTCCTGATCGTCGTGTTCCTCGCGATCGCCTTTCTGCTTCCCGTTCTGCAGCGCCAGCTGGTCGCCTTCCTGGGCAATTTGCCCGGCTATTTCCAGAGCATCAAAGAATGGGCTCAGCCGGCCATCGAGAGCTGGATGAGCAAGCTCGAGCCCGACGAGGTCAAGCGCGTCGAGGAGGCGGTCGGCGCCTTCTCGGGACGTGCCATCCAATACGTTCTTGGCCTGGTCGACAATATCTGGGCGGGCGGCATGGCGCTGGTCGGCTTCCTCGGCTTCCTCTTCATCACGCCGGTGGTGACGTTCTATCTGCTGCGCGACTGGGATTCGCTGCTCAAGCGCATCGATGGCTGGCTGCCCAAGCGCCACGCCGACACGATCCGTCAGCAGGCGCGCCAGATCGATGAGACCCTGGCCGGATTCGTGCGCGGCCAGGGCATGGTCTGCCTCATCCTCTCGGCCTATTACGGCGCCGGGCTTTCGATCGCCGGGCTCGAATTTGGTCTGGTGGTCGGCGTCGCCGCCGGCATCATCTCGTTCGTGCCTTATGTCGGCTCGGTCGGCGGCCTTGCGGTCGGCCTCGGCCTCGCGCTGTTGCAATTCGACGAGGCGTGGAGGATCGGTGTGGTGGCCGCGATCTTCGCGATTGGCCAGGTCATGGAAGGGACCGTGCTGACGCCGAAGCTGGTCGGCGATCGGGTTCGGCTGCACCCGGTTTGGGTCATTTTCGCAGTGCTGGCGGGCGGCTCGCTGTTTGGCTTCGTCGGCATGCTGGTCTCGTTGCCGGTGGCGGCCGTGATCGGCGTGCTGGTGCGCTTCGGCATTTCGCATTATCTGACCAGCCCACTTTACCATGGCGCCGAGGAGACCGAGGGTCAGCCTCCGGCCGGGCCGCCTGCGGGTCCGACGACAACGTGAGTCGCGCCGGCCGTTTTCTTGACGTCGGCCAGCTCGGCCTACCGCTTCGCCACCAACCCGCGCTCGGACGCGAAGACTTCATCGTCTCCGCCTGCAACGCCCAGGCGGCGCGCCTGATCGACGACTGGCCGAATTGGCGTTTCGGCCACGCCGCGGCAATCATTGGCCCGCGCGGTTCGGGCAAGAGCCATTTGGCGCGCGCCTTCGCGGCACGCTCCGGCGCGTCGGTGTGGCAGGCGCGAGCCCTCGCGACCTCGGCACCCGCCTTCGACCAGAATGCGCCGGCGCGCGTGATCGAGGACCTCGATGGCGGCGTCGACGAGCCGGTCTTGCTGCATTTTTTCAACGCCGTGCTCGAAGCCGGCGGCTTTGTCCTGCTGACCGCGATTGAGCCGCCGGCGCGCTGGCCGCTTGCACTGCCAGATCTCGCCTCGCGCCTTCGCGTCCTGCCCTTCGCCGAGATCGGCGTGCCGGACGATACGATCCTGCCGGCGCTGATCGGCAAGCTGTTCGCCGACCGGCAGCTCAATGTCGGCGCCGAGGCGATCACCTATTTGTTGCCCCGAATCGAGCGCTCCTACGCCGCGATCCATGCCGTGGTCGAGGCCCTCGATCAGGCGGCGCTGAGCGAGGCCCGGGCGGTAACCATTCCGCTGATTCGGGCCGTGCTGGCGGAAGCCGCCTCCTCCTGTGACGAAGCAATGAAATCTTAACCCTGCCGGGTCCCCAATTTTGCGGTGCCAGCGGTGCAGGTGTTATGATGCCGAAGTTCAAGCGCGAGACGATGGCGATGGTTCAATTGGTGGGACAGGCGGAGCTTCAGGCTCGGTCGGTGTCGGAGGCGCGGCCGCCGACGCCGGACGCCGTGCCGGTCAATGCGCCGGTCGCCGCCGCGCTCAAGCTCGATCGCTTCATCAACCGCGAATTGTCGTGGCTCGCCTTCAACCAGCGCGTGCTGGAGGAGGCCGAAAATCACGTGCATCCGCTGCTCGAGCGACTGCGTTTTCTCTCGATCTCGGCCAACAACATGGACGAGTTCTACATGGTACGCGTCGCCGGCCTGCATGGCCAGGTCGCGGCCGGCGTGACCGAGCTAAGCCCGGATGGTCTGACCCCGGCCGAGCAATTGCGTGCCGTGAACGAGCGCGGCAACGAGCTGATGGCCGAGCAGCAGCGACGCTGGATCGAGCTGCGCGGCGAGTTGCGCCAAGCAGGCGTATCGGTGCTTGATGTCGGTGAGCTTGCCGAAGGCGAGCGCGCTTGGCTCGAAGGCTATTTCATGGACCGGCTGTTCCCGGTCTTGACGCCCCTGGCGATCGATCCCGCGCATCCGTTTCCGTTTGTTCCCAATCTCGGCTTCGTGCTGGTCCTCGAGCTCCAGCGCAAGCGCGATGGTCGGCGCGCACCCGCGCTGGTGCCGCTGCCGAGCCAGGTCGATCGCTTCATCCGATTGCCGGCGGTCGCGAGCGGCGAGATTCGCTTTCTCGCGCTCGAAGACCTGGTCCAGCTCTTTCTTGGTCGTCTGTTCCCTGGCTATGCGGTGAACGAGGTTGGCCAGTTCCGTATCATCCGTGACAGCGACATCGAAGTGGAGGAGGAGGCGGAAGACCTCGTCCGCCTGTTCGAATCGGCGCTCAAGCGCCGGCGCCGCGGCGACGTCATTCGCCTCAAGGTGCGCAGCGACACGCCGAGCGGCCTGCTCGATTTCGTGCTCGATAGCTTGAAGGTCGCCGCGCAGGACGCGGTCAAGGTCGACGGGCTACTTGGCCTCGCCGATACCGCGGCGCTGGTCAATTGCGGCCGGCCCGATCTTTTGTTCCAGCCTTACCGGCCCCGCTTTCCGCAGCGCATCCGCGACGTGGGCGGCGATTGCTTCGCGGCGATCCGCCAAAAAGACATCGTCGTGCATCACCCCTATGAAAGCTTCGACGTGGTGGTGCAGTTCCTCAATCAAGCGGCGCAGGACCCGGCCGTCATCGCGATCAAGCAGACGCTCTATCGCACCAGCAATGATTCGCCGATCGTGAAAGCGCTGATCCTCGCGGCGGAGGCCGGCAAGTCGGTCACCGCCTTGGTCGAGCTCAAGGCACGCTTCGATGAGGAAGCCAATATCAAATGGGCGCGCGATCTCGAGCGCGCGGGCGCGCAGGTGGTCTATGGCTTCGTCAATTTGAAGACGCATGCCAAGGCATCGCTCGTGGTTAGGCGCGAGAGCGACGGCCTGCGCAGCTACGTTCATTTCGGCACGGGCAACTATCACCCGATTACGGCCAAGATCTATACCGACCTGTCGTTCTTCACCTGCGACAAATCGTTGTGCCGCGATGCGGCGTATTTGTTCAACTACCTGACGGGGGCCGCGCGTCCCGAAAGCTTCGAGCGCATCGCGGTTTCGCCGGTCGGCGTTCGTGCGCGCCTGCGGCAGCTAATTCAGGAGGAGATCGACTTCGCGCGCGCCGGCAAACCAGCGGCGATCTGGGTCAAGCTCAATTCGCTGGTCGATCCCGAGATCATCGACGCGCTTTATGCCGCGAGCCAGGCCGGCGTGCAGATCGATCTCGTGATCCGTGGCGTTTGCTGCCTCAGGCCGGGCGTATCAGGCCTATCCGAGAACATTCGCGTCAAAAGCATCGTCGGACGCTTCCTCGAACATGCGCGGATCGTGTGTTTCGGGGCTGGCCACGGATTGCCTTCGCCCCAGGCCAAAGTCTATTTTTCGTCCGCCGATTGGATGGTGCGGAACTTCGACTGGCGCGTCGAAGTGCTCGTACCGGTCGAGAATCCGACCGTGCATGAACAAGTCATGGGGCAGATCATGGGAGCCAATCTGAAAGACGTGGCGCAAAGCTGGACGCTTCAGCCGGATGGCCGCTACGTTCGCGCCGCGGCGGCGATGCAACCGGGCGCCTTCAGCTGCCACACCTTCTTCATGACCAATCCCAGCCTGTCCGGTCGCGGCAAGGCCAAGCGCGGCAAGCCCACTAGTGCCGGTACCTGAGCCGCGGTCCGGTTCCACGATCGACGCCCCAAATCGCGTGAACGAGCCCAAGAACGGCCGGCGTCGGCTGAGCGCGTCCGGTTTCGGCGGTGCCTACGGTGTCATCGACATCGGCTCGAACTCGATCCGTCTGGTCGTCTTCGAGGCGCTCAGCCGCACGCCCGCGACCCTGTTCAACGAGCGGGTCCAATGCGGTCTTGGCAGCGGCATCGAGGCGAGCCACCGGCTCGATCCCGATGCGATCGAACCATCGCTTGGCTGCCTTGAGCGCTTCGCGCGCACGGCAAACGACCTTGGCGCCCACAGCCTCGATGTCGTCGCGACCGCCGCGATCCGCGAGGCAGAGGATGGCGCCGAATTCGTGCGCGAGGCCAAGCGTCGCACCGGACTCGACATTCGAATCATTTCGGGGCTCGAAGAGGCGCGTCTTTCGGCGCTCGGCGCCGCGTCGGCGGCTCCTGGACTGACCGGTGTCGTCGGCGATCTCGGTGGTGCCAGCCTCGAGCTGATCGAGGTCGTGGACGGGGTACCGGCGCGCTCCAGTACGCTGGCGATCGGGCCGTTGCGCTTCAAGGATGTCGAAGCCAAGGCTGAGCGGCTCGCCGCGGTGATCGATCGCGAGTTTGCTGGTGCGGCATGGCTCGCCTCGGCCAAGGGTCGACCGTTGCATTTGGTGGGGGGCACCTGGCGCGCCTTGGCGCGGCTGCATATGGCGCATACCGATTATCCGCTACCGATCATTCATGGCCATCGGCTGTTGCGCCCCGAGGCCGAGGCGCTGGCGAAGCTGGTTGCCGGGCTGAGCCCGAAGACGATGCGCAAAGTGGCGAGCGTGCCGAAGCGGCGTCAGGAAGCGCTGCCGTTTGGCGCGCTCGTGCTTGGCCGCCTGCTTGCGCGCGCGATGCCGAGCGAGGTGGTGTTCTCGGCCTATGGTTTGCGCGAAGGCTTACTTTTCGAGCGACTGTCCGCCGCCGAGCGTGCGGTCGACCCACTGCTCGCCGGAACCGCCGATCTTTCGGCCCGACTTGGCCGTGGCTCCGGCTATGGCGGCATGCTGGATCAGTGGCTTGTCGGAGCGTTTCAAGACAGAGCGGCGCGGGACGCGATCCTGCGTCGCGCGGCCTGCGATCTGGCCGAATTGTGCTGGCGCGACCATCCGGACTTCCGCGCCGAGCACGCCTTTCACCAGGTGCTGCGTGCGCCGTTCGTCGGCCTCAACCATGCCGAGCGGACGTTCCTCGCGGTCGCCGCGGCGTCGCGCTATCGCGCCGGTACGGCGCGTTGGGCGTCGCCGGTGGTCGAGGCGCTGCTCGCGCCGGCCGATGAAAGGCGCGCGCACGCCCTCGGTCTGGCGATGCGCCTTGCCGGCCTAATCGCGAACGGCCGGCCCGAATTGCTCGCGCCGACGCGTTTGACGCGAACCGATTCTTCCGAGCTCGTTTTGGTCCTGAGTGAAGTGCCGGAAGCGGCAATGCTGAAGCGGCTCGAGCGCGTGATCGAAGAGATCGCCGAGTTGCTCGACATCAAGTCGCGGGCGGTCCGTGTCGCCGGCCGCCCTGACGCCGCCCGCTCCGCTTGATCGGTTCGCCGAGCGCGCCGCCTGGCTCGCGCGGCACGAGCAGAATACGCCCGCGCTCGGCGGCGAGCGCCAGCCGACCCTCCTTCAGGGCCTGCGCGTCCGCGCCGAACACCTCGTAGCGCCAGCCGCCTAGCGCCTGAACCTCGCTTGCATCGCCCGGCGCGGCGATCAAATCAAGGTCGTCCGCGCTCGCGATCAGGCGCGGCGCGACACCCGATTCCTCCGATTTCATTTTCAGCAGCACGCGCAAGAGATCGGCCAGCGGCGAGCCACCGAGGCCGCGCGCCGGCGCTGGCGGCAGTGATGGACATTCGGTCTCCGGCAGACCCTTGCCGCGCCTGACCGCGGCAAGGATCGCTTCGCCAAACGGACCCTCGGCGATCTTCGGCGACATCGCGCGAGCCCGGCCAAGCTCCTCGGCCGCGGTCGGCGCATGGGCGGCGATCTCGGTCAGCGCTTCATCGCGCACGATGCGGTTGCGCGGCACGTCGCGCCGTTGCGCCTCGCGTTCGCGCCAATCCGCGAGCTCGCGCAGGATGGCGAGGAAACGCCGGTTGCTGGTGCGCGGCTTGAGCCGACGCCAAGCCTCGCGCGGGTCGGCGGCGTATATCTTTGGATCGCTCAGCGCGGCCAGCTCCTCGTCGAGCCAGGGCCGCCGCCCGGTGCGTTCGAGCTCACGCGCCAAGTGTTCGTAGATCGGGCGCAGATGGCTGACGTCGGAAAGCGCATAGAGGACCTGACGATCGGTCAGCGGCCGGCGCGCCCAATCGGTGAAGCGAATCGCCTTGTCGACCTCGGCGCCCTCGATCTTGTTGACGAGCTTCTCGTAACTCACCGATTCGCCGAAGCCGCACACCATGGCGGCGATCTGGGTATCGAAGATCGGCGCCGGAATCTTGCCCATCAGGTGATGGAACACCTCGATATCCTGCCGCGCCGCATGGAACACCTTGAGCACTGCCGGCTCGCATAACAACTCGAAGAACGGCGCGAGATCGATGCCGTTCGCCAAGGGATCGATCGCGACCGATTCCTCCGGCGCGCCGACCTGAATGAAACAAAGCTGCGGCCAGTAGGTTTTCTCGCGCATGAATTCGGTATCGACCGCGACGTAGGGGGCCGCGCGCCACGCCTTGCAGCGGAGCGCGAGCTCGTCCGTGGTGGTGATGATGGTCGGGCCGCCGGTGGTCATTTTTCTTTGGCTCCCGCCGCGATCAGGCGCTGGGCGACCACAGGGTGGCCACGATCGCGCGCGAGGATGAGGGCGGTCTGCGGTTTGGATCCCGGCGTCGCGCGGTTGGGGTCGGCGCCGTGGGCAAGCAACAGTTCGACCGTCTCGAGCCAGCCATGCTCGGCGGCGCGCATCAAGCCCGTGCGGCCCAAGAGATCGGTGCCATCAACCTTGGCGCCGCGTTCGAGCAACAGTCTGACCATGGCGGCGCCGCGGTACTTCTTGGCCGCGAGCGTGAGCGGCCTGCCCGAGCTACGCCCGCCCGGCGCCAGATGCTCGAGGTCGGCGCCCTGGTCGAGCAAATAGGTTGCGATCTCGGTTTCGAGTAGGAGCGCCGCCCAATTGAGCGCGCTCCAGCCGGCCCAATCCGGTGCGTCGACCGGCGTGCCCGACGCGATGATTGCCCTGACCTGGGCGGTGTCGCCGGCCTTGACTGCGGCGGCGAGCGCCTCGCCGGGCGCCTTCGGTTCGTCCGCCGGCCGCGCGCCCGCCGGCAGTGGCAGGACGAGGATGACGAGAATCAGGAGGGCGGGGAGGGGGACGCGCATGCCAGCGCTGTTTACGCGATTCCGACCAAGCGGGCCAGTGCGCCGACACGCAGCGTCAGCCCCCGACGGGTAAAATGGCCGAGCCGGGCGGCTTCTTCCCGACCCTTGACAAGGCAGGCGGGCTGGTGCGCTGTTCGCGCCGCCTGCGCCCGCCCGAATCGGAAGCCCGAGGTCCGCCATGCATCCCTACCGAAGCCATCATTGCGCCCAGCTCCGCAAATCCGACGTCGGCATCACCGCGCGCCTTTCGGGTTGGGTGCACCGGGTGCGCGACCATGGGCATTTGGTCTTTGTCGATCTGCGCGACCATTACGGACTGACCCAATGCGTTGCCGAGAGCGGCGAGGCGCTGTTTGATCAGCTCAGCGCGCTCAAGGCCGAGACCGTGGTCACGATTACCGGCGAAATCACCGCGCGTTCGACCGAGACCGTCAACCCGAAGCTACCGACCGGCGAGATCGAGCTGCGCGCGCGCGCACTTGGCATTCAATCCCAGGCCGAGCCGCTGCCCATGCCCGTGCATGGCGATCACGACTATGGCGAGGACATCAGGTTGCGCTACCGCTTCCTCGATCTCCGCCGCGAGCGCATGCACCAGAACATCGTGCTGCGCAGCCAGATCATCGCCAGCATTCGCCGGCGCATGATCGAGCAAGGCTTTCTTGAATTTCAGACGCCGATCCTGACAGCGTCGAGCCCCGAAGGCGCGCGTGACTTTTTGGTGCCGAGCCGGCTGCATCCCGGCCAGTTCTATGCGCTGCCGCAAGCGCCGCAGCAATTCAAACAGCTTATCATGTGCTCGGGTTTCGATCGCTATTTCCAGATCGCGCCATGCTTTCGCGATGAGGACGCGCGCGCCGACCGCTCGCCGGGTGAGTTCTATCAACTCGATCTCGAAATGGCGTTCGTCGAGCAAAACGACGTGTTCCAGGCGGTCGAGCCAGTGATCCATGGCGTGTTTGCCGAATTTTCCAAACGCAAGATCACGTCCCGGCCTTTCCCGCACATCGCCTATCGCGATGCCATGCTGCGCTATGGCACGGACAAGCCCGATCTCAGAAACCCGCTCGAGATCGCCGACGTGACCGCGCTGTTCGCCCGGCCCGATGTCGAGTTCAAGGCGTTCAAGGGCGCGATCGAGAAGGGCGCGGTGGTGCGTGCGATTCCGGCGCCCAAGGTCGCCGACAAGCCGCGCAGCTTCTTCGACAAGATGATCGAGCATGTCAAAGCCATGGGCGCCGCCGGGCTCGCCTACGTCATCTTCGAGGGCGGCGAGGGCAAGGGCCCGATCGCCAAGTTCATTCCGTCGGCCGTGCAGGCCGAAATCCGCGCCGCCGCCAAGGTTGGCGATGGCGACGCGGTGTTCCTCTCCTGCGACAAGCCGCTCGCCGCCGCGAAATACGGCGGCGCGGTCAGGACCGAGCTCGGCACCCAGCTCGGCCTGATCGAGCCCGATTGCTACAAATTCTGCTGGATCGTCGATTTTCCGATGTACGAGCTCGATGAGGAGAGCGGGCAGATTGCCTTCAGTCACAACCCATTCTCGATGCCGCAGGGCGGGCTCGATGCGCTCAACAGCAAGGCGCCGCTCGACATCCTCGCCTACCAATACGATATCGTGTGCAACGGCGTTGAGCTGTCGTCGGGCGCGATCCGCAATCATCTGCCCGATGTCATGGTGCGCGCGTTCGAGCTCGCCGGCTATACGCGCAACGATGTCGAGACTCGCTTCGGCGCGTTGTTCCAGGCCTTCAAATATGGCGCGCCGCCGCATGGCGGCATCGCGCCCGGCATCGACCGCATCGTGATGTTGCTCGCGGATGAACCAAACATCCGCGAGGTGATCCTGTTCCCGGTCAACCAGCAGGCGCAGGATTTGCTGATGGGGGCGCCCGCGCCGGCGACCGCGAAGCAGCTCAAGGAATTGCACATCCAGATCACCCTGCCGCCCCAGATCAAGAAGGTATAGCGGCGCCGGGATGTCGCCTTCGACGCCGGCGCGGCTGCGCTGATCAGGTCACCTTGTCGCCACGGCGGAACGCGCGAATGACATTGTCGCGCAAAATCTGCCGGGTCGCGTCCGCGCCCAGGCGTTCCTCCATCTTGGGCTTGAAATAGCGGTACATGTAGGTGTTGTCGCGATCGTATTGCCATTTCGGTGGATGGACGAAGACCGAGGCGTCGATCGACACGATCACGCGATCGCCGTAGCCGGCCGCGATCATCGCCTCGATGCGCTTCAGCATCGATTCATCGTCGGTCGGGCCGTTGAAGAACGGATCGCTGTCAGCGCTGATGGCATCGAACTGAACCATGGCGCCACGCTCGGCCATGGCCTTGTGGTCCTCGCTGCTCGAGGGTTGGGAGTGGCCCCAGACGAAGCGCTTGAGGTCGAATCCCTCTTTCTCGAGCGTGGCGACGACGGCTTTGGTCGCCGCGGCGTGCGGGCTGTGCAGCGTGATGGTGCAACCGACTTCGCGCGCCGCGATCGCCGCCGCGCGATGGATCACGGCGTCGGTCTCGGTTGGTCCGGCCTCGGTCGTGGCGATCTTGATGAAGCCTGCGCGAATGCCGGTATCGTCGATGCCAAGCGTCAGATCGTCAACGAAGCGCCGCGCGATCTGTTCGACCGATTTGTTGGCCAAGGCCGGCGGGACGAGGCTCTTGTAGATACCGGTCGCGCAGACGATGTGCACATCGGTCTGGCGCGACGCGCTGCGCAGCAGGAGCGCGTTACGGCCGACGCCGATGTTGGTCCAGTCGACCAACAGGTTCACGCCCTGAGCTTTGACCTCCATCAGGCTGTTGACCACCGCGCCCGTGACGTCGGCCCAGTCGACGTCCATATAGGCCGGATCGGCGGGGCCGTGAAAATCGACGTAGAGATGCTCATGCGGCAGCGCCCATTCGACCGCGGCGCCGTTCACCGACCCGAGCACGGTTTGCAAAACCATCGCGTCGCTCTCGCCCGCCGCTCGGGCGAGCCGCCAAGGCGTGGCGCCGACCGCTCCGGCGGCAAGCGCGACCGTGCCGGCCATGGTCAGGAACCGGCGACGACTGAGTGACCGTTCAGCAAGCGGTATCGGCATCGACTTGCGTAGCATGGTGAACTCCCTTTCCGTGTTGGATGGCCGACTTGTGCGGCGGCTCGTCAGGGACGCTACACCTTGGAAAACCTCCGGTAAATCGAGGTTCGCTCGCGCGATCGAAAAGCTTCGATGCCTCACAAACCCGTGCCGACCTGCGTCAAGCGTGCCTCGCCTAGTCGTTGACGCAGCGCCGCATTGTCCTGTTCGGCGGCTGCGAGGCGCTTCTGCAGCGCCTCGACCGCTTTCGTCACGTCGGAAACCGCGAGGAATTGCGGGATGTGCTGGCGGCAATTGCCGTCCCACGCGTCGATGGTGAACAGGATCGCCTGCTCGGGCTTGGCGTCATAGCCTTCGGGCGTCAGGCGTGCGAGCAGAGCGGGATCATCCTCGATCACGCGTGCGCGGCCCCAGATTTTCACGCGGGCCTGGTGCGCGTAGTCCATGAGAAAGATAAACGCGCGGTCGTTCTCGGCCAAATTGCCGAGCGTGATGTATTGCTTATTGCCGCGAAAATCGGCGAAGCCGAGCGTGCGCTGGTCGATCACGCGGAGGAAGCCCTTCGGGCCGCCGCGATGCTGGATATAAGGCTGGCCTGCGGCGTTCGAGGTCGCGAGGTAGAAGCTGTCGCGCTCGGCGATGAAGGCCGCGAGCTCGGGCGTCACCGCGCTCTGCCAGCCGCCGCGCGCCTCGAGCCGCTCATAGGCTTGACGCGAGCCGCGTTTGGCCTGGATCGCCTTTACCCTTGGCGTGAAGGCGACGTCGCTTGTCGGCGTGGTCATGGCTTGGCTCCTTCGGCATTCCCGCAAATCCGATGTGCAGCCAGGCTACTGTATGGCGTATTTCAGGATAATATGGTATTTTGTCATCATATAATTGCAAAATTAGGAATAATATCATGGACCGGTTCGACGCCTTGTCCGCGTTCGTCGCTGTATCCGAGGCCAACGGCTTCGCCGCCGGGGCGCGGCGTCTCGGCGTCTCGCCTTCGGCCGTCACGCGATTGATCGGCGCGCTCGAAAGCGAGCTTGGCGTCAGACTGATTCAGCGGACCACGCGATCGCTCGGCCTAACGGAAGCGGGCCGACGCTATCTCGGACAGGCGCGACGTATTCTCGCCGATCTCGACGAGGCGAACGCCGAATTGCAGAACGAGCGGGCCGTGCCGCGCGGTCGCTTGGTCGTGTCCGCGCCGCGCATGTTCGGGCGCCTTCACGTCGCGCCGCGGCTCTCGGCCTACATGATCCGCTACGCTGACGTCATCGTCGACCTGCAATTGAACGATCGCGTGGTCAATCTGGTCGAAGAGGGGATCGATATCGCGATCCGCATCGGCGCGCTCGATGACTCGAGTTTGGTGGCGCGCCGGCTCGGCGAGACACGGCGCGTGGTGGTCGCGAGTCCCGCCTATTTGGCCCGTTTCGGCCGGCCCGAGCGGCCAGAGCGGCTGGCCGAGCACCAGATCGCGTTGTTCGCTTCGCCTGATGCGCCGCACGAATGGCATTTCTTCGCGGAGGGCGGCGGCGATATTCGCGTCCGCCTGTCACCGCGCCTCCTCACCAACAGCAACGAGGCCGCGATTGACCATGTGCTCGCGGGCGGTGGGCTCGCCCGCGTGATGGCCTATCAAGTGATGGATGATGTGGGAGCCGGCCGGCTCGAGGTGGTGTTGGCTGCGTATGAAGCACCGACATTGCCGATCAGCGCGGTCTATCCCTCGTCGCGTCTGTTATCGGCCAAGGTCCGCCTCTTCATTGACCAACTGGCAGGGCAATCCGACTGGCGCTTTGTCGATCTGGCGACGCGCGCGCCACGCTGATTCGGGCATCGAATCCAGCGCCAAGTCCGGCGCCGCTCGCCGCCATCGCGTGACCCTTGGCGGCCTCTGGCTAGGCCAAAGTATGCGCTGTTCGCACTGCCCGGTGGCAAAAAATAACCGTTTAATTTCAATACGCTAAAAATTTTCGCAAAGACCAGTTGCGCGCGCCGTGGGCTGCGCCATACTGCGCGCCTGGACTACCCGTGGCTGTTCCGAAGCGCGAAAAAAAAGAGGGGGTGCGCATTGCACGCACCCCCACAAGTTACCAGCAGCTTAGACCGCGGGAGATGAACGGTCGTTAGGAACAGCCACTGGTAGCGCCACACGTGTCGCACTTCAGGCAGGTGCCGTTGCGCACAAGCGTGAAGTTGCCGCACTCCCCGCAGGACTCACCGACATAACCCTTCAGCCTCGCTTTCCGCACGCGCTCGAGCGCGGCGGCGGCGACGAAGGCCGTTTGGGTTTCGGTGGTCACGGACAGAGCGACGGCCGCAGAACCGTTCGAAAAGTGTTCGCCGCCGAGCGCGGCGACGGTGGTTTGGCTAAGGCCGCCGGCGGCGAGGCCCCGCGCGGCCGGCATCGGGTCATTCTCGATCACGTCGAGCGAGGTGATGCCTTGGACGTCGTAGTGCCCGAGGCTCGCCTTGCTCGCGCCGCCATCGCCGCGCCCGGCGCCGCCGTTCAGGACCAAAAGGCTGCGCACGAAGCCGGCGCTCACCACGCCGCTCGCCACGCCGGTCTTCAGCAGGTCGTGGAGCACGCCGCCCGTGGCCGGCTTGTCGACCTCGGGCAGGCCGCGCTGCTCTTCGCGCACGCCGCGCCCGAGCTCGTCCTGACGCAGATCGGCCGCCTCGACATGGGCGAGGTCGCTCCGCCCAAGATAGGAGATGGCGAGTTCGCGGAACAGATAATCGAGCACCGAGGTCGACATCTTGATCGCCTCGTTGCCTTCAACCATGCCCGCCGGTTCGAAGCGCGTGAAGGTGAAGGCGTCGACGAACTCATCGAGCGGCACGCCGTATTGCAGGCCAATCGAAATCGCGATCGCGAAATTGTTCATCAGACTACGGAAGGCGGCGCCTTCCTTGTGCATGTCGATGAAGATTTCACCGAGCCCGCCATCCTGGAACTCGCCGGTGCGCAAATAAACCTTGTGGCCGCCGACGATCGCCTTCTGGGTGTAGCCGCGCCGCCGCTGCGGCAGACGCCGCCGCTCGGTCGGCTTGGTGATGATGCGCTCGACGATACGCTCGGCAACGCGCGCGATGCGCTCCGGCTGCGTCGCGTCTTCGAGTGTCTCGGCCAGATCGTCACCCAGCACCAAAGCGTTCAGCGGCTGCGACAGCTTCGAGCCGTCACGATAGAGCGCATTCGCCTTGAGACCCAAGCGCCAGGACAGACGGTAGGCGGCCTTGCAGTCCTCGACCGTGGCCGACGCCGCCATGTTGATGGTTTTCGAGATCGCACCGGTGATGAACGGCTGGCTCGCCGCCATCATGCGAATATGGCTTTCGACCGATAAATAGCGCTTGCCGAGCCGACCGCACGGATTGGCGCAGTCGAACACCGGCAAATGCTCGGCCTTCAAGCCCGGCGCGCCTTCGACCGTCATGGCACCGCAGCAATAGATCGTCGCGGCCTCGACCTCCTTCGCGCCGAAGCCGAGCGCGGTCAGGATATCGAACGAGGGGTCGGCGAGCTGCTCCTTCGAAAAGCCAAGGCCGCGCGTGCAAAAGTCTTCGCCCAGCGTCCATTTGTTGAAGGCGAAACGGAGCTCGAACGCGGCGGCGAGCGCGGATTCGACATTGTCGATCACCGCGCGCGGAAAGCCCTTGGCGGCCAGCGCCTCGTGATTGATGTGCGGCGCGCCGGCCAGCGTGCCGTGGCCGACGACATAGCGCACGATGCTCTCGACCAGCTTTTCGTCGTAGCCCAGCGCGGCGAGCGCGTCGGGCACCGAACGGTTGATGATCTTGAAATAGCCGCCACCGGCGAGCTTCTTGAATTTGACGAGCGCGAAATCGGGCTCGATGCCCGTGGTGTCGCAATCCATGATCAGCCCGATCGTGCCGGTCGGCGCGATCACCGTGGTCTGGGCGTTGCGGAAGCCGTGACGCGAGCCGAGCTCGAGCGCGTTGTCCCATGCGCGCCGGGCGGCGTCGATCAACGCCTCGTCCGGGCAATTGCCGACATCGAGCGGCACGGGCTGGACGGCGAGGCCTTCATAGCCGGTGGTCTCGCCGTGCGCGGCGCGCCGGTGATTGCGGACGACGCGCAGCATGGCGTCGCGGTTGTGCGCGAAGCGCGAAAAGGCGCCAAGCTCGCCCGCCATCTCGGCCGACGTCGCGTAGGAAACGCCGGTCATGACCGCGCTGATCGCGCCGCACATCGCGCGCGCAGCGGGGCTGTCATAAGGAATGCCGGCGCACATCATGAGGCCGCCGATATTGGCGAAGCCCAGGCCGAGCGTGCGGAAGTCGAACGAACGCTGGGCGATCTCGCGCGACGGATATTGCGCCATTAGCACCGAGATCTCGAGCACCACGGTCCATAGCCTGACCGCGTGCTCGAACCCGTCGACATCGAAGCGGCCATCGGCCTTGCGGAACGCCAAAAGATTGAGCGAGGCGAGATTGCACGCCGTGTCGTCGAGAAACATGTACTCGGAGCACGGGTTCGACGCGTTGATGCGGCCATCGGCCGGGCAGGTGTGCCACTCGTTGATGGTGGTGTCGAACTGAACGCCCGGATCGGCTGAATGCCAGGCCGCCTGGGCGATCTGCTCCCAAAGGTCGCGTGCCTTCAGGGTACGCGCCACCTTGCCGTCGATGCGGCGGTACAGCTGCCAGTCCTCGTCGCGCTCGACGCGCTCGAGGAAATCGTTGGTCACGCGCACCGTGTTGTTCGAGTTCTGGCCCGAGACGGTGAGATAGGCTTCGGATTGCCAATCGGTATCGTAGATGCGGAAGTCGATCCGCTTGTAGCCCTGGCGCGCGAGCTGGATGGCGCGCTGAATGTAGTTCTCAGGGATCGCCGCCTTGCGTGCCTCGCGAATCGCGCGCGCGAGAGCGAGGTTCTGTTTGGGATCGAAGCGTGCGTCGCCCTCGGCTTCATGACAGCGTTTGATGATCGTGTTGAGGTGCTGGTCGGCCAGCTTCGAGCCGGCGACCAGCGCGGCGACCTTCTGCTCCTCGATCACCTTCCAGTTGATGTATTGCTCGATGTCCGGATGATCGGCGTCGACGATCACCATTTTGGCGGCGCGCCGTGTCGTGCCGCCCGACTTGATCGCGCCGGCCGCGCGGTCGCCGATCTTGAGGAAGCTCATCAGGCCCGAGGAACGACCGCCGCCCGAGAGCGGCTCGGCCTCGCCGCGCAGCGATGAGAAGTTCGTGCCGGTACCCGAGCCGTATTTGAACAGGCGCGCCTCGCGCACCCAGAGGTCCATGATCCCGCCCTCATTGACGAGATCGTCGTTGATGCTCTGGATGAAACAGGCGTGCGGCTGCGGATGCTCATAGGCGGAGCTCGACGCGGTCAGCTCGCCCGATTCGAAGTCGACGTAATAATGGCCTTGCGCCGGTCCATCGATGCCATAGGCCCAATGCAGACCAGTGTTGAACCATTGCGGCGAATTGGGCGCCGCCATTTGACGGCACAACATGACGCGCAGCTCGTCAAAGAACGCCCGCGCATCGCTCTCGCCGTCGAAATAGCCGGCCTTCCAGCCCCAATAGGTCCAGGTCCCGGCAAGCCGGTCGAAAATCTGTTTGGCCGAGTTCTCGCCGCCGCTCCGCTCGCTCTCGGGCAGGCGCTCAAGCGCGGCGCGATCGGCTTCGCGCCGCCACAGCCACGCCGGCACCCCTTCCTCGGGAAGGCTGCGAAGCGCGGCCGGCACGCCCTTACGCCGGAAATATTTCTGCGCCAGAATATCGGCCGCGACCTGCGACCAGCCGGAGGGCACTTCGATATCGCGCTGGCAGAACACGACCGAGCCATCGGGATTGCGGATTTCGCTCGTCGTACGGCAGAATTCGATCGCGCCATAGGGCGATTCGCCGTCGCTCGTGAAGCGCCGCGCAATGCGCATCGGTTCCCCCCTCGAAAATCGGAATCGGCCCCGGCCTGCGCCCCGGAGAATGCGCGCCACCCGCTCGGCTCAAGATCGACTCGATCCCGAGGGGCGACATCTTGTTAGAGTATTAGTCTAGCCTACCAGATTTCGCGTCAGCAACAAGATTTTGGGGTGAGCGAGAATACCGTGATCAATCTGTTGCGAAAATGCACCGTCATAAATGGCAAAAACAACCCTTATTGAGAATTCCATGTCCTCGGCGTGGTAAAGTCGCCCATCCATTCGCCGAAGACTTCGCGGCCCAACGAGCGCGCCGGGGCTTTACGTCGCAACCTTTGGGCGGCATGATCCGCGCCCGACAAACTCGATCGCGGAGAGCGGCTTCAATGGCAAGTGTCGGCACATTGATCAATACGTGGCTGTGCGGTCGCTCGGTCGGCGCCGACGAGTTTGGCAATCGTTATTTCAGGGAGCGCCGGCCCTCCAAGAATCGGCCGGAGCGGCGCTGGGTGCTCTATGTCGGCGATGATGATGGCTCGCGCGTGCCCCCTGGCTGGCATGCCTGGCTCAATCACAGTCGGGACGATCCGCCAAGCAGCAGGCCGCTCGCGGCGCAGCGCTGGGAGAAGCCGCATGAGCCGAATCTGACCGGCACGCCGCTCGCCTATCGCCCGCCGGGCCATACGCTGCGCGGCGGCAAGCGGGCGCCGGCGACGGGCGATTACGAGCCTTGGAAACCGGAATAGCGCCGCGCGCTAAGGTCCGGCGCGGCTTCAATTCCTAATGCCTTGGTAATGTTCCACGTGAAGCTATTTAACGCTCTCGACTGAGCTCCTAAGCCTCGCTTCGAATTACGGCGCCGGAACCGCGGATCTCGTGCCCCCCCAGCCGCGCGGCCAGCCGTCCTTCTCCTCTCGGCGGCCGGCGATCAATTCACGCGAACATGAACAATAAATTCACGGATCCATGAAATAATTCTCTCATGCGTGAATAGCGAGAAGGGCCGCGCCATGCGGAGGAACCGGCAACTGACCGAGCAGCGCCTGGTCGACGCGGTCGGGCAGGTGCTCGAGCGCGACGGCGTCCTAGCGCTGAGCGCGAGTGCCGTCGCGGCGCGGGCCGGCGTCGATAAGGCTCTCGTCTACAAATACTTCGGCGATCTCAACGCGCTGCTCAAGCGTTATGCCGAGATGGCCGATCTGTGGTGGAGCGCCGAGGAGCTCTTGGCGGGCTTGCTCGATGAGACCCTTAAGATCAATAAGACAATGCTTTATAGCCTTGTTCTCGTGCGTCTTGTGAAGGCGCTGCGGCGGCGCCCCGTGGCGCTGGCCGTTCTCGCCTATGAAGTTAATAATAACAATATATTATCTGATATTCTTTCGGTGAAACGTGAGCGAGAGACGAAACGCCTGTTCGGCGCCTTGGCAAGGCTGCTGGGCGCGCCCCCAAGCGCCGACGAAATGGTCGGACTGACGACCTATATGCACGCCATCACCTATGCGGCTCTGCTGGGCCGCGGCTCGGCAAAGACGGTCTATGGCATCGAGCTCGGGACCGGCGATGCGACCTGGACCAGATTGGAGGCGGCCGTCATGACCGGCGCGCGTGCTCAGTTCGACGCCTTGCGGTCCGGCACCCCTGATCGGCCCAAATCGATCAATTCATAGCCTAGGGAAATACGTCTTCACGATCCGGTGAATTAATTCTCGTCGGCGTGAAATGCTTCAACCTGGGCGCACCAGGGCGTGTCGCTTGCGCCCGGCCGAAAGCTTGATGGCGCCCGAAGCGCCGAGATCGGCCAGGGTTATCAATGTCGTCTCGCCATTCAGGGTTTGGTCGTTCAACCGGGCGCCGCCGCCCTGAATGAGCCTCCTTGCTTCGCCGCCAGAAGGGGCGAGGCCGGCGCGCTGGAACAATTTGAAGGCGGGAACACCGGCCGCGAGTTCGTCGCGCGGAATGTCGATGACCGGAAGGTCGGCGCCGATGCCGCCTTCCTCGAAGGTACGCCGGGCGGTTTCCGCCGCAGCCTCGGCCGAAGCCACGCCGTGGCACAGCATAGTTGCTTCGAGCGCGAGGCGCTTCTTGGCCTCATTGAGCTCGGCCCCTTCGAGCGCCTCGAGCCGCGCGATTTCATCGAGCGGCAGCTCGGTGAACAGGCGCAGGAAGCGGCCGACGTCCTTATCGTCGGTATTGCGCCAGAACTGATAGTAGTCGTAGGGCGAAAGCAGCCCGTCATCGATCCAGACGGCGCCCTGGGCGGTTTTGCCCATTTTGGCGCCCGAAGCGGTCGTGATCAGCGGCGTGGTCAAGCCATGGAGGCTCCGACCATCGACCCGGCGCGCCAGCTCGACGCCGTTGACGATGTTGCCCCATTGATCCGAACCGCCCATTTGCAGCAGGCAATCGCGGCGCCGCGCCAGCTCCAGGAAATCATAGGCCTGCAGCACCATGTAGTTGAATTCGAGGAAGGTCAGCGAGTGCTCGCGCTCGAGCCTCAGCTTCACGCTATCGAAGCTCAGCATACGGTTGACGGTGAAGTGCGCGCCATAGTCGCGCAGGAAGTCGATATAGGCGAGGCCGTTCAGCCAATCCGCGTTGTTGACCATGATCGCGCCGACGCCGTCCTCGCCGAACGTCAAGAAGCGCGCGAAGCAGCTTTTGATGCCGGCCATGTTGGCGGCGATGGCCGCGTCGGTCAGCAATTTGCGCGTTTCGTCGCGGCCCGAGGGGTCGCCGATCCGCGTCGTGCCGCCGCCCATCAGCACGATCGGCCGGTGGCCGGTCTTCTGCAGCCAGCGCAGCATCATGATCTGGACCAGACTGCCGACATGCAGGCTCGGCGCCGTACAATCGAAGCCGATATAGGCGGTGATCGGGCCCTTGGCGGCGCGTGTGTCGAGCTCGGCCTCGTCGGTCATCTGGTGGATGAACCCGCGGGCCGCCAAAGTGGTGAGAAATTCGGAACGAAACTGCGCCATGGCGCGACCGGTAAATCCTAGGATTGACGGGCCGGCCTCGGCCGGTTCACAAGTGCGCCGACCGGGCGTTGCGGCCGCGCCGGGCTGTGTAACACAGGGAACCTACGGGGCACAACGCGGCATGGGGGTGGAGTTTCAGCCGGTTCTTGCGCTCGGTCTGATGAGCGGCACGTCGATGGATGGGATCGACGCCGCCCTGATCGAGACCGACGGCGCCTTGCGCGTGTCTCCCGGCATGCGGCTCAGCATTCCCTATGACGCGGTGTTTCGCACGCGGCTCGCCGAGGCGGCCCATGGCGACGCGGATCCCTATGGCGTCGAGCGCGAGCTAACCGACCGCCACGCCGAGGCGGTCAGGGCGCTGCTCATGCGGGCTTCGCTCAAGCCGGCCGTGGTGCGCGTCATCGGCTTTCACGGCCACACCATCCGCCACGCGCCGGACGAGCGGCTGACCGTGCAGATCGGCGACGGGGCGCGGCTGTGCGCGCTCAGCGGCATCGACGTGGTGAGCGACTTCCGCCGTCATGACGTCGCGTCGGGCGGCGAGGGGGCACCATTCGCGCCCGCTTTTCACGCGGCGTTGACTAGTGCGATCGAGCGGCCGGTCGCCGTGCTCAATCTGGGCGGCGTCGGCAACGTCAGCTTCGTGCCCGCGGGCGAGGCGGCGGAGACCAGGCTGATCGCCTTCGATACCGGTCCCGGCGGCGCGTTGATCGATGATTGGGCGCTGCGCCACACTGGCGAGCCGATCGACCGCGACGGGCGGCTCGCTTCATCCGGCCAGGTAGACCGGCGTGCACTCGGTGCCCTGCTCGACGCGCCCTACTTCAATCGGCCGCCGCCGAAATCACTCGATCGCAACGCCTTCGACCTCGCGCCGCTGATGCGGCTGAGCCCGGCCAATGGCGCGGCCACGCTGACCGCCTTTACCGCCGCCGCGGTCGCCCGCAGCCTCCAGTTCCTGCCTACGCCGCCGAGCCGCTGGCTGGTCACCGGCGGCGGGCGACATAACCCGGTCCTGATGAGCGCGCTCGCGACCGCGCTCGGCGTTCCAGTCGAGCCGATCGAGGCGATCGGCGCCGACGGCGATGCGCTCGAAGCGCAGGCCTTCGCCTATCTCGCGGTGCGCTCGCTGCGCGGCCTGCCGCTCAGTTTTCCCGGCACCACCGGCGTGCCGCGGCCGACCACCGGCGGCGCGCACCATCGCGCGCAAACCTTAGCGGAAGTGCGCCGGCGCTGAGTCTATTCGTCGACGGCTTCAGGGGCTGTCGGGTCGGCAACGCTTGCAGGCGCGAAAGCCGGCGTCGCGCGCCTCGCCGGGGGTGGTGAAAAACCGCACATTGCTTCGCTTCGGCTGACGCGATCGGCAACTTGGCTTGCAATAGATGCCGGTCGTTTTGACCGCCACGATGATCTGGCCATCGGCAAGCGAGTCGCGGCGCTCGACCGCGCGCCAACACGCGTCGTCGTCGGTGGGCGAGACGAGCGCGGCGCTCAAGAAGCTGCGGCGGCCTTTTTCGCCGGCGGCGCGACGCTCTTCAACAAATAGCCGCTCACCGTGCTCGTCAAGACGTCCAACTTGTCTTCGAAGAAGTGGTTGGCGCCCTTGATGATGCGGTAGTCGACCTCGATGTGGCGCTGGCTTTGCAGGCGCTGCGCCAGTTTCGCGACGTTCGCCTCGGGCACGACATCGTCCTTGTTGCCCTGCACGATCAAGCCGGAGGACGGGCAGGGGGCGAGAAACGTAAAGTCGAAATGATTGGCCGGCGGCGAGACCGCGACGAAGCCGTGGATATCGGGTCGGCGCATCAGCACCTGCATCGCGATCCAAGCGCCGAACGAGAAGCCCGAGATCCAGCAGCGGCTCGCATTGGCGTTGTGGGTTTGCAGCCAATCGAGCGCGGCGGCGGCGTCGCTCAACTCGCCGAAGCCCTGATCGAATTTTCCCTGGGACCGCCCGACGCCGCGGAAATTGAAGCGCAGCACCGAAAAACCGCGCTCACGGAAACACTGGTAGATCGCGTAGACCACCTTGTTGTTCATCGTCCCGCCGTGCTGCGGGTGCGGATGGAGCACGAGCGCGACCGGCGCGCCGCGTGTCTCGGCGTGGTGGTAGCGCGCTTCGAGCCGGCCATCGGGGCCGTTGATCATTACTTCAACCATGACGCGATCCTAGGTTCGCTCCCATCCCCCATCTTAGACCGGCGCGATGATTGGCGCATCGGACACGAAGCATCGGGGAAACCGGGGCGTATACTTGACCAAATTACTCAGTTAATATAGCTCGATGGGCAGCCCATTGCCCCAGGGCTCCACACATTTTATTACATATACGGGTCGGCCGATAAGGGTTCAAGCATCGCCGCCACGGAATCGGCCGGGAACGGCGGCAATGACGCGAAGTCGTGGGGCGTTGGAGAGGACGGGGACATATGAAGCTTGGCACAAAGGGACGGTACGCCGTCATGGCCATGGTGGATTTGGCGGGCCAGCTGACCGCCCAGCCCGATCTTGGGCCGGTGACGTTGTCCGGCATCGCGGCGCGTCAAGAGATCTCGCTCTCCTACCTGGAGCAGCTCTTCAGCAAGCTACGCAAGGCGGGCATCGTAAAAAGTGTACGGGGCCCGGGCGGCGGCTACGTTCTGGCGCGCGCGGCGGATAAGGTCCGGATTTCCGATATCGTTCTCGCGGTCGATGAGCCGATCCGAACCACGCGCTGCAGCCCCGATAGTGGTCGCGGTTGCTCGCCCGATGGCAGCCGGTGCCTGACCCACGAACTGTGGGAGGAACTGGGCAATCAGATTTACCAGTATCTGAAGGGCGTCACATTGGAGGATGTCTGCGCGCGACGGATCAAGGGCTCGCGCGAGCCGCTCGCCAGCGCGGTGTCGATCGCGCGCGCGGAAGAACGGCGCAGTGATTTGATGCCGTGAACGCCGCCTATCTCGATTACAACGCGACGGCGCCGGTCAAGCCCGAGGTGGCCGCGGCGGTGGCGCGCGCGCTCGACCTCGTCGGCAATCCGTCGTCGGTCCATAGCTATGGGCGCGCCGCGCGCAAGGCTGTCGAGGACGCGCGCGAACGCGTCGCGGCGCTCACAGGCGCGACGCCGGCCGAGGTCGTGTTCACCGCGAGCGCGACCGAGGCCAACAACCTGGTCCTCGCCGGGGCAGGGCGGACGCGCCGTATCGTCACCGCGATCGAGCATCCGGCCGTGCTCAAGACCGCTCAGTCCTTGCCCGGCGAGACTGTCGTGCTGCCGGTCGATGGCGATGGCGTGGTCGCGCTGGAAGCGCTTGAAGCGGCCCTGAAGAACAGCACGACGCCGACCTTGGTCGCGCTTATGCTGGCGAACAACGAAACCGGCGCCGTGCAGCCGGTCGCCGAGGCCACGCGCCTGGCCCATGACCATGGCGCGCTGATCTATTGCGACGCGGTGCAGGCGCCCGGTCGATTGGCGTTTTCGTTGGCCACGCTCGGCGTCGATTATCTCTGTCTGTCGGCCCACAAATTCGCCGGACCGAAGGGCGTCGGCGCGCTGATCGTGCGCGACGGCGCGCCCTTGAAATCGGTCGTGATCGGCGGTGGGCAAGAGCGCGGTCGGCGTGCCGGCACGGAGAACGTGCCGGGCATCGTTGGGTTTGGCGAGGCGGCGTGGCTTGCTCCGCAGGACCTCGCCAATGCGCCGCGGCTCGCGCGGCTGCGCGATCGGCTTGAATCCCGGCTGCTCGAAATCGAGCCCAGGCTCCATGTCTTCAGCGCCAAGGCGCCGCGTCTGCCCAACACCTCGTGTCTGACCATGCCGGGCGTGCAAAGCGAGATGCAAGTCATGGCGCTCGACCTCGCGGGTGTCGCGGTCAGCGCCGGCTCGGCCTGCTCGTCGGGCAAGGTCGAGCCGTCGCACGTGCTGCGGGCGAGCGGCGTGCCGGATGCGGTCTCCGGCTGCGCGATCCGAGTGAGCCTTGGCTGGGCAACGCGCGAAGAGGACATCGAAACCTTTCTCGCAGCCTGGCGCGCGCTCTATGCGGGCTTGACCAACCGCTGGCGCTCCGGCATTTCAAGCGCGCTCTAAGACCCGTTTCGTTGGACCCACCGGGGCCGGAAGGCCCGCGGGCGCGGCCGCCGAGGACCCCGCAATCATGCCCACGGTCACCTTCGTCGATCCGAACGGCACGCGCCACGAGATCGACGCCCCGGTCGGCGCCACGCTGCTCGAGCTCGCCCACAAGCACAACATCGACATCGAGGGCGCCTGCGAGGGCTCGCTCGCCTGCTCGACCTGCCATGTCATCGTCGCGTCCGAGTGGTACAAGAAACTGCCGCCGCCCAGCGAGGACGAGCAGGACATGCTCGATCTCGCTTTCGGCCTGACCAAGACATCGCGGCTGGGTTGTCAGATCGCGATGAGCAAGGAGCTCGACGGGCTCGTGGTGAGCCTGCCGAGAGAAGTACGGAACGTGATGACATGACGCGCTTCGACATTGACCTTGGTCTCGCTAAGCCGCGCGCCGAGAGCCGCGTCGTGGTCGCGATGTCGGGCGGCGTCGATTCCTCGACCGTGGCGGCGCTCGTCGTCGAGAGCGGCTATCAGGCGATCGGCATGACCTTGCAGCTTTACGATCACGGCGCGGCGATCGGAAAGAAGGGGGCGTGTTGCGCCGGGCAGGATATTCACGACGCGCGGCGCATCGCGGACCGGCTCGGATTTCCGCACTATGTGCTCGATTACGAGGCGCGCTTTCGCCGCGACGTGATCGAGGATTTCGCCGATGCCTATGCGCGCGGCGAAACGCCGATCCCGTGCATTCGCTGCAATGAGCGAGTCAAGTTTCGCGACCTGTTGGAAACCGCGCGCTCGCTCGGCGCCGATGCGCTGGTCACCGGCCATTACGCGCGCCGGATCGAAGGGGCCGATGGACCCGAACTGCACCGCGCCGTCGATGCCGCGCGCGACCAGAGCTATTTCCTGTTCGCGACCACGCGCGCGCAGCTTGACTTCCTGCGTTTTCCGCTTGGCGGGCTGAGCAAAGCCGAGGTCCGCGCCGAAGCCGCGCGGCTAAGCCTTGGCGTCGCCGAGAAGCCTGACAGCCAGGACATCTGCTTCGTGCCGAACGGCTCCTACGCCTCGCTGGTCGGTCGATTGAAGCCGGGCGCGGCGGAACCCGGCGCGATCGTCGATCTGGCGGGGCGCGTGCTCGGTCGGCATGACGGCACGATCAATTTCACGATTGGCCAGCGTCGTGGCATCGGCGTGGCGGCGCCCGAGCCGCTCTTCGTCGTGCGCATCGAGCCCGAGGCCCACCGCGTCGTGGTCGGACCACGCGCGGCGTTGATGGCGCGTCGCATCGAACTGCGCGCCGCCAACTGGCTCGGCGCGCTGCCGGGCGAGGGAAGGGCGGTCACCGCGCGGTTGCGCTCGACCCATCCGGGCGTCGGCGCGCGCATCGAACGCGTCGATGCGACAGGCGCGACCATCAGGCTCGACGAGGCCGAGCCCGCCACCGCGCCGGGCCAGGCCTGTGTGCTCTATGATGGCTTGCATTTGCTCGGCGGCGGCTGGATCGCCCGTATGGCGCCCGAAGCGGTTGAAGCGATACCGGGGATCGAACCAGCCGTGGCGGTCGAAGCGGCGTCCGCTTGACAGGCGGAGCCCGAACTTCGTATAGCCACCGATCTTCCGGCGGCGGCGGGGTAGCTCAGCGGTAGAGCAGGGGAATCATAATCCCTTGGTCGGGGGTTCAAATCCCTCCCCCGCTACCAACGAGGCCAATACTTCGCTTGAAGTGGCGGTTTTGGTTTTCGCATCAGAGAAATGGAGAAGCCCGGCAAGCTCTCCGCGGAGCTCGGCGTGGATCTCGCCGCGGCGCTTGCCCGGACTCAGGATGTGAAATCGTGCCCAATCGTGACCACCCCCGCGAAGCCATATAGCGCGTTGCATTCATTGCAGAATAGTTGAATTCGGTGGGGTTGCGTTTCGCGTCCAACCGTGACCCCTCGCAGACACTCGATCCGATTGTTCCATCAATAAATTGGCGCTACCTGATGGTGGGGTCACGATTGGGCGCGATTTCACAGTCCGGTGCGATCACCGCGCTCCCGATCCTCGGTGAGTTGCACCATCGGTACTGTCGAATCTAGTTTCCGGTGAGGACAGGGGGCGACCCGCCAGGCTCACAGCTTTTTAGCGAGCGCCTCGGCTATGACAGGCGCGGATATGCCCAGCCCAAAAGCGATCGCGGCCGCAAACATGGTTTCGATTATCTCGGCGTCGGTTCCAGTCGCCGCCGCGAGTGGAGAGGGTTTCTTGCCGTCCCACAGGCACAGCGAGGTCATGCCGTCCCGTTCGACTGGCGTGACCGCCAAGCCACCGTGGGCGATGTGATCGGCGACCATAGGCAGCTCGGAGTTATTGGCGATCCAACAAGGGCGCTTCGCTTGGCTTTGCTTGGCGAGGCGGGCGCAGCCCGAATCTTCGGCATTGAGGACGACAACATCGCGGGCGGCCTTGACAACCAATCCCGCGCAGTCTTCTAGCTTTTGGGGGGCGTCCGTTTCCGCTGCCGTCTCACCGCTTGCCGCCAAACACAGCACGGCCCCAACCCCGGCCTTATCAAGGCCCAATCCGTCGTCGATGACTCCGCCCGCGAAGAATTGCAGCACCGCGGCCTCCGTCAGGGGATCGCCTAGGACCATGTGTGCCCGGGCCGGGCCAGGAAAATTGCCCCGGACAATCATCGTATCGTCGATTTCAATCCCTTCGTCGGTGGCTAGACCCACCTTGTACCCGGCGGCATTCAAAATCTCGGCGACGCTGCGCACCGCGCTCACAGGGCCAACGATGGCCGCGGTTGGGATGCGGCCGTTGTCGCCCGGCGGAAAGAACGCATCGACGACCATCGTTACAATATCCGGGGAGCCGGCGCGCACATGGGTGTTGAGGCCCGGCGTTGGATTGATTTCCAGTATTGCACCGCCGACCTCGGTCCACGGGCGGCGGATATCCGACGTGACGAAATCGATCCCGGCGATATCGAGTCCAATCAGTCGCGCTACGCGTTCGAACATCGCTCTGTTGTCCGGGTGGACTACGTCGGTCACGTCTTCCGCCGTATGATCGCTGGACTGGCGCCACCAGCGGCGCAACCGAATGACGGCGCCCCGCAGCGGAACCGACTCCAGAGTGACGTCTTGGTCTTCCAGGCTGCGGCGGATTTCGTCGTCGACGACGATCGTGGTGAGTTCGCAGTAGTCTTGACGCCCGCGCCGCGGATCGCTGTTGAGAATTGCGATCAACTCTTCGATCGTCGAGCGCCCGTTGCCGATGACGTGGGCTGGGATATCACGCCCCGCTGCCACCATGCGGTTGTGGATCAGCGTGACGCGATAGTCATCGCCCCGAATCTGCTCTCCGACGAGTACGGGCAGTCCGTAAGAGCGGGCCGCCTCGAACGCATCACGGATGCTTCGCTCGTCGTTCAGATCGATGCGGACGCCATACCCCATGTCCGCGTGTTCAGGCTTGACCACCACCGGATAACCGATGCGTCGCGCCGCGGCGACCGCCGCATCACCATCATTGACGAGAAGCTGTCGCGGCACCGGAATCCCGTGGGAACGGAAAAGCTCGCAGGCGCCATGCTTCGACGTAGCGAGCATCGTCGCGATGTACGAGGTGTCGCTGGTGTAGCTGCCCCGAAAGCTTCGGAGTTTGTGCCCGTGGCCCAGCTGCACGGTCTTTTGGGACGAATGAGAATCGATGCGCGACCACGGAATGTCTCGCCGCTCGCCTTCCCAAACGATCCGGCGGGTCAGCACCCCGAGGGTCTGCGCCCTCAAGGCCTTCATCCCGTCGGCGAGAAGCCCCGGCAGGGGACTGTGAGCGCGGGAACCCGACGGGGCCCCGGCCGCGGACCACGCGGCATCGACCAGCGTGACGGCCAGCCGGCCGGACGCCAATCCCAACCCCGCGTCTTGGTACTGAAAACAAGCTTCGCACGCCCCATCTGCCGACGCCGACAAAATTCGTGCGACGTCCATCTCGAAGCCGAATTCCCTCTGCAGCGCGAGTGCAACGTACGCCGCCATTTCTTCGGGCGCATATATCCGTTCCTGAGGAAAGACGGGCACCGCCGGCCGGTTCAGAACGGAGCGCGGCGGGATCGGCGGCATGAACTCAGCCAGATGCCCGACAGCGGCGCGCGCACGGGCCTCGGCCCCTGCCATTTCGTCTGGTCCGACGGCAATCTTGATGCGGACGACCGGGACCGGCGCTAGCAAGTTCGAGGCTTTGTATAGTTTTTGGCGAAGCAGCTTCAACGAGATCGCCCGGGCATGCCCGACTCCCTAAAGGAATCCACGTTGAATGTTAGTTTAGCGCCACATTTGGCGCCAGCGTGGGGGCCTGGGCATTGACACGTAAACCGATGGCGCTAGGTCGGATGGTGCTACCCTGGTGCATGAAGACAATTTCCTACGCTCGCCACCGCTTCCCGCCGGAGGTCATCCGGCACGCAATTTGGCTCTATCTGCGCTTCACTTTAAGCTATCGCGATGTCGAAGACATGCTGGCAGAACGGGGGCTATCGGTCAGCAATGAAAGCATCCGCCGTTGGGTGCTGAAATTCGGGTCGATGGTCGCACGGAACCTCAGGCGAGGACGAGTGGCGTCGCGGGATCGCTGGCATCTCGATGAGATGGTGATTTCCGTTTGTGGCCGGCACCTTTATCTGTGGCGCGCGGTGGACAGTGAAGGCGAAGTGCTCGATATGCTGGTCCAGCCGAGGCGGGACAAGGCAGCGGCATTGAAATTGTTCAAGACACTGCTGAAGCGACAGGGCTTCGTGCCAGGCGTCGTGGTCACCGACAAGCTTGGATCCTACCGCGCGGCGCTCCAGGTGCTCGGCTTTTCAGGGCAGCACGAGCGGGGCCTGCGGGCCAACAACCGAGCGGAAAACGCGCATCAGCCGTTGCGGCGACGAGAACGCAAGATGCAGGGCTTCAAATCGGCTGGATCAGCCCAACGCTTCGTCTCTGTCCACGCTGCCGTGTACAACGTCTTCAATGTTCAACGGCATCTGATTTCGCGTTCTATATTTCATCGATTCCGGGCACGAGCTCATTCCGTCTGGAATCAAGCGACGACCGCGGCCTAGGATCGACACGTCAGGTGCAAACTGCGACCGACCGGCGTTAATGTGTCAAAGCCCACAGACGAGCCGCCCGCGCGCTGAGCCATAGGTTTATTCGGGCGGCGGCACCACGCCGGTCTGCTCGGTGATCAGTTTGTAGTGCTCGATGCGCCGATGAGCGGCGAAGTTAAAGATGGTCTCGCGGATATAGGTGCCCTTGTCGAGGTCGCACTCCGCCGTGATCACCTCGTCGCCCTCGGTTGTCGCGAGCGCGGCGATCTCGCCGGTTGGCGCGATGATGCAACTGCCGCCCATATGGTGCACGCCTTCTTCGATTCCCGCCTTCGCCGCGCCGATCACCCAGGCCGCGTTCTGATAGGCGCCGGCCTGCATTGACAGCAAATTGTGAAACATGCCGAGATGGAGAGGCTCCGACGCGCTAGACGGGTTGGCGCTCGGTGTGTTGTAGCCGAGCATGATGATCTCCGCTCCCTGCAGGCCGAGCACACGGTAGGTCTCGGGCCAGCGCCGGTCATTGCAGATGCACATGCCCATGATGCTGTCCATGGTGCGGAACGCCGGGAAGCCGAGATTGCCGACCTCGAAATACCGTTTCTCCAAGTGCTGAACCGGATGGTGGGGCTGCGGTTCCGCATAGCCCGGCAGGTGCACCTTGCGATACTTTCCGGCAATCTTTCCCTTCTGGTCGACAAGGATCGCCGTGTTGTAGTGATGCCTCTTGCCGCCGGCGACAGCCTCGATCTCCGCATAGCCCAGGTGAAAGCCGACGCCGAGTTCCTTGGCGACCTCGAATAGAGGCGCGGTCGCGTTGTTCGGCATTTCGGTCTCGAAGAAGCTGTCCACTTCCTCTTCGCTTTGCAGCGCCCAGCGCGGAAAGAACGTCGTCAGGGCGAGCTCCGGAAACACCACGAGCCTCGCACCGCGACGATGGGCCTCGCGCATCATTGAAATCAGGCGGTCGACGACGTGCCATCGGCTCTCGTCTCGCGCGACGGGGCCCATTTGCGCTGCGGCAACGACGATCTTTCGAGGCATCGCGCGTCTCCCTCAATGCGTTCGCGCTAGGGACGTTGCGCTAGCGGAGCCGCGTGGTGTCGGGCAATTCGCCGTCCGACTCTCGAGCGGATCAATATCCTCGACGATTGGTTCACTTACATCCAGTCGAATTTTCGGGATGGGTGTTGCCTTGGCGCAGGCTCCTTGAGGCGGGCTGACGTGAGCCCCTTGTTTCATCCAGCGATAGGTAGAGTCCGAGCTTCATTTGAGCCGTGATGGCTCGATGATGCTACGGGACGGGGCGCGGAGCCCCCGTAGAGCTCGAGCGCCTCGTCCCGTAGCACATGGGAGGCGCTGAGCTTGGCATACTCGGCAGGTGGCAGATTGCCGAGGCGGAGATGACGTTGGCGGTGCTGGTTCGGCCGTCTCCGGTGGGGTGGGGGAGCAGCGAGAGACGCTGGTCTGGCAGGCTTAGGACGCGGTCCACGAGGACGTTCAATCGGCTCGTTCTGTCTCATTGGCCCTGACCGTGGCGCCATCCGCTGGTCGCCTGAACCCGGTCATACACGCGGGACTTGCCATGTGACGGAGGATGACCGGACGCAGACAGCGCGCGATGTGGCGTGTGGACTCTCGCAAGCGCCAAACCGATAATCGTGGCAAACGCATATCGCTTGAGTGAGGCCCTTACGTGACCGATGATCGCGTCGAACGGCGCCTTGCCGCCATCTTGAGCTCGGATGTCGTCGGCTATAGCCGAATGATGGAGGCCGACGAGACAGGCACGCTGAGACGTCTCGAGGCGCACCGCCGCGATCTCATCGACCCTACAATCGCGGCGCATGCCGGACGGATTGTCAAGCTTATGGGCGACGGCGCGCTCGTCGAGTTCGCGAGCGCGGTTGACGCCGTGCGGTGCGCGGTTGAGGTTCAGTTGGCCACATTGACATGCAACGCCAATGTGCCAACGGAACAGAAGCTCGAGTTCCGCATCGGCATCAATCTTGGCGACATCATCGTTCGCGGAGAAGACATCTACGGTGACGGCGTAAACGTCGCAGCGCGTCTCGAAGGGCTTGCTGAGCCGGGCGGCATTTGCATTTCTCGGTCCGTCCGAGATCAGGTTCGCGACAAGCTCGATTGCCGTTTCGAGGACCTCGGTGATGTCGAGATCAAGAACATCGCCAGACCAGTACGTGTGTTTCGCGTGTTACTCCGCGACAACCCGGCTCTGAAGGCGCCGGCCCAAAGCAAATCGACCGTCACAGCTGCTTCAGAAGGTCCTTCGATCGTCGTGCTGCCGTTCAACAACATTAGCGGTGACCCGGAGCAGGAGTATTTCAGCGACGGCATCAGCGAGGACATCATCACCGACCTCAGCAAGGTCCCGGGCCTCCTAGTGATCGCCCGCAACTCGGCCTTCGCCTTCAAGGGCAAAGCGATCAACGTCGCCGACGTGTGCAAGCAGTTTCGCGTCAAGTACGCGCTCGAGGGCAGCGTTCGGAAGGCCGGCCAGCGGGTGCGCATCACGGCGCAGCTGATAGACGGCGCGAGCGGTGGGCATCTCTGGGCCGAACGCTACGATCGCCTGCTGACCGATATCTTTGACCTGCAGGATGAGCTCACGCGTGAGATCGTCTCGGCGCTCAAACTCAAGCTGGGCAAGGCGGACCCGGCGAGGCTTTCGAACGCCGGCACCAGGAGCGTGGAGGCGCATGATTGTTACCTGCGCGGCCGCGAGTGCTTTCATGCCACCAATTACCAAAGGGAAGGCGCGAACCAGGCGGCCATTTGGTTTCGCCGGGCCATCGAACTCGATCCCGGCTATGTTGGGGGCTATGGCGGGCTGACCCAAGTTTATTTGCTTGAGCATCAAAACCATTGGGGTGCCGACCCCAAAGAGGCCCTCAAGAGCGCCCGGCGCTTTGCCGATGAAGCGCTCGCCCGCGATCAAAACGACGCTTTCATTCACTATGTCGGCGCCCTCGTGGCCATGTTCGAGAAGGATTTTGAGCGCTGGCAGAAAGAGACCGACGCGGCGCTCGCGCTCAATCCCAGTTTCGCGCTCGCGCTCAATTCGCGGGGCGTTTTCTTTTTCGCCGACGGTGAGCCGCTAAAGGCTGTTCCCTTCATCGAGAAGGCCATTCGCGCCGACCCCGCCTTCCGGCAGTTTTATTTACACTTCCTTGGCATGGCATATCTTTTGGGTGGCTAATATGACAAGGCGGTGACGTACTTCCGCGAACGAATAGCGCTCAATCCGGCGACCGATTTCTCTCGCGCCTACCTGGCGTCCGCGCTCGCTCATCTGGGCGAATTCGAGCAAGCCAAAGACGTCTGGCAGGAGCTGATGGCTATCGACCCCCACTCCACTACGCCGCCTCCGAACACCTGAGCCGGTTGCCGCTTCGGCCTGAGGACGTGGAGCGGATCCTCGATGGCCTGCGCAAAGCCGGCCTACCCGCAGCCTGATTGCCAGCCTAGGCGCCCGCCGCCATGGGCGCGGCAAAGGCGAACATTGGAAAGGGCGGCGGGCGCAAGTCGGTCATTTCGCCCGACGGTGTTTCGACCATGGTGTCGTCGCGCCCTCGAGTCGACAGCGCCCTGGTCAAGGCGTTGGCGCGCGCGTTCAGGTGGCGCAGGCTCCTCGAGGCGGGCGTCTACGCCACGATCGACGAGATGGCTGCGGCGGAGAAGATCAATGCGTCCTATGTCTGCCGTGTCCTGCGGCTCACGCTGCTGGCGCCCGACACCGTCGATGCCATCCTCCATGGACGGCAGCCGGCGGAGATGACGCTGGCGGGGTTGATGAGGCCGTTTCCCGTGGGGTGGGGGCAACAGTTCATGATGCGCAACTTCACCACGGGCCTCGCGCACGGCAGCAGCAGCCAGCCTTGCCGGGAAAGCTGGGACAGTCCAAGCTGACACCTCGACGCCGATTGATCGGGGAAATGTCGATTCAGGGGAGGTCAACATGCTCGCCTACGTCATGGTTGGAACCAGTAACTTGAAGCGCTCGGCCAAGTTCTACGATGCCACGCTCGCGCCGCTCGGGCTTGTGCAGGCCGGGGGCGACAACAGACACATTGGCTACGCTAAGAAAAGCGCACCGAAGAAATCCCAGTTCTACGTCACCAAGCCCTACAACAAGAAGCCGGCGACGTTCGGCAACGGCACGTTGATATCTCTCGCGGCGAAATCACGGCGGGCGGTCGATGGGTTCCACGCGGCCGCGCTCGCGAACGGCGGCACTGATGAAGGCAAGCCCGGACCCCGCCCCGCCGGTGCAAGCAACTATGTGGCCTACGCCCGCGACCCGGACGGCAACAAGATCTGCGCCTACTGCGCCAAGGCGAAATAGCACGGTGGTGATGCTCGACTATCTCACGCTCGACCAAGCCAAGGCCGACGTGTTCGACTACATCGAGCGCTTCTACACCCCGAAACGCAGGCACTCGACGATCGGATATAGCAGCCCTGTGGACTTCGAGATGCAGGCCGGTTTGGCTCAAGGGGCTGTCAACAAGACCGGCAGCAAGCTAAACCGCCTCTTCCTGTATAGATAATTTTGACCACGGACACATCGAACGGACGCCCTTGGGGCGTTGAAGCGCCGGCTAGGAAGTTAGATGGCACTCGCTCCAACGACCGTCTCGTTGCGCAACGGGCTGACCCTTTCCTATGTTGAACAGGGAGATCGCCATGCGCCCGTCGTAGTGCTGCTTCCGGGCCTTACCGACTCGTGGCGTAGCTTCGAGCGCGTGCTCGGATGCATACCTTTATCTTTCCGAGCTATCGCCGTGTCCCAGCGGGGGCACGGCGACTCGGACAAGCCCGAATCTGGCTATCGAATACGGGATTTTGCATCAGATCTGGCCGACTTCTTCGCCGCTCTCAACTTGGCGCGAGCCGTTGTCGTTGGCCACTCCTCGCATGGGCTCGTGGCGCAGAGATTCGCGATCGACAACCCAACGCGTACGACCGGGATGGTGCTCGAGGGATCCTTTGCCACCCTCCGCGGCAATGAGAATCTCGAGCAGTTCGTGGCATCAATGATCTCGAATCTTCGTGACCCAATCGATCCAGATTTCGTACGAGCATTCCAAACGGGAACGTTCATCAAGCCGGTCCCGCAGTCGTTCATCGATGCCATGGTGGCAGATGCACTCAAAGTGCCTGCCCACGTATGGCGATCTGCTTTCGAAAGTCTTCTTCAGGAAGACCACACCTCTGAGCTTCAGGCTATCGAGGCACCGACGCTGATCGTCTGGGGGGATCAGGATGGGCTGATCCATCGTAATCAGCAGGACGAGCTTGCCTCCGGTATCCGTGGGGCGGAGCTGGTCGTGTACAAGGGGGTCGGCCACAGTCCTCATTGGGAAGAACCAGAGCGCTTCGCCGCCGATCTCGTGGCCTTCCTCGAGCGTGTGGGACAGGCGTCTAGGTTCTGATCAGGTGCTTGGTGTGTTTCGGCATGGGAACGGGGCTCTGGCTCAATCTCGGGGCAGGGTGGGCTCGTTCATCGACGTGACTGAATTTTTCGCGGAATACACCATGTGCTGTCGCCACGGGCGGCATTCTTGGCGTCCGCAGGCGTCCCCGTCCCCGTCTCGCGGTCAAAATCCCTCGAATCATCGCCCAGCACCGGCCTCGAACTGACCCTGCACGGAAAGTGCGTCAGAGCCGCCGTTTGTCAATCGGCATCCAACCGTGGGTCTGACGCACTCTCGGTGCAGTCAGATCCTTATGTCGCCCCTATGAGACGCGCTTGAAGCAGGTCGATTTTGGCGCGGCCGTACATCTGGCGCTTTACGAGCTTGAGCTTGGTGACCTGACCTTCGGTCTGTCCATTCGACCACGGCGAGGAGATTGCGGCGCGAACAGCTGGTTCGTCCTTGGCCACACCATTGGCGTCAACTGTCGTATGCTCAACAACAAATCCGATTGGTACAAGGCTCGCTGGCCGCAGTCTCTGATCCATCGCGCTGGTTCCTCCTGGAAAACAGCGCCAAAATGGCATCGGACTGCATCAGAAATGAGTCAGACCCCTTATTCCATGCCGATTCACAAATCCGCCCGCTCGCACCGACATTCCAGCAGTTTTGACACTCCTTGACGCGCTTTTGACGCCGCTCCGATCGGCCGGCGGGTTACCCGTTGACGCAGCGCCTCCATATTGGAGGTGAGCCCAGGGTCGAGGGCGCGCCGCGCCACGTCCATGGTGGCAGGGCGGCGTCGAATAAAGCCAAACTGCCGAGAGCTCGAGGAGGTCACGATGAACCGGGTCACGCTCCAGATCTCGCGTCGCGCCACGATGCGCCTGCTCGTGGGCGCGCTCAGCCTTGCGGCACTCGCCGCGGTATCATCGCCGGCCATCGCCGACGACTGGCAGCCCTTGTCGGAGAAAGACGCGAAAATCGTCTTCGTTCATCCGGGGTTTCGCGGCGCCGCGTCAGAATCTCACTTCGGCAAGGGAGGATTCAGCGGCGTGGCCTACGCAGAGTTCAGGATGTTCCGGTTGTCGATTGTCAAGATTGCCGTGATTAGCTATGAGGCCACGAACCGGGATGACGTCTACATAAAACCCTCACCCATCGAAGAAATGATGGCGGCGCTGCTCGGTGAAAGCTCGATTTCCGATGTCTCCGCCCGTGGCACGACGAGCGGGCTTCTCGGCGACTACAACTACGTGTTCTTCACGGCCGGTACGCGAAATTGCGTCGGATTCAATCACCGCTGGGGAGCAACTATTTCGGCACGCGTCCCCTCCCAGGACATCGGACAGAATCAGACGGATGTATTGACCGCGGCCTATTGCCGTTCGCAAGACCCGAACTGGCACCCCGAAGATCGCCTCGCGGAGCTCATTTCCAGCGTCGGTGTGAAAGGCTACAAAGCTCCGGAAGGTTATGCCTCAAGTGCGGTTGCCGCCAAGGCGCGGCAAGGTGAGGTGAACTATCCCGATCTTCCGATCCGTGCGGTTAAGAACGCTCACGTATATATATTATACTTTGACCCGGCCGGTAATTTAGATAAAGAACAAAAGGCGCTGTAAAGGGCGGAGACAAAATGTGCCGGATGGCGGCGTGAATGTGTAC
>CAMDDO010000013.1 GCA_945892755.1 Rhizobium sp. Q54 | reverse complement strand
GCGGCGGAAGGTGACGGTCGGATCGATCTCGTTCTTGATCTTGATCAGCGCGTCCAGAACCATCGGGCCACACGCGGCGAGGTCGACATCATAAGTGTCGGTGCGCGGGTTCTCGCCCGAATCAGGGTCCCAGCGATAGATCTTGAAGCGCTGCGCCTTTTTCGCTCCCGGCGTATCGTGATGCTTGCCGGGTTTGACCGTGGCGTTCTTCGGCAGCCTGAACTCAGCCATGAACAGCGTCCTTCCTTGCCGACCCGAGCGCGGCGCTCAATAGACGCGCGCCTTGGGCTGGATCACCTGCACGTCGTCGGTCAGCGTGTAGAGGTGCACCGGGCGGTAATTGATGGTCGGCACGCCATCGTCCTTGAGCCAGGCGATCGAGTGCTTCATCCAATGGGCGTCGTCGCGATTGGGGTAGTCCTCACGCGCCTGGGCGCCGCGGCTTTCGGTCCGGTTCGAGGCGCAGTGCATCGTCACCAGCGCCTGGCGCAGCAAATTGTCGAGCTCGACCGTTTCGGCAAGGTCCGAGTTCCAGATCAGCGATCGGTCGGCTACGCGCACTTCACTCCGGAAGCTCGACCAGATCGACGCAAGCTTCGCTTTGCCCTCGTCCATCAGCGGGCCGGTGCGAAACACACCGGCATGGGCCTGCATGGTGCGTTGCATATCGAGGCGGATTTCGGCGGTCGAGGTCTTGCCCTTGGCGTGACGAAGCGCGTCGAACCACGAGAAGCATTTGTCGGCCAAAGATGCCGGCAATGCTTTGTGCGGCGTTCGGGACTTGATCAGCTCGGCGCAGCGATCGGCGGCGGCACGGCCGAACACCATGAGATCGAGAAGCGAGTTGGAGCCGAGCCGATTGGCGCCGTGAACCGAGACGCAAGCCGCCTCGCCGACCGCCATGACGCCCGGGACAACAGTATCCGGGTTGTCATAGGCAAGCGTCACCACCTCGCCCCGATAATTTGTCGGTACGCCGCCCATGTTGTAGTGCACGGTGGGGCTGACCGGGATCGGCTCCCTCGTGCAATCGACACCGGCGAAGATCTTCGCGGTCTCGGTGATGCCCGGTAGGCGTTGGTGCAAGACCTCGGCGCCGAGATGGTCGAGCTTGAGGAAAATATGATCCTTGAGTGGGCCGACGCCGCGACCCTCCCTGATCTCGAGCGTCATCGAGCGGGACACCACGTCGCGCGAGGCAAGGTCCTTGGCGCTCGGCGCGTAGCGCTCCATGAAGCGCTCGCCCTCCGAATTGAGCAAATAGCCGCCTTCGCCGCGTACGCCTTCGGTGATCAGACAGCCGGCGCCATAGATGCCCGTCGGGTGGAACTGGATGAACTCCATGTCCTGCAATGGCAGGCCGGCCCTGAGCGCCATGCCATTGCCATCGCCCGTGCATGTGTGCGCCGAGGTCGCCGTGAAATAAGCGCGGCCATAGCCGCCGGTCGCCAGGATCACCATGTGCGAGCGGAACAAATGCATGGAGCCGTCATCGAGATTCCAGGCGATCACGCCGCGGCAGGCACCCTCATCATCCATCACCAGATCGAGCGCGACATATTCGATGAAGAACTCGGCCGAATGTTTGAGCGATTGCTGGTAGAGCGTGTGCAGCATGGCGTGGCCGGTGCGATCGGCCGCCGCGCAGGTGCGCAGCGCCGTGCCCTCGCCGAAATGCGTGGTCATGCCGCCAAAGGCCCGCTGATAGATCTTGCCCTCGGGCGTGCGCGAGAACGGGACGCCATAGTGCTCGAGCTCGAGCACCGCCTCGGGCGCGCGCTTGCACATGAATTCGATGGCATCCTGGTCGCCGAGCCAATCCGAGCCCTTGACCGTGTCGTACATATGCCAGCGCCAATCATCCTCGCCCATATTGCCGAGCGCGGCCGAGATGCCGCCCTGCGCGGCGACCGTGTGGCTCCGCGTCGGGAACAGCTTCGAGAGGCAGGCGGTCTTGAGGCCGTGCTGGGCCAGGCCGAAGGTCGCGCGCAAGCCGGCGCCGCCCGCGCCGACGACGAGGACGTCGTAGCGATGCTCGGTCAATGGATAGGCTTGCGGCATGAACTATCCCTTCAGCGCGATCGCGATGATCGAATAGACGCAGGTGGCGCCGGCGATCAGGCAGCCGAGCGAGAGCCCGATCAACAACGCCCACTTCTTCGGCTTGTGGTGGACATAGTCTTCGATCACCACTTGGAGCCCGAGCTTCAGGTGATAGAACATCGCGCCAGAGAACAGAATGAGCAGCGTCGCCGCGACCGGGCCCTGAAGCCAATCGACCAGCGCGGCGTGATCGGCGCCGCGCATGACGAGGAGCCACATCTCGGCGACGAACCAGAGCCCGAGCGGCACCAGGAGGATGGCGGTGAGCCGCTGCATCCACCAATGCTCGGTCCCCTCCTTGGCCGAGCCGAGGCCGCGCACGCGGGCGAGCGGTGTTTCAATGCGCATGGCTCACCTCAGCCTGAGAAATAGACGGCGAGACCGATCGCCCAGGACAGTCCGGTCAGGCCGAGCGATGCGCCGACGACCAGCGCGCCCGAGTTGTAGGTCGCGCGCAAGGAGAAGCCGATGCCGATATCCCAGAACAAGTGCCGGACGCCATTGCACAGATGATAGAAAAGACAGAACGACCAGATGAAGAGGAGCGCGTAACCGGCCCATGAGGTCAGGAACCAGATCGACCAGGCGTAATAGTCGGGCCCGGCCGCGGCGGTCAGCAGCCAGCAACACAGCATCGCCGCGCCGCTCGCCAGAAACACGCCGGTCATCCGATGGAGGATCGAGAGGACCGAGGTAAGCTGCGGCCGGTAGACCTGCAAATGCGGCGAAAGCGGCCGCCGCGAATGGCCGCCACCTTTGCTCGTCGATGCCTTGTCCATGTCTGTTGACCTATTCGCGCACGAGCGGCTGTCGCGGGTTCATGAGCGCCGGCCGGTGCTTGATGAAGCGTCGATCAGGCACAACACGTCACCCGCCGCGCCGAGCCACATGATTCGACGCGGGGCGAATCCCGACCGGGCAGAGATTTACGACCCATCGCCTAGGCCCGTCAATCGCGCCTCGGGTCCAAAATCGTGAGACCAGTCATACAAACGGCGCAAGGCAAGCGGGCCATCCCTTTCATGACAAAAGTCGTCTAGGTCGAGCCCGTGCCCCGGCGCGTCTCGAGCGCTTGGCGAACGCGGCGGAACACGCCGTCCCAGTCGCCGAATCGGGCCTGCTGGAAGAGCCGCATCGAGGGATACCAGGGGCTGTCCTCGCGCCCTTCCGGGTAGCGCCACTCCCCGCCAAAAGCGAGCATAAGCCAGATCGGCTTGCCGAGCGCGCCGGCCAAATGGGCGACCGAGGTGTCGACCGTGATCACCAGATCGAGATTTTCGATCGCCGCGGCGGTGGTCGCGAAGTCATCGAGTTCAGGGGCGAGGTCGTCGATCAAACCTTGGCAATCGAAGGCGGAGATATCAGCCGCGCGCGGCCCGACTTGGAGCGAATACCAGCGCGCGCCGCCATAACCGAGAAGATCGACGAAGTGCGCGAAGCCCGCGCTGCGATTGTGGTCATTCTTGTGACTCGGCTTGCCGGCCCACACGACGCCGATCTTGAGCATGCCGGGTGGCGCCCTGAGCCGCGTGCGAAAGCGCTGAACGAAATCGGATGGCGCACTGACATAGCGCGCTGGTGCTGGGATGGTCGCGAGCGTCGTGCCGAACAAATGTGGCAGCGAGAGGAGCGGCGCCTGGACATCGAAGGGCGGCAGGGCCGCGCCCTTGGTCACGATCATGGTGAGGCCCTCGACGCTTTGCATCAATTTCTCGAGCCCGCCCAGGCATTCGAGCACGACGCGGCCACCGCGCGCCGCGACCAGCGGGACATAACGGACGAATTGCAACGCGTCGCCGAAACCCTGTTCGGCATGGAGCAGAATGGTCTTGCCATCGAGGGGCGTGCCGTCCCAAACCGGTTGCGTGAAGCCGCGCGACGGCAGCTCCTTGGTCCGCCAGCGCCACTCATATTCGCGAAAGCCGCGTTCGAGCTCGCCGATCTGCAACAGCGCGAGCGCGAGATCGAGATGGGCTTCGGCATCATCGGGCCGTCGGCGAATCACTTCGGTCAGGCCCTCGATCGCCTCGTGAAAGCGCCGCGCGCCCTTTCGGGTGAGGGAGAGGTTGTTGAGCGCGTCGACCGAGTCTGGGCTGAGCGCGAGCGCGCGTTCTAGCGCGGCCTCCGCCTCCTCGAAGCGGCCGAGACCGCGCAACGCGTTGCCGAGATTGGTCAGGAGCCCGACATCATCGGGCTTGGCGGCGAGCGCGCGATGATAGCAGGCGACCGCCGGAGCGAAGCGGTTGAGGACCTTGAGCGCAACGCCGAGATTGTTGAGCGCGCCGCCATGCTCGGGCGCGCGCTTCAATACCGCGCGATAGCGCGTGATGGCTTCGTCCAGCCTGCCGGCGAGTTGGGCGCGCCGGCCGAGCTCGAATTGTTGCTCGATGTCGCTCGGCGGCGACGGCGCGGCGGCCGGATCGTTCATCGCGGCTGGCCACCGGCGAGCCCGTCGCGCACTTCGAGCGCCGCCGCGATATTGCGGAACACCGCATCCCAATCGCCGAAGCGAGTCTGGCGGAAGATACGCATCGAGCGATACCAGGGACTGTCGTTGCGCTTCGCGAGGTAGCGCCAGTCGCCGGTCGAGGCGAGCGCGAGCCAGACCGATTTGCCGAGCGCGACGACCTTGGTGAGACCCTCAATCCCTTGCTGGATCTTTCCCGAACGCAGGGCCTCGACGGCCGCGCCGTGGAGCGATCGAATATCGGTCGCCGGTGCTGCGGCTTCAGCGTGCGCCGCGCCGGCCGCCTTCGCTTCGGCCGGATCGCTCATGACGGTCTCAGTGCGGCCGTTTGAGGTGATCGCGAATCAAATCCTCGGCGATTTGCACGGCATTCAACGCCGCGCCCTTCCTCAGATTGTCCGAGACCACCCACAATTGAAGCCCGTTCGGCACGGTCGGATCCTTGCGCAGGCGCGAGACGAAGGTCGCGTCCTCGCCAGCGCAATCGACCGGCGTGGCGTAACCGCCGTCTCTGCGGTCATCGAATACCTCGATGCCAGGCGCTTTCCGCAACGCGGCGCGCGCTTCGGTTTCACTGATCGGCGTATGGAACTCGACATTGATCGCCTCGCCATGGCCGATGAAGGTCGGGATGCGCACGCAGGTCGCCGCGATCTCGATCGAGGCATCGAGAATCTTCTTGGTCTCGTTCACCATCTTCCACTCTTCCTTAGTCGAGCCGTCCGACATGAAGACGTCGATGTGGGGAATCGCGTTGAACGCGATGCGCTTGGTGAAGACCTTGGGCTCTTTTGTCTGGTTCATGTAAATGGCGCGGGTCTGCTCGAACAACTCGTCCATCGCCGCCTTACCCTTGCCCGAAGTCGACTGGTAGGTTGCCACCACGATGCGTTTGACGCGCGCAATCTCGTGCAGTGGCTTCAGCGCCATCACCATCTGGATGGTCGAGCAGTTCGGATTGGCGATGATGTTGCGTTGGCGGAACTGCGCAAGCGCGCTGCGATTGACCTCGGGCACGATCAAGGGCACATCGGCATCCATACGGAACTGCGAGGTGTTGTCGATCACGATGCAGCCCGCCGCCGCCGCGCGCGGCGCGTGGATTTTCGAGATCGACGCGCCGGGCGAGAACAGGCCGATGTCGATGCCCTTGAAGTCGAACGTATCGAGCGCCTTGACCTTGAGAATCGGGCCTTCGCCGAACGAAATTTCCTTGCCGGCCGAATCGCGCGACGCCAGCGCGATCACCTCATCGACCGGGAACTGGCGCTGCCATAGAACGTTCAGAATCTCGCGGCCCACATTGCCCGTGGCGCCCACGACCGCTACGCGATAACCCATCGTCTGCTACTCCAGGCCGGCGCTTCAGGCGAGCTTGTCGAGCTCGGCCAAAATCGCGCTGCCCATCTCAACCGTTGAAACCTTGCGCGCGCCCTCGGCCATGATATCGCCGGTGCGGACACCGCCCGAAAGCACGCCCTGGATCGCGTTGTCGACGAGATCCGCGCTCGCGCCGTCGTCGAACGAATAGCGCAGCATCATCGAGAGGCTCAAGAGCTGCGCGATCGGATTGGCCAGGTTCTTGCCGGCGATGTCGGGCGCCGAGCCGTGTACCGGCTCATAAAGCGCGCGCCGCCTTCCGCTCGAATCCGCCAGCCCGAGCGAGGCGGACGGCAGCATGCCGAGCGAGCCCGTGAGCATCGCCGCGCAATCGCTCAAGAGATCGCCGAACAGATTGTCGGTGACGATCACGTCGAACTGCTTCGGGTTGCGCACGAGCTGCATCGCGCAGTTGTCGGCATACATGTGGTGCAGCTCGACGCCGGCATAATCCTTCTCGTGAAGGGCATTCACCTCGGCGCGCCAGAACACACCAGTCTCCATCACATTCGCCTTATCGATCGAGTGCAATTTATTGCCGCGCTTCTCGGCGAGCTCGAAACCGACGCGGGCGACGCGCTCGACCTCGGGCGCGGTGTAATACTGGGTGTCGATGGCATAGCGCGTGCCGTCGGGCTTGGTGAAGCTGCCGCGCGGCTCGCCGAAATAGACGCCGCTGGTCAGCTCGCGGATGATCATCAGGTCGAGCCCCTTGATCACCTCGGGTTTCAGCGTCGAGGCGCCGACCATCGAATCGAACACGATCGCCGGCCGCAAATTGGCGAACAGATCGAGGTCTTTTCTCAGGCGTAACAAACCGGCCTCGGGCCGGTGTTGGCGCGCGACCTTGTCCCATTTCGGGCCGCCGACCGAGCCGAACAAGACGGCGTCCGCGGCAAACGCATCGGCCACCGTCTCGTCGCTGATCGCGACGCCCTTCGCATCATAGGCCGAGCCGCCAACCAGGCCGCGTTTGACCTCGTAGGAAAAGCTCCGCCGCTTGGCGAGCCATTCCATCACGCGCTCGGCCTCGCGCATCACTTCGGGGCCAATGCCATCGCCGGGCAGAACCAGGATTTTCTTGTTTGCGGGCATGACGTTTACCGATAGAGCCAGGGTTGGGCGGCGCGCTGCTTGGCTTCGAAGCCGGAGATGGCCGCGACCTTCTCGAGCGTCAGGCCGATATCGTCGAGTCCGTTCAGCAGGCGGTGCTTGCGCGAGGTGTCGATCTCGAACGCGATCGCACTGCCATCGGCGCGGCGAATTTCCTGCTTCGGCAAATCGATCGTGAGTGCAGTCCTGGCGGGATCGGTGATTTCAGCCAGCAGGGCCTCGACTGTAGCGGCCGGCAGGATGATCAGAAGAATGCCGTTCTTCATGCAATTGCTGAAAAAGATGTCGGCGAAGGACGGCGCGATGACGCAGCGTATGCCGAAATCCATCAGCGCCCAGGGCGCATGCTCGCGCGACGAGCCGCAGGCGAAGTTTTCACCCGCGACCAGGATCTTCGCTTTGTCATAGGGCGCGCGATTGAGCACGAAGCCGGGCCGGTTGCTGCCGTCGTCCTCATAGCGCATCGAATGGAACAGGCCGCGGCCGAGCCCGGTGCGCCCGATCGTCGTCAAGTAGCGCGCCGGGATGATCTGGTCGGTATCGATATTGATGATCGGCATGGGCGCCGCGATGCCGCTCAGCGTGATGAATTTTTCCATGACAGGTTCCGATCAGCTCAGCGTGCGGATGTCGGTGAGGTGGCCGGCGATGGCCGCCGCCGCCGCCATGGCCGGACTCACGAGGTGCGTGCGCCCGCCTTTGCCTTGGCGACCTTCGAAATTGCGGTTCGAGGTCGAGGCGCAGCGCTCACCCGGCTCAAGCTTGTCGGGGTTCATCGCGATGCACATCGAGCAGCCCGGCTCGCGCCATTCGAAACCGGCCTCAAGGAAAATGCGGTCGAGCCCTTCGGCCTCGGCGGCCTCTTTGACGAGGCCAGACCCCGGCACGACCATGGCGCCGACATGGCTGGCGACCTTCTTGCCTTTGACGACATCGGCCGCGGCGCGTAAATCCTCGAGCCGGCCATTGGTGCACGAGCCGATGAAGACGCGGTCGATCTTGACCTCGGTCATCGGTGTGTTCGCCTTGAGGCCCATATAGTCGAGCGAGCGCTCGAGCGCGCGGCGCCGGCCGGGATCCGTCTCGCGCGCCGGGTCGGGCACGCGGCCATCGATCGGCACGACGTCTTGCGGACTGGTGCCCCAGGTGACCTGCGGCGCGATCGACGCGACATCGAGCGTGACCTCGCGGTCATAGCGCGCGCCTGGATCGGAGGGCAAAGTGCGCCAGTGGCGTTCCGCCTGTTCCCACGCGCCGGCCTTGGGCGCGCGCGGGCGCCCTTTCAGATAGGCGAAGGTCGTCTCGTCGGGTGCGATCAGCCCGGCGCGCGCGCCCGCCTCAATCGTCATATTGCAGACCGTCATGCGCCCTTCCATCGAGAGCGCGCGGATGGCCGGCCCGGCATATTCGACGACATGACCAGTGCCGCCCGCCGTGCCGATCTTGGCGATGATCGCGAGGATCAAATCCTTCGCCGTGATGCCGCGCGGCAAAGCGCCCTCGACGGTGATGCGCATGTTCTTCGGCCGCTTCTGCACCAGCGTCTGCGTCGCCAGCACATGCTCGACCTCCGACGTGCCGATGCCGAACGCGAGCGCGCCGAACGCGCCGTGCGTCGCGGTGTGCGAATCGCCGCAGACCAGCGTGACGCCCGGCAGCGTGACGCCCTGCTCGGGCCCAATGATGTGCACGATGCCTTGGCGCACATCCATCAGGTCGATCAACTCGACGCCGAAATCACGACAGTTCGCGATCAGCGTCTCGACCTGAAGGCGCGCGTCGGCCTCCTTGATGCCCTGCGCGCGGTCCTTGGTCGGGATCGCGTGATCGGGCACGGCGAGCGTGGCGTCGGTGCGGCGCACGCGCCGGTTCGAGACGCGCAGGCCTTCGAAGGCCTGCGGGCTGGTCACTTCGTGCACGAGGTGGCGATCGACATAGAGGATCGAGGTGCCGTCGGCGTTCTCGGCGACGACGTGACTCTCCCAGATCTTGTCAAATAAAGTGCGTGGCGCGGTCATCGCATGCCCGTCCAACCATGAGAAACGAAGCGTCTTATTCCTTGCTGGCCTTTGGCGCGGCCTTTGGCGCGGCCTTTGGCGCGGCCTTTGCCTCGCTGCCCGCCTCATCGCGCCGCTCGGCGATACGCGCCGACTTGCCGCGCCGTCCGCGCAAATAATAGAGCTTGGCGCGGCGGACGTCGCCACGCTTGATCACCTCGATGCCGGCGATGCGCGGCGAATAGAGCGGGAAGACGCGCTCGACGCCCTCGCCATAGGAGATCTTCCGAAGCGTGAAGGCCGAGTTGAGACCGCGATTGCGCCTGGCGATGCAGACGCCTTCAAAGGCCTGAACGCGCTCGCGCGTGCCTTCGACCACCTTGAGCTTGACCCGCACGGTGTCGCCCGGCTGGAACGGGGGAATGCTGCGCTCCGCGACGAGCTTCTCGACGGTCTCTTTTTCGAGTTGTTCGATCATGTTCATGGTTCAGGCCCCTTCAAGCTCAGGCGCGCGAAGCGCGGGTTGCGGCGTAATGTGACCAGAGGTCGGCGCGGCGTTCGCGCGTGGTGCGCTCAGCCTCGGCCCGGCGCCACGCGCGGATGCGCTCGTGATTGCCGGACAACAGAACTTCGGGAACGGCACGGCCTTCGAATGTTTGCGGCCGCGTGTAATGGGGATATTCGAGCAAGCCAGCCTCATGGCTTTCCTCGGCGAGCGATTCAGCGCGTCCAATGACGCCGGGCAACAGACGCACGCAGGCATCGAGCAGCGCCAGAGCGGCGATCTCGCCGCCCGAAAGCACATAGTCGCCGATCGAAATCTCCTCGACCTCGCGCGCCTCGATGCCGCGCTGGTCGACGCCCTCGAAGCGACCGCAGATCAGCGTGACGCCGGGACCGGCGGCCAATTCGCGCGCGCGCGCTTGGCTTAACATGCGCCCGCGCGCCGAGAGATAGACCAGTGGCGCCGGCGCAGGCAGGCGCAGCGCATCGATCGCAGCGGCGACCACGTCGGCGCGCATCACCATGCCCGGCCCGCCGCCGAACGGCGCGTCATCGACCGAGCCGTGGCGGTCGCGCGCATAGCGGCGGATGTCGTACGCTTCGAGCGACCACAGGCCATCGTTCAGCGCGCGCCCGGCAAGGGCATGGCCGAGCGGCCCCGGAAACATCTCGGGATAGAGCGTCAGAACGCGCGCCTGCCAGGGCGCACGCGGCGCGTCGCTCAGTCCTGGCAAAGCCTCGCTCATCGCGCTTCGATCTCCTCAGGCGGGTCGACCACCATCAGGCCGGCAGCGAGATCGATCGTCGGCACGGTTGCATCGGTAAAGGCGAGCAAGAGTTCACCACCCGTCAGTGTCTCGATTTCGATCACCGCGCCAGCCGGCAGATCGAGGATCGCGCGCACCGTGCCGATGGCTTGACCCGCTTTGTCGACGACGCGCAAACCGATCAGATCGGCGTGGTAATAGCTTTCTGGCTCGGGTGCCGGCAAGGCCGCGCGTGGCACATGCAGCCTGACGCCCTTCAAAGCTTCGGCCGCATTGCGATCCTCGACGCCGTCGACGCGCGCGATCAACGCGCCACGACTTTCGCCGATCAGCGTGAGCGTGAAACGGCGCTGGTCTGACGCATCGCTGAGCGCGCCATAGGCCACGAGATCGGCCGGCACCGTCGTGAAGCTTCTTACGCGGAGCGCGCCCTTGATGCCATGCGGCGCCATGATCTCGCCGAGGCAAACCAGACCGGCCGCGCGCGGTGGCGTGCGGGTCGATGGCGTGCGCTCGGTCATGGCCTGGGCCAACACTCAGTCTGCTCCCTTAGCCTTCAGCCGCCGGCTGTTCGGCAGGGACGGCTGCGGCAGCGGCGGCGGCGGCTTCCGCAGCGGCGGCCGCGGCCTTGTCGGCTGCGGCAATTTTATCCGCCGCGGCCTTCAGACGCTCCTGCGCCTTTGCCTTGGGCTTCGATTTCTGCGGTGTCTCGCGCCGAACCGGGGGCGAGGCGAGCGAAACATCGGCTAGGAATTTCTGCACGCGCTCGGAGGGCAAAGCGCCAACGCTCAGCCAATGCTTGATGCGCTCGACATTGAGCTTCACGCGATCGGGATTCTCGCGAAGCAACATCGGGTCATAGGTGCCGACCCGTTCGATGAACTTGCCGTCGCGCGACATGCGCGAATCGGCAACCACGATGCGGAAGAACGGGCGTTTCTTCGCGCCGGCGCGCGACATGCGAATCTTGAGGCTCATGCGGTCAGGGTCCTTTCCATGGCGATCATTCCTTAGGTTGTGATTGAGATTGGGTTGTGGATCATGACAGGCCGCCGCGCGGGAAGCCGGGCGGAAGCGCGCCGGCCGGAAGCCCGCGCAACATGCCCTTCATGCCCATCTTGCCGACCTTCTTGACCATGTCGCTCATCTGTTGGAATTGCTTCAAGAGGCGGTTGACCTCTTGAATGGTGGTGCCGGAGCCGCTTGCGATGCGCCGCCGGCGTGAGCCGTTCAGCACTTTCGGGTTGCGCCGCTCGGCCTTGGTCATCGACTGGATGATCGCGAGTTGGCGCGCGAGCATCGAATCATCGACCTTGGCCGCGGCGAGCTGCTTCTTGACCTTGCCGACACCGGGCAATAGGCCCATCAGACCGTCCATGCCGCCCATTTTTTTCATTTGCTGAATTTGCTTGGCGAGGTCGTCGAGGTCGAACGCGCCTTTTTGCACCTTTGCGGCAAGCCGCTCGGCCTCTTTGTGGTCGACCGTCGCCTGCGCCTTCTCGACCAGCGAGACGATATCGCCCATGCCGAGAATGCGTGACGCGATGCCGGCCGGGTGAAAGGCCTCGAGCGCGTCGAGCTTTTCACCAACGCCGATCAGCTTGATCGGGCAGCCGGTCACCGCGCGCATCGAGAGTGCGGCGCCGCCGCGGCCATCGCCATCGATGCGGGTCAACACGATGCCGGTCACCGGCAGGCGCGCCTTGAATTGGCGCGCGACATTGACCGCGTCCTGGCCGGTCAAGGCATCGGCGACCAACAACGTCTCGGCCGGGCGTGTCGCGGCGTGCACGGCGGCGACTTCGTCCATCAGCTCTTCATCGACATGAAGCCGGCCGGCGGTATCGAGAATGACCACGTCATAGCCTTCGAGCCGCGCAGTCTCATGCGCGCGCTTGGCGATGGCGATGGCGTTCTGGCCCGCGACGATTGGCAGCACGTCGATGCCGGCCTGCTTGCCGAGCACGGCGAGCTGTTCCATGGCGGCGGGGCGGCGGGTATCGAGCGAGGCCAAGAGGCAACGCGATTTCCGCTGACGTAGCAAACGAAGCGCAAGTTTGGCGCTGGTCGTGGTCTTGCCCGAGCCCTGAAGACCCGCCATCAGGATCACCGCCGGCGGCTCGACCGCGAGCTCGAACTCGGACTCATCCTCGCCCAGCATCTCGACCAGATGGTCGTGCACGAGCTTGATGATCTGCTGGCCCGGCGTGACCGAGCGCAACACCTCGGCCCCGATCGCCTTTTCCTTGACCTGGGCGACGAAATCCTTGACCACCGAGAGCGCGACATCGGCCTCCAAAAGCGCGACCCGCACCTCGCGCAGGCCTTCGGTCACGTCGGCCTCGGAGAGGGCGCCGCGCCGCGTCAGCCGCTCGAAGGCTGCGTTAAGCCGGTTGGTCAGGCTATCAAACACGATTAATCCGTTGATCCAAAACGCAAAAGCGCCAGCGCGCGAATCTCGCGGACTGGCGTGCCTCCTCGGAGGCGGCCGCTCTCAAACGTCAGAGCGAGCGGAATGTAGGGGGGAGAGGCCGCTAAGTCAATGTGGCCGCGGCTCTCAATGCCTCGAAAGAGTGGACGCTCGAGGGGCCGCCACCTATAACCCCACCATGTCTGGCACGCCTTTTATCAAGATGCACGGGCTCGGCAACGATTTCGTGGTGATCGACGCGCGCGCGAAGGCGCTGCGTTTGAGCGCCGAGGACGTGCGCGCGATCGCCAACCGACACACCGGGATCGGCTGCGACCAATTGATCGAGATCGAGACGCCGCATGCCAAGGAGGCCGATGCCTTCATGCGCATTTGGAATGCCGATGGAGGCGAGGTCGCAGCGTGCGGCAATGCCTCTCGCTGCGTTGCCTCACTGTTGATGGGCGAGACCAAGCGCGCCAGCATCGTGCTGGAAACGAGAGCCGGTCTGCTCGCAGCCGAAGCGCGCGAACAGGGGCGCATCGCGGTCGATATGGGTGTGCCGCGCCTGGGCTGGCAGGAAATCCCGCTCGCCCGCGCCATGGATACGTTGCATCTCGATCTGGTGCGCGGGCCCTTGCGTGATGCGGTTGGCGTGAGCATGGGCAATCCGCACGCGGTCTTCTTCGTGGCCGATGTTGAAGCGGTTGATCTCGCGACGCTCGGCCCGACGCTCGAACGTGATCCGCTGTTTCCCGAGCGCGCCAATATCGGCATCGCGCAAATGCTCGATCGCACGCGGATCAGGCTACGCGTATGGGAGCGCGGCGTGGGATTGACGCTCGCTTGCGGCACGGGCGCGTGTGCGGCACTGGTCGCCGCGGTGCGGCGCGGTCTGGCCGAGCGGCGCGCGACGCTTATGCTCGATGGCGGCCCGCTCGAGATCGAATGGCGCGCCGATGATCACGTCATGATGGCGGGTCCGGTCGCGACCAGTTTCACCGGCGTTTTTCCGAACGGGGCGGCCTCATGAGCGCGCTCGATGTGATCAGTTTCGGTTGCCGGTTGAACGCCTATGAGGCCGAGGTCATGCGCGCCAAGGCCGGCGAGGCCGGGCTTGAGAACGCCGTGATCGTCAACACCTGCGCGGTCACCGCCGAGGCCGAGCGCCAAGCGCGCCAGGCGATCCGCCGCGCCCGGCGCGCGCGGCCCGAGGCGCGCATCATCGTCACCGGCTGTGGCGCGCAGGTCGACCCGGCGCGCTATGCCGCGATGCCCGAGGTTGATCGCGTGATCGGCAATCTCGACAAGCTCGAGGTCGCGAGCTTCGCGCCGGCGGCGACCGAGCGTATCGTCGTCAATGACGTGATGGCGGCGCGCGAAACCGCCTCGCATTTGATCGCGGGCTTCGAGAATCGCGCGCGCGCTTTCGTTCAGGTGCAAAACGGCTGCGACCATCGCTGCACGTTCTGCATTATTCCATTCGGTCGCGGCCCGAGCCGGAGCGTGCCGATCGGCGAAATCGCGCGCGAGATACGCACCCTGGTCGAACACGGTCATCGTGAGGTCGTTTTGTCGGGCGTCGATCTCGGCGCCTATGGCGCCGATTTGCCGGGCAGGCCGCCGCTTGGCCAAATGGTGCGCCGCTTGCTCGCCGCTGTGCCAGAGCTCCCGAGACTTCGACTTTCTTCGATCGACCCGGTCGAGATCGACACCGAGCTCGAAACGCTGTTGGGGCAGGAGCCGCGCCTGATGCCGCATCTGCACCTGAGCGTGCAGGCGGGCGACGACATGATCCTGAAGCGCATGAAGCGCCGCCATGCGCGCGCCGATGTGATCGCACTGGTCGATCGGTTGCGCGCGCGGCGCCCCGACATGATGTTCGGCGCCGATTTCATCGCGGGCTTCCCGACCGAGGACGACGCGATGTTTGACAACACGCTGCGCCTGGTCGACGAAGCCGGGCTCGATCATCTCCACGTCTTTCCCTATTCGCCGCGCCCCGGCACGCCCGCCGCGCGCATGCCGCAAGTGCCGGTCGCTTTGGCCAAGGCCCGCGCGGCGAGATTGCGCGCCCGTGGCGAGGCACGCCTCTCCGCCGCGCTCGATGCGAAGATCGGCACAAGCATGTCGGTGTTGATTGAGCGCGCGGGCGAAGGCCGAAGCGAGCATTATTTGTCGGTCCGCGTCGAAGGCCGTGAATTCGCGCCGGGCGACATCGTTGCCGCCGTCGCGACTGCGCGCGATGGTCATCATCTGATCGCGCGCGCGGCATGAGCCAGAGCGCCGAGAAGGCGGGCCGCAAGAGCGGCTTCTTCGCGCGTCTCAAGGCCGGGCTCGCCAAGACCGCGCAAGGCCTGAGCGACTCGATCGGCGCGATCATCACCGGGCGCACGCTTGACCGCGCCATGCTCGATCAGCTCGAAGAGGCGCTGATCAGCGCCGATCTCGGGCTTGCGACCGCCGAGGAATTGGTCGAGGCCCTTGCCAAGCAGAAACTCGGCCGCGAGGTCAGCGATGAGGAAGTGCGCGGCGCCTTGGCCGGCGAGATCGCGCGTATTTTGCTGCCTGTGGCGCGCCCGCTCGCGCTCGATCCGGCGAACAAGCCGCATGTCATTCTGGTCGCCGGTGTCAATGGCACCGGCAAGACCACGACGATCGGTAAGCTCGCGCATCAGATGCGCGCCGAAGGGCGGAGCGTCATGCTGGTCGCGGGCGATACGTTTCGCGCCGCGGCGGTCGAGCAGTTGAAGATCTGGGGCCAACGCGCGGACTGCGCGGTGATCGCGCGCGCCGAAACCGGTGCCGATGCGGCCGGTCTGGCCTTCGATGCCTTCGCCGAGGCCAAGGCAAAAGGCACCGAAGTGCTGATCATCGACACCGCCGGGCGCCTGCAGAACAAAGCGCATTTGATGGATGAGCTGAAGAAGATCGATCGCGTGCTGAAAAAGCTCGATCCGAGCGCGCCGCACACGCGCCTTCTCGTGCTCGATGCCACGACCGGGCAGAACGCGCACAATCAGGTCGAAGTCTTCAAAGAGGCGGTCAAGATCGACGGGCTGGTCATGACCAAGCTCGACGGTACGGCGAAAGGTGGTGTCGTGGTCGCGCTCGCCAAGCGCTTCGGCCTGCCCATTGTCGCGATCGGGGTTGGCGAGGCGATCGACGATTTGAGGCCGTTCGAGGCGGAGGCGTTTTCCCGTGCGCTGCTCGGGCTGAGCTAGGGCTCCGTCATCGGCGCGGCGCGGCCATGCGCGAAATCGCCAATCTGGCCCGTTGGATTGCCATAGGGCGCGCCGAGCGGGCGGCCCTCGGCGGCGCGGTGATGGGTGAGCGCCCAGACCACCGAGGGGAAAGCAAGCGCATCCCAGGGGATTTCGTTCCAGGCGAAGAACCGCGCCTCAAGGCTCTCGGGCCCGATCGCCAAGCTCTCGTTCGCCATCCGGGCGCGGAAGATCAGCTGCACCTGGCTGATGCGCGGCACGTTGTAGACGGCAAGCAGGCCTTCGATTTCAAGCGCTGCGCCGGCCTCCTCGCGCGCCTCGCGCAGCGCGCCGGCCTCGGCGGTCTCGTTTTCCTCCATGTAGCCCGCCGGGATGGTCCAAAAGCCCGATTGCGGCTCGATCGCGCGCCGACACAAAAGAACGCGCCCATCTCCCAGGCTGGCGACCGACCCGACCACGATCTTCGGGTTGTCATAACGGATAAAGCCGCAGGTATCACACACCAGGCGCGGCAGGTTGTCGCCCTCGGGGATATGCCGGCGGATCGGCCCGCCGCTCTCGGGGTATCGCGTCATGGCGCCATTATGGGTGGGCAAAGGGGCCGCTTCCAGCGGCAACCGGCGTTTATGCTTTACGCGCGATTAACCCGCGTCATGTAGCGTGGCGCCGTCGCGCCTGCGCTCTAAGAGCCCAGAAAGGATTACTGTGAGCGCAACCATTGACATGCCGCTCAACGAGGCTAGGCGATCGATTTTAGCATCGCGCGCGCCGCAGGGTGCGCCTGGGCGGCTTCAGCCCTGCGCCTGGCAGGCATTCGATGCGGTTCGGCGGCCGATCGCGCTTTGCGACGCGACCGGGCGCTTGGTCTACGCCAATCATGCGCTTGCGACGCTGGCCACGCGGCTGAAGCTTGCGCCGGAATCCAGCCGGCCGGCGACGCTCGACGAGATCTTCGGGGGCGACCAACGCGCCGAAGCGATGGTGGCGGCGATCGCACGCGGCGAGGCGCTGAGCACCGATATCGCGCTGTCGTTGGCAGGCCGGCCGCGAGTCCATTTGCGCGTCTCGATCGATCCGCTGGAAGCCGGCTTGAGCGGTGGTGACGTCGCGGGGCCGCGCGCGCTTGTCGCGATTGACGACCTGAGCCCGGAGATGAATGCGCTCGCAGAGGCGGCCGAGCGCGAGCTTGCCCGAAAGGCGATGATCGCGTCGCTCGAGGATACCGACGCCAAGCAAGGCGGGCAAACGGTCGACGTCGCCGGCTTGGTCGATTCGCTGGCGTTCGCGCGCGACGAGGCCGAACGGGCCAAGGCGGCCAAGGTCGAGTTCCTGACCATGATCAGCCAGAAAGTCCGCACACCGTTGAACGGCGTGCTTGGCAGTCTCTGGCTCCTGCTCGAAGGCGCGCTCGATCCGAGGCAGCGCGACAGTGTTCAGGCCGCGAAGGATTCCGCCGAGGCGCTGCTCACCGTCATCAACGATGTGCTCGATTTCTCGAAAATGGAGGCGGGTCAGCTCGCGCTCGAGCGCATCACCTATGATCTCGGCGGCGTTGTCGGTGGGATCATCCATCAGCTCGAAGCAAAGGCCCTGGAGTCGGGGTTGCCGCTGCGGGCCCAGATCGAGCCCGACGTGCCGGTGAATCAGATCGGCGATCCGGTGCGGCTCAGGCAAGTTCTGCTGAACTTGTTGGGCAACGCGCTCAATTTCACCGAAAAAGGCCAAGTCATTTTGCGCGTGTCGCGTGTCGAGGCGGGTCCGGACTCGGGCGCCATGCTGCGCTTCGAGGTGCGGGACACCGGCGTTGGCATCTCGGCAGAGAGACAGCCCAGACTTTTCGACAAATTCGCACCGCTCGATTCATCGCTGGTCCGTCCCAAAGGTGACGCCGGCCTCGGCCTGCCGATTTGCCAGCGTCTCGTCACCATGATGGGCGGCAAGATTGGCGTCGAAAGCAGGTCCGGCAAAGGCAGCACCTTCTGGTTTACCTTGCCTTGCAAACCGGCACTGGGGAGCCAGGCGCCTGCGCTTGCCGCCGATTTGACGCGCACCCGGATCGTGGTGGTCGGCGCCGGCGGAGAGCGTAGGCAGAACCTGATCGAGGCGCTCAAGGCCGCCGGTGCTGGCGTTGCGGTCGCCGATACGCCGAATACCGCGCTCGAGCGGCTGCGCGAAGGCGCGGAGCATCATGGTCAGGCCTCGACGGCTCTTTATGTCGCCGATGCGCTGTCGAACGAGGCGGCCTCCTTTGCCGAACTCGTGCGAGCGGACCGCCGGCTCCAGGATGTGTCGCTTATCGCGCTGGTCACAAGCGGACTGCGTGGCGACGCCGCGCGCAGCAAGGAGTTCGGCTTCGCCGCCTATTTGACCGAGCCGCTCGATCCCGAACTCCTGCTGCGCTGCCTGCGCGAGATAGAAAGCAGCAAGGAAGCAGGGGGAACCGCGGCGGCGCCGTTAATAACCATCCATAGCCTGCGCGAGGCGATCGGACGCGTGCCGGTGGTGCTCGTCGCCGAGGATCACCCGGTCAACCAGCGACTCGCTGCTGCCTTGGTGGAGCGCCTGGGCTGCGAGGTGATCATCGTCGGTGACGGCGCGCAGGCGGTCGAACGGGTCAGAGCGGGCGGTATCGATGCCGTATTGATGGACGTGCATATGCCGGGCATGGACGGCACGAGCGCGACGCGCGCGATTCGGCAGCTTGGCGGCGATCTTGGGCGCGTGCCAATCATCGCCGTGACGGCCAACGTCATGGCCGGCGACGAAGACAAATATCGGGCCGCCGGCATGGACGACTACGTGCCGAAGCCGATCGAGCCCGAGCGCCTCAAGGCGTCGTTGCTGCGCTGGCTGCGCCGCCGTCCCCAATCCGATGCGCCGGCGCCGGGCACGAGCCCGGTTGCCGATCCCGGCGCGCCGGTGCTGGACCGCGTGGTACTCGAGCAACTCGAAAGCGCCATCGGCCGGCCGGGCACGATCGATCTGGTCAAGCTCTATCTCGATACGACGGTGGAGCGGCTCGAAGCGTTCGAGCGTGCCATCGCCAGAGGCGATCTGGAGATGGTGCGGTCTGAGGCGCACGATCTGAAATCGACCTCGGGCAATCTCGGCGCGAGCCGGCTCTGGGCGCAGGCGCGCGCGGTCGAGGCCGCGGCCAAGGACGAGGCGATCGACGTCGTCCGTGATCTCGCCATGCCAATCCGGGCCCAGTTCGACGCGGTTCGCGAGGCCTTCGGCGCGCGTTATCCGGCCTGAGAGAAGGTCCGTCACTTTTCATCGCGGGTGGTTAGAGGCAAAGTGGTTCCATGGCTTCGAGTCGCCAGTCGAAACGTGTTCCACTCCCGAGCCTCGATTCGCTTGCCTGAGCCGGCGATGAGCCCGCTACGCACCGTGCGCCGCGCGCTATGGCTCGGCCTCGTCGCGTTGGCTTGCGCGCTCGCCCCCGTGGCGGCCGCCGAACCGCAACCTAGTCACGGCCTTTCGCTGTTCGGCCCGCTCAAATACGGCGCCGACTTCACGTGTTTCGATTATGCCGCGCCGGACGCGCCCAAGGGCGGCACGTTCAGCCGCGGTTTCGATGGTACCTTTGACAGCCTCAATCCCTTCATCCTGAAGGGCGTGCCGCCCCAGGATATCGAAACGCTGTTGTTCGATGCTCTGCTCGAGCCGTCGCTCGACGAGCCCGATTCCGCTTACGGCCTGATTGCCGAGACCGTGGCCTTGGCGGCCGATCGCCGCTCGGTCAGTTTCGCCCTGCGCGCGGAGGCTCGGTTCCACGATGGCACGGCGATCACGGCCGACGACGTGGTGTTCTCGTTTGAGACGCTGCTCAAGGAAGGCAACCCGACCTTCCAGATTCTCTACGCCGATGTCGAGACCGCCGAGGCGCTCTCGCCGCGTGAGGTCGTGTTTCGCTTTCGCGCCACCGAAAACCGCAAGTTGCCTTTGATCGTCGGCGCCATGCCGATCCTTTCGAAGGCCTATTACAGCGCCCATAAGTTCAACGAGACGACGGTCACGCCGCCGCTCGGCAGCGGGCCCTATCGGGTCAAGGCGGTCGATCCGGGGCGCAGCATCGTCTATCAGCGCGTGGCGGATTACTGGGCGGCCGAGCTGCCGGTGCGCGCGGGGCGGCACAATTTCGACATCATCCGCTATGATTATTACCGCGACCGCACGATCCTGGTCGAAGCCTTCAAGTCGGGCGCGTATGGCTGGCACGAGGAATTCACGTCGAAAACTTGGGCAACCGCTTATAACATTCCCGAGATCGCCGACGGGCGTATCGTGAAGGAAAGCATCGCGGACAATACGCCATCCGGCGTGCAGGCTTTCTTCATCAACACACGGCGCGCCAAATTCGCCGATCGGCGCGTGCGCCAGGCGCTCGACCTTGCGTTCGATTTCGAGTGGACCAACAAGACGCTGTTCTACGACCAGTACAAACGCATGGCCAGCTATTTCGAGAATTCGGAGCTTGCCGCGCGCGGCCTGCCCGCGTCTGCCGAGCTCGCTTTGCTCGAGCCCTATCGCGATAAATTGCCGCCTGAGTTGTTCAGCATGGCCTATGTGCCGCCGCGGACCGATGGCTCGGGCGAGGCGCGCCTGAATTTGCGCGCGGCAAAGAAATTGCTGACCGAGGCCGGGCTCATGATCGAGGCGGGCAAGCTGCGCGACCCCGCGACCGGTGAGCCGTTCACGCTCGAGTTTCTCTATTACGAGCCGGCGTTCGAGCGGATCATCGCGCCTTATGCGCGCAATCTGGAGCGGCTCGGCTTCGTGATCGCGCTCCGGCTAGTCGACCCCGCGCAATATCAGAACCGGCTGAAGAGCTTCGATTACGACTTCATCATCCAACGCTATGTCCAGTCGCTCTCGCCGGGGGCCGAGCTTCGAAGCTATTTCGGTTCGGCGGCGGCGGGCCAGGACGGCAGCCTCAATCTCGCCGGCATCAAGAATCCGGTCGTCGACGCGCTGATCGAGGCCGTGCTCGGAGCGGCGGACCGCCCGGCCTTGCTCGCGGCGACGCGGGCGCTCGACCGGGTGCTGCTGTTCGGGCACTACATGGTGCCGCAATGGTACAAGGGCCGGCACGATCTGGTCTATTGGAACAAGTTCAGCCGGCCCGCGAGCGCGCCGCCCTTCGGCCTCGGGCTTGATACCTGGTGGGTTGACGGGGCGCAGCAGGCGGCGTTGAACGCGCGCGGGAAAGCGATAGATTGATCAAGGGCCGCAATTCGCGCCTCGATGCGCGCCGCGCCAAGAGGAGCCTCGCTTGATGCGATCATGCTGGTGCTGCTGGGTTGCGCGCCTTGCTTCGATAATGCTGTGCCTTGGGCCGGCGTTCGCCGACGCCGACGATGGCATCGATGCAAGCCATGGCATCGCCATGCATGGCGATCTCAACTATGGGCCCGATCAGGGCTTTGACTATGTCAACCCGGACGCGCCCAAGGGTGGCACGCTCAGGCTCTCCGCGGTCGGCACCTTCGACAGCCTGAACCCCTATATAATCAAGGGCGTCGCGGCCGATGGGCTCGGCCTAAGCTTCGAGACGCTGATGGAGGGCTCGAGCGACGAGGCGTTCTCGGAATATGGCCTGGTCGCGGAGAAGATCGAGGTGCCGGCCGATCGCTCCTGGGCGATCTTCACATTGCGCGCCGAAGCGCGCTGGCACGACGGCACGCCGATCACGGTCGACGACGTGATCTTTTCCATGGAAACACTGAAGACCCAAGGCAATCCGTTCTATCGAATCTATTACGGCAATGTGAGCAAGGCCGAGGATTTGGGCGAGCGGCGGGTGAAGTTCAGTTTCTCGGGCGGCGAGAACCGCGAGCTGCCCCTGATCGTCGGACAATTGCCGATCCTTTCGAAGGCCTATTACGCCACGCGCAAATTCGACGAGACCACGCTCGAGCCGCCGCTCGGCAGCGGGCCCTACAGGGTGTCGGCGGTCGAGGGCGGGCGCTCGATCAGCTATGAGCGCGTCAAGGACTATTGGGGCGCCAATCTGCCGCGTCTGCGCGGGCGCTACAATTACGACGTGATCCACTATGACTATTTCCGCGACCCCACGGTCGAGCTCGAGGCCTTCAAGGCGCACGCCTATGATTTTCGCGACGAGAACTCGTCCAAGCAATGGGCGACCCAATATGTCGGCCCGACCTTCGACAAGAAACTGACCATCAAGGAGGAGATTCGGCACGAGCTGCCGACCGGCATGCAGGGCTTCGCGTTCAATAGCCGCAAGCCGCTGTTCGCCGATCCGCGCGTGCGCGAGGCCTTGTCCTACGCCTTCGACTTCGAATGGGCCAACAAGAGCCTGTTCTATGGCGCCTATGTTCGCACCGAGAGCTATTTCTCGAACTCCGAGCTGGCCGCGACCGGCCTGCCGGGCGCCGAGGAGCTCGTGCTGCTCGAGCCGCTCAGGGCCGATCTGCCGCCCGAGGTGTTCACCAAGGAATTCAAGGCGCCCGCGACCGACGGCTCGGGCAACAACCGCGCCAATTTGAAACGCGCGGGCGAGCTGCTCGATGCGGCCGGCTATGTGGTCAAGGACAAGAAGCGCATCGACCCGGCGACCGGCCGGCCGATCACCTTCGAGCTGCTGCTGGTCGATTCGGCGTTTGAGCGCATCGGCGGGCCGTTCGCCAAAAGCCTGGCTCGGCTTGGCATCGACTGTCGGCTCCGCGTGGTCGATTCCTCGCAATATGTCGATCGGTTGCGAAACTTCGATTTCGACATGGTGGTGCAGAGCTTCGGCCAGTCGCGCTCGCCCGGCAATGAGCAGCGCGAGTTCTGGGGTTCAAAGGCGGCCGACGAGCCGGCCTCGCGCAACATCATCGGCATCAGGTCCAAGGCGATCGACGCGCTGATCGAGCATGTCGTCGCGGCCAAGGATCGCACCGCTCTAATTACCGCGACGCGCGCGCTCGATCGGGCCCTTTTGTTCGGCCATTATGTGATCCCGAACTGGCACATCAGGAGTTTTCGTGTCGCCTATTGGGACATCTTCGCGCGCCCGAAGATAACGCCTAAATATGGCCTTGGTTACATCGACACCTGGTGGATCGACCCGGCCAAACAGAAGGCGATCGACCAGGGCGCGGCGTTCCTCAAGCAGGAATAGGACGGGCAGCGAGCCCGAGCGATGTTCGCATACATCATCCGCCGTCTGCTGCTGATCATCCCGACCCTGTTCGGCATCATGGTGATCAATTTCTTGATCATTCAGGTCGCACCCGGCGGGCCGGTCGAGCAATTGATCGCCAAGCTGACCGGTACCGCGGTCGAGGCGACGGCGCGGATCGGCGGCTCGGCCGGCTCGGAAGTCTCCGGGGCGCAAAGCACGGCGGGCGCCAGCGCGGCCGCCGAGACGACCAGCAAATATCGTGGCGCGCGCGGCCTGCCGCCCGATTTGATCCAAGACATCGAGAAGCTCTACGGCTTCGACAAGCCGCTGCACGAGCGCTTCTTCCAGATGATGGGTCAATATGTCCGCTTCGATTTCGGCGACAGCTTCTTCCGCGACCGTCGCGTGGTCGATCTGGTGCTCGAAAAAATGCCGGTCTCGATCTCGCTTGGGCTGTGGACGACGATCCTCGCCTATCTGATCTCGATTCCGCTCGGCATCCGCAAGGCCATCAAGGACGGCTCGCGTTTCGACATCTGGACCAGCGCGGTGATCATCGTCGGCTATGCGATCCCGAGCTTTCTGTTCGCGGTGCTCTTGATCGTCTTGTTCGCCGGCGGCTCCTATCTCGACTGGTTCCCCTTGCGCGGCCTCGTCTCTGACAATTGGGACGAGCTCTCGCTCGGCGCCAAGATCGGCGATTATTTCTGGCATTTGGCGCTGCCCATTTTCGCCATGATGATCGGCGGCTTCACGACGCTCACCATGTTGACCAAGAATTCGTTCCTCGAGGAGATCAACAAACAATATGTCGTGACCGCGCGTGCCAAGGGCCTCGCCGAACGCGGCGTGCTCTATGGCCATGTCTTTCGCAATGCCATGCTGATCGTGGTCGCCGGCCTGCCGGGCTCGTTCATCGGCATTCTGTTCACCTCCTCGCTTCTGATCGAGGTGATCTTCTCGCTCGACGGGCTCGGCCTGCTTTCCTTCGAATCGCTGATCAACCGCGACTACCCGGTGATCTTCGGCACACTCTTCTTCTTTACGTTGCTCGGGCTCGTGGTGAAGCTGATCGGCGATCTGACCTATGTCCTGGTCGATCCGCGCATCGACTTCGAGAAGCGCGGGGTGTAGCGGCGTGACCAGGCGCTTCCTCGGCCTCAGAATTTCGCCGCTGACCGAGCGGCGCCTCCGCAATTTCAAGGCCAACAAGCGCGGCTTCGTCTCGCTCTGGCTTTTCCTCTTTTTGTTCGGGCTCAGCCTGTTCGCCGAGTTGATCGCCAACGACAAGCCGCTGGTCGTGCATTATGACGGCACGCTCTATTTCCCGTTCGTCATCACCTACCCGGAAACCGCGTTCGGCGGCGATTTCGAGACCGAGGCGGATTATCGCGACCCGGTCGTGAAAGAGCTGATCGACGCCAAGGGCTGGATGGTCTGGCCGGCGATTCCCTATAGCTATCGCACGATCAATTACGATCTCGAGGTGCCGGCGCCGGCGCCGCCTTCCTCCGACAATTGGCTCGGCACCGACGATCAGGGCCGCGACGTGCTCGCGCGATTGATCTACGGCCTCCGCCTCTCGGTCCTGTTCGGGTTGGTCTTGACCTTTTTCTCTTCGATCATCGGCATCGCCGCCGGTGCGGTGCAGGGCTTCTTCGGCGGCTGGCTCGATCTCGGTTTCCAGCGTTTCATCGAGGTCTGGTCCGGCCTGCCGCAGCTTTTCCTCCTGATCATTCTGGCAAGCGTGATCGAGCCGTCATTCTGGCTGCTGCTCGGACTGCTGCTGCTGTTCAGTTGGATGAGCCTGGTCGATGTCGTGCGCGCCGAATTCCTGCGCGTGCGCAATTACGATTATATCCGTGCCGCGCGCGCGCTCGGCGTGCGTGATACCACCATCATCGTTCGCCATGCCTTGCCCAATGCGATGGTCTCGGCCCTCACCTTCCTGCCGTTCATCTTGAATGGCTCGATCACCACGCTGACCGCGCTCGACTTCTTGGGCTTCGGCCTGCCGCCGGGCTCGCCTTCACTCGGTGAGTTGCTGCAACAGGGCAAGGCGAACCTTCAGGCGCCGTGGCTCGGCTTCACCGGCTTTTTCGTGATCGCGCTGATGCTGAGCCTGATGATCTTCGTCGGCGAAGCGGTGCGCGATGCGTTCGATCCGAGGAAGTTGCTGGCGCGATGAGCACGCCTTTTCTCCAGGTGCGCGATCTGGCCGTGAGTTTCCGCTCCGGCGGGCGCGAGACCGTCGCGGTCGATGGCGTCTCGTTCGACATCAAAAAGGGCGAGACGCTGGCCCTCGTCGGCGAATCGGGTTCGGGCAAATCGGTCACCGCGCTTTCGATCCTGCAGCTTCTGCCCTATCCGGTGGCGCACCATCCGAGGGGCAGCGTTCTGGTCGAGGGCCGCGAGATGCTCGGCGCGGCCGAGCGCGACCTCAGGCGCGTGCGCGGCAACCGCATCGCGATGATTTTTCAAGAGCCGATGACCTCGCTCAATCCGCTCCACACCATCGGCAAGCAGATCGCCGAGGTGCTCATTTTACATCGCGCCATGGCCAAGAAGGCGGCCTGGAAGCGCGCGCAAGAGCTTCTGGAGCTGGTCGCCTTGACCGACGCGGCGCGGCGGCTGAAGGCCTATCCGCATGAGCTTTCGGGCGGCCAGCGCCAGCGCGTGATGATCGCGATGGCGCTCGCCAATGAGCCCGATTTGCTGATCGCCGATGAACCGACCACGGCGGTTGACGTCACCATCCAGGCGCAAATTCTGAAACTGCTCGGCGAATTGCGCCAGCGCACCGGCATGGCGGTGCTGCCGATCACGCACGATCTCAAGATCGTGCGTCATGTCTCCGATCGTGTCTGCGTCATGAAAGGAGGCAAGATCGTCGAGGCGGGCGAGACCAGGCGCCTGTTCGCGGCACCCCAGCATCCCTATACCCAGATGCTGCTCGCCGCCGAGCCCAAAGGAAATCCGCTCAAATCCGATCCCTCCTCGCCGGTCGTGATCGAATGCACCGACCTCAAAGTGCATTTCCCGATCAAGGCCGGCGTGTTCCGCACCACGGTCGGACACATCAAGGCGGTCGATGGCGTCACCGTGACCGTGCGCGAGGGCCATACGGTCGGCGTGGTCGGCGAATCGGGCTCAGGAAAAACCACGCTTGGCTTCGCGCTCTTGCGACTGGTCAAGAGCATGGGGCACATCGCGTTCGAGGGTCAGGCGATCGAGGGCCACGGCTTCGCGGCGATGCGACCGCTGCGCCGGCGCATGCAGGTGGTGTTCCAGGACCCGTTCTCGTCCCTGAGCCCAAGGCTCTCGATCTACCAGATCATCGCCGAGGGGCTCGACGTGCATCGCATCGGCAAGGACGAGGCCGAGCGTCATGCCTTGGTCGCCAAAGTGCTCGAAGAGGTCGGCCTCGATGCCGCGATGCAGGACCGCTACCCGCATGAATTCTCGGGCGGCCAGCGCCAGCGCATCTCGATCGCGCGCGCGCTGGTGTTGAAGCCGCGTCTGGTCGTGCTCGACGAGCCGACCAGCGCGCTCGACATGTCGGTCCAGGCCCAGATCATCGATCTCTTGCGCGCGCTGCAGGATCGCTATCGGCTCGCCTATCTGTTCATCAGCCATGACCTTCGCGTCGTGCGCGCGCTGAGCCACGACGTCGTGGTGCTGAAAGACGGCGTGGTGGTCGAGCAGGGCCCGTCGGCCGAGGTTTTCGATCACCCCAAGACCGATTACACCCGCGCCCTCATGGCCGCGGCGTTCGAGTTGCGGGCGGTCGAGGATGGGGTGGTGAAGACATGATTCTTTCTTCGTCATTGCCGGGCTTGACCCGGCAATCCAGTGTCGGCCGCACCGAAGTTTCCTAAGGAGGCCTGGATGGCCGGGTCTGCGCCCGGCCATGACGATAGACAAGATAGCGGCGCGCGCCGATCAACGCCCCGCGAAAAATCCCTCGATCACGCCCTGATAGATGCGTGTCAGCGCTTCGAGATCGGCGAGCGAAACCCGCTCATCGACCTTGTGCATGGTCTGGCCGGCCAGGCCGAATTCGGCGACCGGGCAATAATCCTTGATGAAGCGCGCGTCCGACGTGCCGCCGGTCGTCGATAGCTCGGGCTCGAGCCCGGTGATTGCCTTCACCGCGCGCGCGATCAGGCTGGAAAGCGGTCCCGGCGGCGTCAAGAATGCCTCGCCCGAGACCTGAATTCTCAGCTCATAGGCGCCGCCTATGGCATCGAACTCGCGGCGCAGCCAGTCTTCAAGGCTCTTGCCGCTATGGCGATCATTGAAGCGGATGTTGAACGCGGCGCGCGCTTCGCCCGGGATCACATTGGTCGCCGGATTGCCGATATCGACGGTGGTAATTTGCAGATTCGAGGGTTGAAAATGCGCCGTGCCGTCATCGAGCGCGGTTTCGCTCATCACGCGCAACATGCGAAGGAGGCGCGGGATCGGGCTGTCGGCCAGATGCGGATAGGCGGTGTGGCCCTGCACGCCAGTTACGGTAAGCCAACCCGAGAGGCTGCCGCGCCGACCGATCTTGATCATTTCGCCGAGCTTTGTCGGGTTGGTCGGCTCGCCGACAAGGCAGGCATCGAGCTTCTCGCCGCGCTCGACCAACGCCCGCAACATTTTCTTGGTGCCGTTGATCGAAGGACCTTCTTCGTCGCCGGTGATCAGAAGCGAGATCGAGCCCGTGACCTTGCCGTCATCTTTCACGCGCGAGACGGCCGCGACAAAGGCCGCGATCGCACCTTTCATATCGGCCGCGCCCCTGCCAAACAATGCGCCGCCCGAAACACTCGCGCCGAACGGATCGACGCTCCAGCGCGTGGCATCGCCAACCGGCACGACATCGCTATGGCCGGCGAAACAAAAATTAGGCGCAACATCGCCGAGACGTGCATAGAGATTGTCGATGTCAGGCGTGCCGGGCTCGGTGAAGGGCAGGCGCGTGCAGCGAAAGCCGAGCGATTGCAGCGCGCGTTGCAACACGTCGAGCGCGCCGCCATCGGCAGGCGTCACGCTCTGGCAGCGGATCAGCTCTTGCGCGAGCGGGAGCGGCTGATCGAGCCCCGGCATGACGCCTAAGCTCTCAGCAACTCATTGATCGAGGTTTTGGCGCGGGTTTTTTCATCGACGCGCTTGACGATCACCGCGCAATAAAGGCTCGGGCCATCCGCGCCCATGCTCGATGACTTGCTCGGCATGGTGCCAGAGACGACGACCGAATAAGCCGGCACGCGGCCATAATGGATATCGCCGGTCTCGCGATCGACGATGCGCGTCGAGACGCCGAGATAGACTCCCATCGACAGCACCGAACCGCGCTCGACGATGACGCCCTCGGCGACTTCGGCGCGCGCGCCGATGAAGCAGCCATCCTCGATCACGACCGGCGCGGCCTGCAAGGGTTCGAGCACGCCGCCAATCCCGGCGCCGCCCGAGATGTGACAATTCTTGCCGATCTGCGCGCAACTGCCGACCGTTGCCCAGGTGTCGATCATGGTGCCTGAATCGACATAGGCGCCGACATTGACGAAGCTTGGCATCAAGACGACGTTTGGCGCGATAAAGGCCGAGCGGCGCACCACGGCGCCCGGCACGGCGCGAAAGCCGGCGGCGCGAAAGCGGGCCTCGTCCCAACCGGCGAATTTGGACGGAACTTTGTCGAACCACGCGGTTTGCTCGCCCGGGCCGCCCGGTATCAGCGCGTTGTCATTGAGCCGGAACGAGAGCAGCACGGCCTTCTTGAGCCACTCATGGACCCGCCAGCCGCCGCCGCCCGGCTCGGCGACGCGCATCTTGCCGGAATCGAGCGCATCGAGCGCGGCGTTCACAGCGTCGCGCGCCTTGCCGGTTGTGGCGGGCGACAGCGTGTCGCGCCGCCCCCAGGCATCGTTGATGGCAGCTTCGAGTTCGACGGCGTTCACGGGCGTTCCCTCTGGGCGGATGGCGGCGGCTAAAGTAACCGGAGGGTCCGGCCTGTCAATCGCCGGCTGTCTTGGGCCCGTGCCCGTCGACCAGCGATTCGAGCCAGAGCGGCAAGTCGTCGGTCGTGTAATGCGCCTCGACCTGGTCAGCGCCCCAGGACGACCACTCGTCGTCATGGCGCACCCAGACCGCGGTCATGCCGAGTTCGACCGCCGGTGTCAAATTGCGCGCGATGTCCTCGAAGAATGCGCTGCGCGTCGGCGTCACGTCATGTCGCTCGATCAAGGTCGCGTAGGCCTCGGGGAACGGTTTGGGAACGAAACGCGCCGCGGCGATGTCGTAGATATCCTCGAAATGATGGCGGAGCCCAAGCCGAGCCATGACGCGCTCGGCATAGGGCACGTCGGCGTTGGTGAAGATGAGCTTGCGCCCGCTCAGCCGGCCGAGCGCGCGCTCGAGCCGTTCCGCCGGCTCGAGGATCGAGAAGTCGATATCATGCACATAGTCGAGGTATTCCTCGGGTGGCAGGTCATGCTCGAGCATCAACCCGCGCAGCGTCGTGCCGTGCTGCTTGAAGTAGGAGCGCTGTATGCGCTTCGCCTCGCCATGATCGACGCCGAAATAGCGCCGAATGAATTCGCCGATGCGCACGTCGATCTGGTCGAACAGCCGGCAACGCGCCGGATAGAGCGTATTGTCGAGATCGAAAATCCAGGTGTCGATGCCGGCGAGGTCGCCGGGCGCGGGCGGGGCGGTGTTGGGCATGGCGGCAATCTAGAGCTAGTCGCGCCCGGTTGCCAGCGCCGTGCCACCGGCGGCGCCGCGCCCCCGGATTCGGCGACCCGGCGCTCGGAAAAACAACGTTAACATTAAGCCGCCTCGCCTTACGCTTTGTTAAGTGCGACCGGGCTAGGGTGCAGGTTCCCGAGAACCTGGGCCGTGAACCCGATGCCGATCGCTGAAAACGAACCGATGCTCGATGCGTCGCGTACCGAGCGGGGTGCGGCAATCATGCCACGATCTCGCCCGTCGCTCGACCACGTTGGTCTGCTTGATGCGACCGCCTTTGCGCGCGCCGTGTCGCGCCAGATCGTCGCCATGCGCATGAGCGGTACGCCCCTTTCGCTTAGCTTGATCGACCTAGAGGGCGGTCTCGCTGACACCGATTCATCCGCCGTTGAATCGACGATGCGGCTAGGTCTCGAGATCGCGAACCAGCTGCGCCAGCGCGCCGGCGAGTGCCACGATGTCGCTCTACTCGGCGCTTTCAAGTTCGTGGCCGTGCACGATGCGTCTCGCAGCTTGAGCCCGATCGTCGCTGACATTGCAGCAGAAGTAAAACCGCGGCACGAAAGCGCGAAGGTGATGACGACACACGCCCACGAGGTCCGTCTCGACGGCGACCTGAGCGAGTTGGACTCGCTGCGAGCGATCCAGCATTTGCTCAAGCGTTTTGGCGCCGCGCGCCCCGGCGCGTTTACCCCCGGCAGCCTCAGCGTATGCCACCGCGAATGGCTGGCCGAAAGCGTCGAATGGTCGGACCGCATCCGGCGCGCCATCGGCGGCGGTCGGTTTTCGCTCGCGTTTCAACCGATCGTTGGCATGGCCGATGGCCGCATTCAACACTTCGAGGCACTCCTCCGGCTGCCCGACGAAACCGCCCTCGCCCCCTATGAGTTCGTCACCATGGCCGAGCAGCTTGGCAGTATTGCCGAGCTCGATCTCGCGGTCGCCCAACGCGTGATCGGTCTGCTGCGCAGCGCGCCGGGCCGCCCGGATTCAATCGCGATCAACGTATCGGGCCGCTCGTTGGTGACCCCCGGCTTCGTCGACGCGCTCGTTGGCCAAATAAGCCGCAGTGCGGACCTGGCGCCGTTCCTTCTCTTCGAGGTCACGGAATCGGCCAAGATCACCGATCTGCACAGTGTCAATCGTGCACTCCAAACGCTCAGGCGGTTCGAAATCCGTGTCTGCCTCGACGACTTCGGTTCAGGCGCAGCGGCCTTCGAGTATCTGCGCGCGCTTGAGGTCGACATTCTCAAGATCGACGGCAGTTTTATCCAGGACGCGGCCGTCTCCAAATTCAATCGCGCCTTCATTCGCTCGATTGCCGCGCTCTGCGATGGCCTCGGCATCGGCACCATTGCCGAGATGGTCGAGGATGAGGCGACCGCGCGTGTGGTGCGCGAGGCCGGGATTAGCCATGGCCAAGGCTTTCACTTTGGCCGGCCGGCGCCGATCGAGAGTTTCGGCGCGCTGCTCTGCGGCGTGCAAATTGATCCGAGGACCCGCCCATTGGCCGGCTCCTCGTTTGGAGGCTGAGTGATGGCGACCAAACCGCGAAGCAAGCAGGGTGCGCAGGCCGCACAGGCCGCACAGGCCGCAGTGCCGGGTGTTGAGACAAGCCGAGGTATTGCCCGGCCCGAATACACCGATCTCGGCCGCACCTTGATGAATGGCTATCCCGGGCCGATCGTGCTGGTCGATTCGGGCGGAGAGGCGCTTCCGGTCAACGACAAAGCGACCACCCTGGCGGCGGCCCTGAACGGGCCCTTGAGGCCGCAGGCGATTCCGCTGATTGCACGCGCGGCCGAAGCCGGCGCCGCGCAATCCAATTTGCTCAGGCTCGGCGGCGAAAAGTCGAGCGTCGCGATCGATCTGACGGTGATCCCAATGGGACCGGCGGGCAGCGTCGGTCTTACTTTTCTCGCATTGGGACGCGACGCGACGCTCGATCGAAATTTGCGCGACGCGCTGATCGAATCGCGCCGGCGCTACAAGGATCTCGTCGAGTGTTCTTCGGATTTTGTGTGGGAGACGGATCGGAGCGGCAATTTCGCGTTTGTTACGGCGCGCGGTGCGCTCGGCTATGTGCCTGACTATCTGGTCGGCAAGCCGTCTCAATCGTTCATCGACCGACGCCGCCCGACGCCCGAGCCGTTTCCCTTCGTCGCACGCGAGCCGACCGAGGAGGTAGAGGTCTGGCTGCGCGATTCGAGAGGTGAGACGGCCTGCCTGATCGCCTCCAGCCTGCCAATGCTCTCGCCCGAGGGCGAATGGCAGGGTGCCCGAGGCGTTTGTCGCGATGTGACCGAAGCCCGTCGGCGTGACGAAGCGCTCGCTGTCGTTCGCGCCCGCGAGCAATTGCTGGCCGCGATGGTCAAGACCATCCGCGACGAGGTCGAAACCGGACGCCTGCTCGAGACCGCGGGCGAGGCGCTGATCTCGGCCCTCAGCGCGTCGGCCTGCTGGATCTATCGGCGGGACGTGGCCGGCACGCTCGAGCGCGCCGGCACCTATGGCAAGCCGGTCGTGCCGCTCGAGATCGCCGATGCGGCGGTTCGAGCCGCGGTCGACGAGGACCGCGACCCCGAATTCGAGGGCGTCGCCTCGTTGGCGCTGCCGACCCGCTATCGCGGCACGCTCAACGGCGCGGTCTGCGTCGCGCGCGTCGATCGACGGCGCTGGAGCAACGACGATCGAATCTTGCTCGCCGGTCTCGCGGATCAGCTCGGCATCGCGTTCGAGCAAATCGACACCCATGCGCGACTGGTTGACCTTGCGCGCAGCGACGGTCTCACCGGCCTCTTGAATCGTCGCGCCATGGTGGAAGAGCTCGGGAGCCGGCTAGATGGCATTGCCAAGGACTCCGGAAGCGGCCTTCTGCTTTACCTCGATCTGGATAATTTCAAGGCCATCAATGACGGGCTCGGCCATGCGCGCGGCGATTTGGCGCTGCGTGCGGTCGCGGAGCTGCTGCGCGGGTATATCGGCTCACGCGGTTTGGTCGGGCGGCTCGGCGGCGACGAGTTCCTGGTCTGGCTCGACGGCGGCACGCGACAGGCGGTCGAGGCCGAAATCGAGTCGCTACAGAGCCGAAGCATCGAATTGGCGAGCCATTCCGCGCGTCCCGACCTTCCGCTCACGTTCTCGATCGGCGCCGCCTTTGTGGAGAATCTTGAGGTCCCGAGCGTCGATGCGCTTCTGGCCGCGGCCGATCACGCACTTTACGCGACTAAGCGCCGCGCCAAGGGAAGCTACACCGTGGCATCGAGCAATCAGAATTCGAAAGATTAGACGTGACCGGATCGCCCAACACCGAACACAAACCCAGGCCTGCGCAAGGCCATCAGCGCGAACTCATTGACTATGAGGCGGCGAAGCGCGCCGCCGCGGCGACGGATGCCGTAGCCCGCGAGCGCTTGGCGACGCGCGCTGACGTCCAGCCTGAGGTGCTCTATTTCCTGGCCGAAGACGAATCGCCAGAAGTCAGGCGCGCGATCGCCGCAAACCAATCGACGCCGCGCCAGGCCGATGCGCTGCTGGCCAATGACCGCGACGATGAGGTGCGCGTCATTCTGGCGCGCAAGATCGCGCGCCTCGCGCCGGAGCTAAAGCCCGACCAGCAAAGCCTGGTCCAGAAGCTCACCCTCGATGTGCTGCAGCAATTGGCGCGCGACCAGCTGCCGCGCGTGCGCCAGATCATTTCAGAGGAGATACGCTATCTCGATAATCTACCGAAGGATCTGATCAAGCGGCTGGCGCGTGACGTTGAACTGATGGTCAGCGCGCCCGTGCTCGAATTTTCGCCGCTGCTGAAAGATGAGGACCTGCTCGAAATCATCCGCAGCCGGCCGGTTCAAGGAGCGCTCACCGCCATCTCGCGGCGCGCCGGCATCAGTGGCGATGTTTCGGACGCGATCGTCTCGATCGAGGACGAACAGGCGGTCGCCGGCTTGCTCGCGAATTCGAGCGCCCAGATTCGCGAAGAGACGCTCGATCGTATCGTCGATGCCGCACCCACGCACGAAATCTGGCACAAGCCGCTGGTCGAACGCGACGATCTGTCGCACCGCGCGGTCACGCGCATCGCCAAGTTCATCTCGGCGTCGCTGCTCGCGATCTTCGAGAAGCGCTACGACATCGCGCCCGAGACGACGCGCGAAGTGGCACAGGCGATCGATCGGCGCCTCTCGTCCGATGGGCTCAATCAGGCCGGCTTGCCTGAACACCGCGCGGCCGATCTTCATGGCGCGGGCAAGCTTGACGAGGCCGCGATCGGCGAGGCGATCGGCCGGGGCGATCGCGAGTTTCTGGTCGAGGCGCTCGCGCTCAAAAGCGGCATCGACGTCGAACGTGTCCGTCAAGTGATGGCGTCGCGCACGCCCAAGGCCATCGTCGCAGTGTGTTGGAAGGCGGGCTTGGCGATGCGTACCGCCCTACAAGTCGAAATCCGCATCGCGCGCATTCCGCCGGCCGAGGTGATCAACGCCAAGGACGGCATCGACTACCCGTTCAGTGGCCCCGAGATGCGGCAGATCCTCCGGTTCGTCGTCGATTAGGTGCGATCCGCCGCCCGGTCTTTAGCGCACGATCATGGTGCCAAGGCCGTGCTCGGTGAAGATTTCGAGCAGAAGGACATGAGGGATGCGGCCGTCGAGGATATGGGCGGCCGCCGCGCCGTCCTCGAGCGCGGTAAGGCAGGTCTCGAGTTTCGGGATCATGCCGCCCGAGGCGACGCCGCTGCGTAACAATTCCTTGGCCTCGGCCGCGGTCATCTGACTGATCAGTTTCTTGTCCCGGTCGAGCACGCCGGGGACGTCGGTCAACATCACCAGCTTCGATGCGTTCATCGCGGCCGCAATCGCGCCGGCCGCGGTATCGGCGTTGATGTTGAGCGTTTCGCCGCTTGGCCCGGCGCCGGTCGGCGCGATCACCGGGATGATATGCGACTGCTCGAACAGCTTGAGCACCTTGTCGTTGATCCTGGTCGGCTCACCGACGAAGCCGAGATCGACCACCCGCTCGATATTGGAATCGGGATCGCGCGTCGTGCGCGTCACCTTTTTCGCGCGAATCAGATCCCCGTCCTTGCCCGAGAGTCCGATCGCGGTGCCACCGGCGGCGTTGATCGAGGCGACGATGTCGGTGTTGATTTGTCCGACCAGCACCATCTCGACCACCTCGACGGTCGCGGCGTCGGTGACGCGCAAGCCATCGACGAATTCGCTCTTGATCTTGAGTCGGTCGAGCATGGCGCCGATCTGCGGTCCGCCGCCATGGACGACAATCGGGTTCATGCCAACCTGTTTCAGCAGCACGACATCGAGCGCGAAATTGCGCGCAAGCGTGGCATCGCCCATGGCGTGCCCGCCATATTTGACCACGATGGTCTGGCCGGCGAAGCGAATCATATAAGGCAACGCCTCGATGATCGTTTCGGCGGTGCGCAGCCAGGCCTTGGTTTCGCTGATGGTCATCGGGCGCTCTCCGGGGCTCGCGGGCGGCGCAAATCTAGCGCGCGGGCGGACCAAGCGCGAGCGTCGCGAAGTGGGCGCGAAGCTCGGGAATGCCCCAGCCGGTTCGGGCGCTCGTCGCGATTATGTCGGGAAACGCGGCGACGTGCGTGGCTGCCTCCTCGCGCACGGCAGCCACGGTACGGGCCAGCGCCAGCGGCTTCAGCGCGTCGGCCTTGGTCAGAACCATGAGGTAGGAGACCGCGCGTTCGTCGAGCCCGCTCATGACCGCGCGGTCGCTCGCCAGCAGGCCACGCCTTGAGTCGATCAGAAGCGCGACGCGCTTGAGCGCGACCCGGCCGCGCAAGAATCGGTCGGCGAGGCGGGTCCAGTCCTTGACCACGGTCTTGGGCGCGGCGGCATAGCCATAGCCGGGTAGGTCGACCAACATCAAGCGGTGGCCGAGATCGAAAAAATTGATCTGCTGGGTGCGACCCGGCGTATGCGAGACCCGCGCCAGGTTGGCGTGCCCGGTGAGCGCGTTGATCAGGCTCGACTTGCCGACGTTCGAGCGTCCCGCGAAGGCAACCTCGGGCAGCGCCGGCATTGGCAGGCCTTCGAGATTGACCGCGCCTGAGATAAAGTCGCAAGGCGCCGCGAAGAGCAGCCGGCCGGCCTCTATGAGGGCCGCTTGCTCGACGTCTTGCCGCGCTCCTTGGCCCGGCGCATTTGGCGGCTCTCGACCTCCGGCATGTCCTTCGGCCATTTCTTGCCCTTATCGGTCTTGAACAGGCTGCGCTTTTTCTTGGCGGGCGTCGGCACGGGCGGGGCGGCGGGCTTCTCTTTCTTGGGATTGCCCGACTTGGGATTTCCCGCCGTGACCGCGGCCAAGCGACCGCCACCAGCGCCGCCGCCTGCGAGCTCGGCCTTGAGCGCCTGCAGTTCCTCGTGCTCCCGTTGCAGCGCCGACTTGGTCACGCCCATGCGTCGCATGATCGCGTATTGCTGCGCGATCGAGAGCATGTTGTTCCAAGTCCAGTAGATGACCAGGCCGGCCGGGAACTGCGCGAACATGAACAGAAAAATCAGCGGCAGCGCGAGCAGGATCTTGGCCTGTATCGGGTCCATCGGCTGCGGATTGAGTTTCTGCTGCAAGAACAACGTGACGGCGTAAATGATCGGCCAGATGCCGATCATCAGGAAGGTCGGCGCCGGCCAGTCGAGATGGCCGAAGCCGGTGATCAGGGTCATCGGGTCGGGTGCCGATAGATCCTGGATCCACCAGAAAAACGGCGCATGACGCATCTCGAGCGAAACCAGCAGCACCTTATAAAGTGCGAAGAAGACTGGAATCTGCACGAGGATCGGGAAGCAGCCGGCGATCGGATTGGCCTTTTCGCGCTTGTAGAGCGCCATGGTCTCCTGCTGGAAACGCACCTTGTCGTCTTTGTGGCGCTCGCGCAGCTTGAGCATCTCGGGTTGCAGCTTGCGCATTTTGCTCATCGAGACATAGGCCTTATTGGCCAGGGGGAAGAGCAGGATGCGAACGCAGACGGTCAGCAGCAAAATGGCGATGCCGAAATTGCCGACACTGCGGAAGAAGAAATCGATGATGTGGAACATCGGCTTGGTCAGGAACCAGAGCCAGCCGAAATCGACCGCGTCATCGAAACGCGGCGCGCCGACGGTTTCTTCATAGTGGTTCAAGAGTTGAACCACCTTGGCGCCGGTGAACAGGCGATCGGTCACCTCGGCGGCAGCGCCCGGCGCGACGGTCAGCGCTTCGCGCAGGTAATTGGTCTTGAAGCGCGGCTCGCAGGTGCCGGCGATCGTCCCCGGCGCCGCTCCTAGCGCGGCGGTGATCTTGGCGGTTTGGTCGGGGATCAGCGCGGTCAGCCAGTATTTGTCGGTGATGCCGAGCCAGCCGCCGGTCGAGGCGTCCTTCACGCTGCAGCCCACGGTATCGAGCAATGAATCGTATTTGCTCTCGATCAGCGTGCCGTTGAGCACGCCAAGCGGTCCCTCGTGCAGGACGTAGAAATTTTCCAGCTTGGCCGGGTAGCCGATGCGCTGAATCTGGCCGAACGGATAGAGCGTGACTGGCGCCGCGCCCTGGTTCTCGACGCGCTGCGTGACCGTGAATAGGTAGTCGGTATCGACCGCGATCTTGTGCGAGAAGACGAGGCCCTGGCCGTTGTCCCAGCTTAATGTCACCGGGGATTCGGGCGTCAGCGTTTCGCGATCCGCGCGCCACACCGACTTCGCGTCGGGCACAACGGTGACGCCGCCTTCTGCGACCCAGCCGAACTCGGCGAAATAGGGATGCTCCGTGCCGCTCGGCGAGAGCAGCACGATCTCGGGGCTGTCAGGCTCGAGGGTCTCGCGATATTCCTTGAGCGTCAGATCGTCGAACCGGGCGCCGGTCAACGCGATCGAGCCGTGGACGCGCGGCGCCTCGATCTTGACGCGCTCGACCGAAGCGAGCACCGCCGGGCGAGCCTTGACCGTCTCGCCGGCCTGGCTCTCGGCCGGCGTGGCGACGCCGCTGCTGCCCGCCGGAGCCTCGCTGTCGGGCGCGCTCGGCCCTTGCGCGGTGTCGGCCGGCGCAAGCGGCGGCGCCTCCGGCTTCGGCATGATGTACTGGTAGCCGATCAGGATCGCCATGGACACCGCGATCGCGATGATCAGATTGCGTTTGTTGTCGCCGAACATGTCTCTCGGTCGTGATCGCTATGGGTGAATCTCAGCGCGCCACGCGAGTGTTGTCGCAGGCGCGGCGGACGAGCGGAGCGTTCGGCACGGGGTCGTAGCCCGAGCCGCCCCAGGGCGCGCAGCGCACCAGGCGATAAAGCGCGAGCGCCGAGCCGAGCACCAAGCCGTGCCGCGACAAGGCTTCGCAGGCGTAATGCGAGCAGGTCGGCTGATAGCGGCAGCTCGCCGGCAAATAGGGCGAAACCACCAGCTGGTAGAAGCGGATCAGCGCCTGCGCAAGAAGCACCAGCGGGTTCATTCCTTCACGGCCCCGGATTGAGTGTGGGACGTCGATTTCGGGCGGCGCATTCGCGCCGGCCCGCCGCTCTGATCGCTTGGCACGCCCTCGCGGTCAAGACCGAGCCGGCCGAGCGCCAGCAGCAGATCGCCGACCAGAGCCTCGAACGGACGCAACAGCGTTTCCGGCCGGGCGATCACCACGTAGTCGTAGCCCCGAGCGGCGTGCGAGGGCATAACATGGGCCACCGCAGCGCGCAATCGACGCTTGGCCCGGTTGCGCTCGACCGCGCCGCCGACACGCCGGCTTGCCGTGTAGCCGATCGCAAAAGACTCAATCGCGCCTGAGCTTTCCGGCCTTGGCGCGCTTGGTACGGCCTGCAAGACGAGGCTGCGCGCCGCCCATTTCCGGCCCTTTGAGCTGGCGCGGAGGAACTCGGACCGGCGCTTCAGGCGCGCGATCCGCGTCGCCACGGGACTACGCCGAGAGCCGCTTGCGTCCCCGGGCGCGGCGCCGCGCCAGCACGACGCGGCCACCGACCGTCTTCATGCGGCTGCGAAAGCCATGGCGCCGCTTGCGCACGAGCTTGCTTGGCTGATAGGTACGCTTCACGCGCGTGGCTCCACGACTAGGCGCCCGCAGCGGGGCTGCGGAGAGCGGTGTTCTATAAGGGCTTGAGCTTCGCTAGTCAATGGCCGAGCGGGCCTCCGGGGTCGCATGATCGGGGCCATGCGCCGGCTGGCTTAATCAAGGCATGGATCGACGATGAGCCTGGAGCACGAACCGACTGCACTGGCCATGGCCGCGAGTGATGTCAGGCTTGGCGTCGGGCGCCGCCGCACACGGCTCGGCCGCTATGCGCCGCTGCTTGTCCTGATTGCCCTGATCGGCGCGGTGTTCGTGCTCGGGCTCGACCGTTATGCCACGCTCGATGCGTTGCGGGCCCATCGCGAAGCCCTGATCGGTTTTGTCGAGAACTCGGTGGTCCTGGCCCCGCTCGCCTTTGTCGCACTCTATATCGCGATGACGTCGCTTTCGTTGCCGTGGGCATCGCTCCTGACCATCGCGGGCGGTTTCCTGTTTGGCACCGCGCTGGCGACCGGGCTCACCGTGATTGGCGCGACGATCGGCGCGGTGATTATCTATTGGGTGGCGGGCAGCGCCCTCGGCGGGCCGCTGCACGAGAGGGCGCGGCGTCTGTTGCCGCCCGGCCGCCTCGAGCGCATCGAAGCCGGATTTCGTGACAATGCGCTGGCCTACATGTTGGCGCTTCGCCTCGCGCCGATCTTTCCGTTCGTCGCGGTCAACTTGGTCGCGGCGTTCTTGTCGGTGCCGCTGCGCCCCTATGTCGTCGGCACCGCGCTGGGCATCGTGCCGGGCACGCTGGTCTATGCGCTATTCGGCGCGGGCCTCGGCGACGTTCTTGCGCGACCGGACGGCGATCTCTCGGCCGCTCTGCCGCCTTCGCTCATCGCGGCATTCTTCGGCATGGCGCTTCTGGCGATCATCCCGGTCGCGTTGCGCCGCTTCCAGCGGCGCTGAAGCCCTGAGCGCCCAATCACCTGAGGAGGCCGCGTGGCGCGGACCCTGACGCCCGACCTTTGCATCATCGGCGCGGGCGCGGCGGGTCTCAGCATCGCCGCGCTGGCTTGTCGGATCGGCGCGCGCGTCGTGCTGATCGAGGTGGCGCGCAGCGGCGGCGAGTGCCTCTATTCCGGCTGCGTGCCGTCCAAGGCCTTGCTCACGGCAGGCGCGAAGGGCTTGGGTTTCGACGCCGCGTATCAAGAAATGCGCGCGGCGATCGCCCGCCTTGCGCCGCAGGACTCGCCGGAGCGCTTCGAGGCGCTCGGCGTCACGGTGATTCAGGCCGAAGCGCGCTTTGTCGATCCGCGCACGGTCGAGGCCGGCGATGCGACCATTCGCGCGCGCCGCTTTGTCCTGGCGACCGGCTCGCATCCGACATTGCCCGCGATCGCCGGCCTGGCCGACGGACCCTATTTGACCAATGAGACGCTGTTTGAACGGGCGCCGTCGCCCAGCCATCTGATCGTGCTCGGCGGCGGGCCGATGGGCGCCGAAATGGCGCAAGCGTTTCGCCGCCTCGGCGCCGCGGTGACACTGGTCGAGGCCGCGCGTCTTCTGCCCCGCGACGACATCGAGCTGGCCGAAGTGGTTGGGCGGCGGCTCCGGCACGACGGCGTTCGGCTGATCGAGGGTGCCAAGGCGACGCGCGTCGACTGGGGAGCGGACAATGTCGCGCTCGATCTGTCAGGTGAGAACGCCCCGGCCCGCATTGCGGGCTCGCATCTTCTGGTCGCGGCGGGACGGCGTGCGCATCTCGACGGGCTTGGGCTCTCGGCCGCCGGCATCGCGGCGACCAAAGACGGCATTACGGTGGATGAACGATTGCGCACCACCAACCGCCGGGTCTTCGCCGCGGGTGATGCGGCCGGCGGTTACCGACTCACCCACATGGCAAGTCACCACGCTGGAATCGTCATTCGCAATGCGCTGTTCCACATGCCGGCCAAACTTGAGCGGCGCGCGGTGCCCTGGGTTACCTTTACCGAGCCTGAACTGATGCAGGTCGGGCTCAACGAAACGGCCGCGCGCGCCGCGTTCGGGCGGATCGAAATCCTGCGCCATCCCTTCGCCGAAACGGACCGCGCCGCGATCGAAGGCAGCGAGGAAGGCCTGGTCAAGCTGATCGCCTTGCCCAATGGCCGCCTTGTCGGCGGCGGCGCGGTCGGTAAAGGTGCCGGCGAATTAGCCCTGCCCCTCTCGCTCATGATCGGCCGACGCCTGAAGTTGAGCGCCCTTGCGGGAGCCATCGTGCCCTATCCGACTCGCGCGGAGGCGCTGGCACGCGCCGCCGGCCGATACTATGCCCCGCGCCTGTTCAGCTCGCGCGTGCGCCGCCTGGCGCGACTTCTGTCGCGTTTGCCCTAACGCCATGCCGGCTCGCGTTGCGCGGCGCCTTCTTGTCCGCTAGATGAAGAGCGTGGCCAAAATAGCGCTCAAGCTGCCACCGCCAACCCGTAGCCTTTCGGCCCGGTTGCTGGTCCTTACCATCGTCTTCGTGTTGGTTGGCGAGGTGCTGATCTATGTGCCCTCGATCGCGCGCCATCGTGAGGATTATCTGGCGCAGCGGATCGAGAAGGCGCGGCTTGCCGCACTCACCGTCGAGGCGGTGCCCGATGCGATGGTCAGCGAAATGCTCGGTCATGAATTGCTCCGTCATGCCGACGTGCGTGCGATCTCGCTCAAGCGCGCTGGCGTGCGCATCTTCATTCTGGCCGAGACCATGCCGCACGAGATCGGCGCGACCTATGATTTGGACCGCGTCGGAATCTTTGGATTGATCGGCGACGCGTTCGCGACCTTTTGGAATGGGGATTGGGAATCGATCCGCGTCTTCGCGCGCTCGCCCAAGGACGCCGAGGAGGTGCTGGTCGATATCGTGGTCGACGCAGAGCCGCTGCGCGATTCGATGGTCGATTATTCGGTGCGAATTCTGGTGCTGTCGCTCGTGCTGGCGGCGATTACCGCGAGCCTGATCTATTTCAGCATTCATTTCCTGCTGGTCCGCCCGATGCGTCGCTTGACGCTGAGCCTGGTCGGCTTCCAACAAGATCCCGAGAACGCCGCGACCGATGTGCGGGTCAGCAATCGGCGCGACGAGATTGGCGTCGCCCAGCGCGAGCTTCGGCACATGCAGGAAGAAGTGCGCCAGTCGCTCAGGCGCCAGGCCCGGCTCGCGGCGGTCGGCAGCGCGGTCAGCAAGATCAACCACGATCTGCGCAATATGTTGGCGACCGCAGCGGTGCTGACCGACCGCCTCGCGCTGGCGCGCGATCCTGAAGTGCAGCGACTGGCCCAACCGCTGATCGCCGCGCTCGACCGCGCGATCAACCTGTGTACCCAGACGCTGGCGTTTACGCGGGCGGGTACGGCGCGGCTCAATTTGACGAGCTTCACGCTTCGCCCCTTGGTCGAGGAGGTCGCGGCCGATCTCCTGATCCAGAGCGAGGGCCGCATCGCCTGGCGCAATGAGGTGCCCGAAGCGCTCAGCGTCGAAGCCGACCGCGACGCGCTGTTCCGCGTCCTGTTCAACTTGGTCAAGAACGCCGGCGAGGCGATGACCAATAGGAACGCGGCGGCGGGCGGCGCCAACCGCGCAGCGGAGATCATGGTGCGGGCCGCGTCGGTCGGCGAGGGCCTGACTATCGAGGTCATCGACAACGGCCCGGGTCTGCCCAGCGAGGCGCGGCAGCACTTGTTCGAAGCCTTTAGCAGCGCCGGGCGGAGCGGCGGCACGGGGCTCGGGCTGGTCATCGCCCGGGACCTCGTGATGAGCCATGGCGGCGAGTTCGGGCTGGTGCGCACCGGGCCGGAAGGCACGGTATTTCGCGTCACCTTGCCGGAAAGAAAGGCGGAAAATAAAGCCGTACCTTAACGGCCTGGCAACCGCTCCCATGCCACTCTACCTGCTCCCCGAACGCTCACAGGAGGTGAGCCATGTCGGATCTGGTAGATCAATCAGGCGCACATGTAGGTGTCGCCGCTGGTCCCGACGATAAAGCGGCCCAACCGCGACCGCGTGCCCAGTCGTGGCAAAGCCACCCGGTCGACATACCGATCAGCTTCGGCGGCTTCTATGTTCGGCTGGTTATCGGGCGCGAGCAGCGCTCAAAGGATCGACGCAAGCTCGATCGTCAGGCCCGTCAGCTTGGTACGATCGGAAACATGTTGTTCGCCGGCAGCATCTCGGGTGTGGTGTTCTCGGTGCTGCTCGTCGTCATCCTGGTCTACAGCTCGATCCTCTCGGAATAGAGTCAGTCGAGCGCCAGCGCGGCGCATTTGAGGTAGGCGGATTCGGGCAGCGCGGTATGCGATGGGTGATCGGGCCCGGCGCCGGCGACGCGCAACAATCGTCCCTCCCGTCCGGCATCGCGCAAACCGGCATGAAGCTCGGTAAGGAATGCCATTGTCTCGACATGGTGCGAGCACGACGCGACGACCAGAAAGCCGCCCGGCTCGACCAACGTCGCTGATAGACGTGTCAGCTTCCGATAGGCGCGCAGGGCCGGGGCGATCTCCTTCTTGTTTTTCACGAATGAGGGCGGATCGGCGATCACCAGGCCGTAGCGCGCGCCGGCCTTCGCTTGCGCGGCGAGTGCGCCAAACGCTTCGCCCGCTTCGAACTCGACCCTCGCCTCAAGACCGTTCAGCACGGCGGCTTGGCGCGCCAGCGCCAGCGCCGACTCCGAACTGTCAAGCGCCACGACACCGCTTGCACCCGCAGCCGCCGCGCGCAGCGCGAAGCCGCCGGTATGACAATAGGCGTCGAGCACCCGCCGGCCGGACGCGAGCCGCGCCGCGAATTCGCGGTTGTCGCACTGATCGAAATACCAGCCGGTCTTCTGACCGTGCAGCGGGTCGGCGAGAAAGCGCACTCCACCCTCGATCGTTTCGATCGGGCCATCGAGCGTGCCGATCAGCTCGGGCTCAACACGGGTCAGGCCTTCCAGCGTGCGCACCGCGCCATCGCGCCGCAGCACGACCGCGCGCGGCTTGAACAGCGTCTCGAGCGCGACGGCGATTTCACGGCTCAATCGATCCATGCCGGCGTTGTTGAGCTGCACGACGAAGACGTCGCCGAAACGATCGACGATCAAGCCGGGCAGGCCGTCGGCTTCGGCGTGCACCAGGCGGTAATGCGGCGTTTCGTAGAGTGCGCCGCGCAAGGCGAGGGCCGCGGCCAGGCGCGCCTCGACGAATCCGACGTCGATCGCGGCTCCGGGATCGCGACTCATGAGCCGCGCGGCGATCAGAGAATGCGGATTGAAGGTGACGACGCCAAGCCGTTCGTCCCCGGCGTCGACAAGCTCGGCGATGGTGCCGGGCGCGAGGCGCTTGGTCGCCTCGGTCATCTCGATCTCGTTGGAATAGACCCAGGGGTGGCCAAGGCGCACCCGCTTGCTACGCCCGACCGATAGGCGAACGACCGGGCGCGCGGCCTCAATCGTTGCGCTTGCCGTCATGGGTGCGCCACTCGCGATCGCCGCTTCGCTTGACGTGGTCGCCATGATCAATAGCCCCTCGCGATGCCTTCGCGGCGCGGATCGGCGCCGCCCTCGAGCCGCCCGGACCCGAACTCGATCGCTTGTAGACCGCTGTTCATCGGCTCGATCTTGACCTCATGACCGAGCGCTACCAACCCATCGGACAGATCGGCGAGCGGCGTATCGGCTTCGAGTTCCGTCGCCTTGTTGCGGTTGAGGTGGCGCGGCAAATCGATCGCGGCCTGGACGTTCAGGCGCCAATCGATCAGCGCGATCAAGGTCTGCGCCACGTAGCCGATGATGCGCGGCCCGCCCGGCGAGCCGAGCGCGTGCTTGAGCGCGCCGCCCGGCTCGAAGACCAGCGTCGGCGCCATCGAGGAACGCGGGCGCTTGCCGGGCTCGACGCGGTTGGCGACCGGTGCGCCGTCGCCCTTCGGATCGAGATTGAAGTCGGTCAGCTCGTTGTTCAGCAGGAAACCGCGCACCATCAGGTGCGAGCCGAAGGCGCGCTCGATGCTGGAGGTGAAGCTGACGACATTGCCGGCTTCGTCCGCCACCACGAGGTGACTGGTCGATTCACCCTCGGGTACGATCGCGTCGGTGTCGGCCAGCATGCCGGAGCCTTTGGGCGTCCCCGGCGCGACGATGCCGAGCGAGCGAGCGGGCCGAATCAGCTCGCTGCGCGCTTTGATGTAATCCGGCTCGAACAGGCCTTCGAGCGGAACGGGGACATAGTCGGAATCGGCGAGATAGCGGTCGCGGTCGGCGAAGGCAAGCCGGCTCGCCTCACTGATCAGGTGCACCGCTTCGAGCGAGCCCGGCGCCAAGGCTGCCAGGTCGAAGCGCTCGAGGAGCTTCAGCGTCTCAAGCACGGCGACGCCGCCGGACGACGGCGGCCCCATGCCGCAGATCAGGTGCGCGCGATAGTCGGCGCAAAGCGGCGGGCGGCGCACGGCCTGATAGAGCGCGAGGTCTTCCGTGACCAGGCGCCCGGGATTGACCGTGGCGCCGCGCACCGCCGCGACGATATCCGCCGCGATCGGCCCCGTGTAGAACGCCGTCGCGCCGGCGGCAGCCACCTCCCGCAGCGTCGCCGCATAAGCGGGGTTGGGAATGCGCTCGCCGGTCTGCCGCGGCTCGCCGTCGTCGTGGAAGAAATAGGCGCGCGTTTCATCGAACGTATCGAGCGCCTCGGTCTTGGCGATCGCTTCGGCGAGCCGGGGCGAAATCGTGAAACCCGCATCGGCGGGCGCGATCGCGGGCTCGAACAGGCGCGCCCAAGGCAGCCTGCCGTGATTGGCGTGAGCGAGCTCAAGCAGGCGGAAGATTCCCGGCACGCCGACCGAGAGCCCGCCGAGTGCGACATCCTTGCGTTTGCGCTTCTGCTCGTCGAGCGTGAGGAATTGATCGGGCGTCGCGGCGGCCGGCGCGGTCTCGCGCCCGTCATAACTGTCGATCGTGCCGGTCGCCGCATCGAAATGGAGCATGAAGCCGCCGCCGCCAATGCCGGATGATTGCGGCTCGACCAAGCCAAGAACGAGCTGAGCCGCGATCGCCGCGTCAACCGCGCTGCCCCCGGCCTTTAAGATGTCGAGCGCGGCGTCGACCGCGCGTTCGTCGGCCGCCGCGACCATGGCATGGGTGGCGCGGACCGGGGCGCCCCGCTGCATATCCGCATGGGCCGACCAGACCAGTCCGAGCGCGAGGCCGAGTGCCAGCGCGGCGGCGCAAATATGCCTTAAGGAGAGGAATTTCATGGGAGAAACTGGATCGTGCTCGTGCGCGTTCGAACCGACAGCGCCCCTCCACCATCGGCCAAAAGGGCGCCTCCGGCGCGGTGCTGACGTCTCATTGTCGAAAGTCTAGCATCGACGCGCCGTTGCGCCTACCCGACCAGCAGCGGCGCGGCGCGGGAGAACCGCTCGCTCGCGCCCGGTTTGGCCGGAACCCTTGCGATCGACGAGCGATTTGCTTAGGTTGCAGTCCCCATCGCGCGCAAGCTGCGGTGGCTTCTCGCGGCGCGCCCGTAGCTCAGCTGGATAGAGCACCAGACTACGAATCTGGGGGTCGGGCGTTCGAATCGCTCCGGGCGCGCCAATTTTATCAATAGGTTACGGGACAACCGGCAAATCGCCGATTTGGCCGGGGTAATGCCTGGGTAACACCCGCGCTGAAAATCGTATGCATGCGCCGCCTGCCGTCGCTCAGGATACGCGCGACCGCCTCGGGAGTAGCTCGGTAGCCTCGGCGCGGTCGCGCGCCATCGGGGCTCCTAGGCGCTACGCTCCATGGCTTTCCGCTTCAACCGCTCGAACTCTTCCGCGGTGATCGCGCCCGACTGACGCAGGCTATTCAGCCGCTCAAGTGCGGCAACGATGTTCCCGGTCGGATTGTCCGCTAGACCGCCTCCTGTTGCGGCAGCCCTCGACCCGCCTTTGCGTGGCTCGTCCCAATGCGGCGGCACTCGCTCGATTGGTTGGCGAGGGCTGCGGGATGATGGCGGCCCTATTTCGCGAACGGCTCCGGCGGGAGCCCCCTTGAGCGGGGGCAGTGCAAGCAAAATTAGAATCAGTGGGACAAACAGCAGCGTCAGTAGAAACCAGCCAAAACCGAAGCGATTCTTTCGGGCCGCCAGAATCCAGGCCACGACTGCAAATATCAACACGAGTATAATTATGATAAAGAGCATTGGCAGCATAAACCTCTTGACCGATTCTGATTGCCCGAACGATATCGGGCGCGAGCAGCGTTAGCCGCAGCACCCGGGAAACGTAGGACGCGTTGATCTTCTCCGCCGCGGCCATCTCATCGATCGTGGCGTAGGCGCCGGTCTCGAGTAGCTTCCGCCAGCGGAACGCGCGCAAGCGCCTTGACCAGGGTGCTGTCGACCTGCCGTGGCGCTTCAGTCATGGCGGCGCCGGCGACGCTCGCCAAGGCACTCTCGACGGCGCCCTCGGTGATGCCGCGCAATTCGACCTCGATACTCGGCCGCGCGATCGACGATCTTCGTGTGGGTCTACAGGCTTGCCCACCGAGGCCGCCGGGTGATTGAGGCCTGAGCGCCGCGCTTGCCAACGCGGCCCTAACGGGCTACGCTATTTTTATTGTCGGGGAGCGAGCGCAAGAAGCTGCGGCCCCTGGTGCCGTGCCAGACACGCCGCCACCGCCCGGCCCGATGCCAGAAAAAAGCCAGAGCCCGACGACAGGGAGAGGAGATTTGCCCGTGACCACGTCAAATCGTTCCGTCGGCATGCTTCCTTATCGTCTCAGCCGCCGCAGCTTCCTGGTCGGCAGCGCCGCCGCAGCGAGCGCCTCCATGATGCTGTCGCTGAGCGCGCAACGGGTCTTCGGCGCCGACGTGGCGAAGGAGCTGCGCTGGTATACCTGGGGCACATACTACAAGCCGGAATATTTCGAGGGCTTCACCGAGAAGTCCGGCGTCAAGCTCAGCGTCGGCTCGATCAGCAGCAACGATCAGCAATACGCGATGCTGAAGGCCGGTGGCACGCGCGACTGGGACGTGTTCGACACCGAGAATGCCTCGACGCCGCTCTACATCAAGGACGGGCTGGTAAAGCCGCTCGATTACAGTCGCATCCCGAACGCGAGCATGCTGTTTCCCAACCTGAAAAAGCCCGAATGGTGCGTCGGGCCCGATGGGCAGACCTACTTCATCGTCCACATCTTCGGCATCGACACGATCGCCTACCGCTCCGACTTGGTCGAACCGCCGACGTCGTGGGCCGCGCTGTTCGACGAGAAGTACAAGGGCAAGATCACCTTCCAGGACTATGCGCTCGATGCCATCAACATGGCGGGCCTTGTGCTCTACGGCCGCACGCCCTCGGAGGGCGGCTATTCCGCATGGACCGACGCGCAGCTCGAAGAGATCAAGAAGAAGCTGATCGACCAGAAGAAGCTCGTGCGCACCTATTGGGCGACCGAGGCCGACGCACGCAATCTCTTCGTCAATGGCGAGGTGGTGATCGGCGAGACCTGGGTGCCAACCGCCTACGCGCTGCGCGCCGAGGGCCTCAAGGTCGAGCTCGCGCTGCCGAAGGAAGGGCCCTGGGGGTGGAGCGACAATCTCGGCATCTCGAAGGATGCCGACGAGGCCGCCACCAACGCCGCCTACGAGATGATCAACTTCGCGCTCGGCCCGGACTACGGCCTCAAGATCAATCGCGACGCGCCCTACACGACCTCCACCACCAACGGCTGGCTCGACAAGCTGAGCGACGCCGAAAAGAAGGTGCTCTTCCTCGACCAGGTCCAGATCTTCGACACCTTCAACTATCGCAAACTGCCCCCGAACTACGACAAGTGGACCCAGCTCTGGGAAGAGGTGAAGATTTCCTGAGCGGCCCTATTCGCCGGCCGGCTCGAGCCGATGCCCAATGAGCGAACCAAGCGTCAAGCCTAGAGTCTGGGCAGCGGTCGTCTGCGCATGAGCGCGGTTCTCCGCATCGAGGGGCTGATCAAGCGTTTCGGCGAATTCACCGCCGTCGACGGTATCGGATTCGAGGTCGAGCAGGGCACCTTTCTCACGCTGCTTGGCCCGTCGGGCTGCGGCAAGACAACCACGCTCCGCATGGTCGGCGGCTTCGAGCAGCCGAGCGCCGGCCACATCCTCCTCGATGGGCACGACGTCGGGCACCTGCCGCCCTATGAACGCGACGTCAACACGGTGTTCCAGAACTACGCGCTGTTCCCCCACATGTCGGTGTTCGAGAATGTCGCCTTCGGTCTCGAGGCGAAGCGGCTGCCGCG
>CAMDDO010000012.1 GCA_945892755.1 Rhizobium sp. Q54 | reverse complement strand
ATCCAGACCCGCAAAGCGCTCCTGCCAGCGCCACGGCCAGCCGCGTCCTCGTCGCAACGCTCGCGGCTCCCAAGCGATAATCACCTACCGTGGTGAATAGGACGGGCTAATGACCCGATCCCTACCTCCAGGGTTTTCCCATTCAGTTGGCGGTTTACCCAGAACGAAAATGATATCTATCGGTTCGTGAGCATTGCCCTGCTTTTCCAGCAACCGCAACATACCGGATAGGTATTTTTCAGATTGAGAAAGCATTTCAGATCGATTTACGACACGTTCTGGGCGTTTTAGCTCTATGATGACGTGTCCTCCAGCCGCTTTTCTGTATCCTATGTCGAGACGACCCGAGCGTTCCTCTGGCCTCAGGTTGGCCGTTATCCCTTCGAACATTTTAGTGACGCTTTTTTCCATAACCTCCGTTCCCTCGGCGCGCTCCCACGAAGCGTCAAGCAGCCAAAGATGGTCGAAGAGGTACTGTTGTATGGCCTTCTCCAGTGCATTTTCGTCGACTTTTTCTTGAAGAGTTCTAATAACCTTCATCCGTTGTTGTACGATTTGTCCATATAAATTAGCCTCAAGGCCGTCTAATTCCCTAAAAATCTCAAGTACAGTTATAAGAGTTACATCAGAAATATTGTCAAGTTCGTCTAAATTTTCGTTCAATCTATAAAATTCGAACCCCAGAACCGCATGTTTTATTAATTGTTTTTGTTCGTCTAAATCATCCATATTTATTCTATTCAATTTACCCAACCATTTCTGAGCTTTTGTTCGAACCGCGGGCTTTAGACCGTCTATCCAAGCGCGTACCGCTGGTATCTCCAAGGCCCTCTTTGTCCCGTCTTCCGCCCGAAAATCGGCCCACTTTCCTTGGATGTATTTCAACTCGGCCGCGACAAAGGCCTTCAATTTTTGGTATCGTTCGTCGTCCTCTACAAGCCGTTGCCTGCTGCTCGTCGCTGCATCCTCGTCGTGTTCGGTTTGTGGCCCATCGTAAAGGTCGAAACCGTCCACTTTCAATTCTCCGATGAGATAACTGGCATACACGCCGCGTTCGGCAAAATCCGAAAGGATATCTTCTTGGGCCATCTTCCCACGTACAAAAATCGCAATTCTATTTAAGTTGTCGCCTTCTTCATCCTTTAATTGCTTGGATTCCTTAACAGTGCCAAGCCAACCGACAATATGCAATTGGTCGTCATAAACCGGCACAGGTCGGGGTTCCCTTTTTTCTGCGTTTGTTGCCAGCTTTGCAACCTCATGCTCGTCGCCATACGTCCATAGGTATTGCAACTTGCTGTAGTAATCTCGATCGGCCGGGGTGACCTCCTGGCGGTCAATTAGAACCTTGAAATCGTACTGCTCACCCAGGATCGAAAAGCGCCGAGCCACTCGCTTTCTGAGGGCTTTGCTCGTCGCGGTCGTCTGCCGATGGCGGAGGTCCGTAAGGGTGATGCGTGTCCCATGTTCGAAGTCGATCTTGTTTGTCGGCAGACCACTTGGCCTATAAGTGCCGGAGCCGCCTCCTTTTTGAACTTCGCTGCGGATATCCTTGAGCCTCATCCGAAAGGCGCTCTTCTGCCCATTTTTTTGGGTCTCAATATCGACGGTGCCCGCGATGGAGAATAGAGAGAGTTTACCGATGCCCTTTCTTCCCATGGGATGCCGCTTTAAGCCAGTGAGACCAGACTGCTCATCCCTGCGACGGTATCCAACCTTTAAGAAGCGTTCGTTTAGCTCATTCTCGGTCATGCCCGTTCCGTCGTCCTGGATGATAATTCGCCCGTTCGCTCTATCCCAATCGACCTCCACTTTTTCGGCGTCAGCATCCCACGCGTTTGCGACGATTTCCGAAAGCACCGACGGCACGTTGCTATAGAGATTGATCCCGAGATGCTCAAGGACGTTGAGACTGATTGTCAGAGAGAAAGAACTTTGACTCATAGACCATATTCCTTTACGTGGCCGCTAATCGTCCTGGCGATTGCGCGGGATAATAACACCGGAACTGCATTGCCGATCATCCGGCCCAATTTCTTGAATTCAATCGCGTCTCCCGGTGCGACAAAAGCGTAATCTCGCGGGAACGATTGCAGGATGGCTCCCTCTCTTAGCGAGAGCGCACGGTGCTGATGCGGATGTCCAAACCGGCCGTTACCGAAACCGAAGAACTGTGTGGTTATGGTGGGTGACGGCTCATCTGCCTTCATTCGCCCGTATACCGCTTCATAGCTGCGACCCGATTTCGCTCTGTGGCATTTCGCCACGAGATCTTCGCTCCAATCCTTCCATGAGCCTCCGGGCTTCGACGCTCGTATCCGCCGGCGATTCAATTCAGACATGCGGCTTGCACGATGGAGAGGGTCGCGGGGGTCGATCGCACCTGCCCTCAGCACCGGGAGGTTACCGATCGCTTCTTCGACGGTCCGATAGCTGTTGGGCTCAAACGTGGGTTTTTCAAGCCGAATGGAACCGTGTCGCGATGCGAGGAGTACCAAGCGCGATCGACGCTGTGGAAGTCCGTAATTCGGCAGAAATACTATCTGATGGTCTACATGGTAACCGGCTGCTTTCAATCGCGCCGTAAAATCTCCAAACACTCTTCCTTCTCTGAATTCCATCAGGCGAGGAACGTTTTCCATCGAAATGATGTCAGGTTTGGTATCGCAGACGAGCTCCCCAAACCGGCGAATCAGTCGCCATTTCGGGTCAGCTTTCTTCTGATTGTAGGTCGAGAACGGCTGGCAAGGCGCGCACCCGACTAAAATCTTTGGTTCGCCTTGGTAGAACAAATCCAAAAGCTCTTGTGCACTGAGATATGAGACGTCCTTTCTGAGAAAGGGTGCCTCATTGTTGTGTTCAAACGCGTAGCGGCATGCCTCGTCGACGTCGATGCCAGCAGCCACGGCATAGCCTTCCAATCGAAAACCATGCGTCAGCCCACCAGCGCCACAAAAAATATCGACGACTGAACCTCTGGGTCGATCGGGTACAGGCCTGATAGGTCGACCGGAGACGTTTGCCCGCACGCGCCCTTCAGTGCTCCCAAAATCAATCATTGTATCTCGTCTGTCATGTTCGCATGAGAACGTCGCCCCATGGGACAAGCGATTCTCCATCAGTTATCCTGCGAATGGGGAGCGCCGTCCGGAGGTGCGGCACAACCCTAACACTCGGGATGTGGTCAACCTAACTTAGGGCTGCTCACCCCACCCCATACACCTCCTTCGCCGCCCGCTCCGTCACATACCCCTCGCGCACATCCTCGGTCACCATCGCGGGGTCGCGCAGCGCGGGCGCGCCATAGCCGCCGCCGCCGGGCGCGGCGATCACCATGCGGTCGCCGGGCTTGACCCGCACGTTGGAATATTTGCTCGGGCTCACCTTGCCGAACGCCTCCGAGATCGTCTGCCAGTGTGCGCCGTTCGCCGCGCGGTAGAGCGTCTGGCCGAGCATGCCGGGCCTGCCGCCCTCCAGCCCCCAGGCCGCCTTCTTGTGCTTGTTGGTCATCTGGCTGACCGTCACGTCATCCAGGCAGCGCATGGTTTTGCTGAGCGACAGCCCGCCACGGAATTTGCCGGGCCCGCCTGAATCGGGGCGCAGCGCCAGCGCCTCGATGAGCCAGGGATAGCGCGTCTCGAACACCTCGACCGGCGTGTTGCAGCAATTCGCGTTGATCGAGGAGGTCGCGTCATTGCCGTCGGCGAACGGCCGTCCGCCGAAGCCGGGATAGGCGAGGTCGAAGGCGCAGATCTCGGTGCCGAGCCTCGGGTCGCGCCCGCCGAACACGAAGCAGCCGCTGGTCGTGCCTTCGGACGCCATGATGCGTTGCGTGCCGGTCTTCGCCATCGCGCCCAAGATGGTGCAGACGATGATCGGGTGGGTCTCCGAATTGCCGCCGACCTCCGCGCCCGGATAGTCCACGTTCATGATCGTGCCCGCCGGCGCGATCACCTTGATCGGGCGGAAGCAGCCGGAATTGCGCGGGATCGTCTCGTCGGTCAGATGCAGCATCGCGTTGTAGGAGGCCGACCAGGTGACGCCCAAGGTCGCGTTGATCGGCCCCTTGGCCTGCGCGGCCGAGCCGGTGAAGTCGATCACCACTTCCTCGCCCTGGACGTGGACGGCAACCTTGATGGCGAATTCCTTGTCCTCGATGCCGTCGTCCTCCACCGCGTCCTCGAAGCGATAACAACCGTCGGGGAAGGCCGCGATCTCGGCCCGCATGCGCGCCTCGGAATAGTCGAGCAGGTCGGACGCGATTTGCTTGAACGGCGCGCGGCCGTGTTTGGCGATCAGCTCGGCCAGGCGCTTGGCGCCGAGGTCGACGCCGGAGATGAGCGCGCGGAGGTCGCCATAATTGGTGCGTGGCGTGCGCACGTTCGCGAGCAGGAGCTTCCAGACCGCCGCGACATCCTCGCCGCGCCGAATGATCTTCACCGGCGGCACGCGGAAGCCCTCGTGGAAGATCTCGGAGGCCTCGCCCGGAAAGCCGCCCGGCACCATGCCGCCGACCTCGACCAGATGGCCGACCGTGACCGCGAAGCCCATCAGCTCGCCCTCGACGAAGACCGGCTTGAACATGGTGTGCTCGGGCGTGTGGAGGCCGCCGCGGTACGGGTCGTTGTGGACGATGACATCGCCGTCCTCGATCTGGTTGCGGCCGATCTCCTGCACCATCGAACGGACGAGGAGGGGCACGCCGCCGATCTGCGCCGGGCAATATTCGGCGACCGCCAGCATCTCGCCCTCGGGGCTGGCGAGCGCGCAGGTGAAGTCGAGCGCCTCGCTGAAGAGGGTCGAGTACGCCGTCTTCTGGACATTGACGCCCATCTCGCGGCAGATCGCCACCATCGCCGAGCTGACGATGCTCATCGTCACGATGTCCATCGCCATGGCGATCTCCCTGGATTTGGTCGACGGGAAACGGTGGGCGGCACGGCCAGCCATGTCAACCAGCCCTTCCGCCGACCTACCGGACGGTCGTACACTTTTGTTGGAAGGGCGGAGTGAGATCATGGGCCGGAGCGAGCGGCGGCGCGAAGCGAAACAGGCACGCCAAGGCATGGGTGGCACGGCGGCCCTCCTTGAAGGGGCGCTCGCGCATCATCGGGCCGGCCGGCTCGCCATGGCCGAGAAGGCCTATCGCCGGGTCCTCGAGATCGAACCCGAGGAGCCGACCGCAGAACATCTGCTCGGCCTGATCGCCTATCAGGAGGGGCGCTACCAAGAGGCACTGGCGCGCATGATACGGGCGACCGAGCTCGCGCCCGCCTATGCCGAGGCCCATCAAAACCTCGGCAATCTCTATCTCGATGGCAAGAAGCACGCCGAAGCCCTTGAATGTTATGACCGGGCGCTGGCGCTTATGCCGGACTATGCGAATGCCTTGGCCAATAGGGGCGATGCCCTGCGCGGCCTCGGCCGGCTGGACGAGGCGGCGGAAACGCTTGGGCGCTCGATCAAGCTCGATCCGTTTATCAAAGAACCCCGCTATCGCCTTGCCGCAACACTCATTTCTCTCGATCGGCCGGAGCAGGCCTTGGCCGCGGCCGAGGGCTGTTTGGCAATCGAGCCCTATTGCCAGAACGGTTGGGCCTATCGCGGCACGGCCTTGCAAATCCTCGATAAACCGAGTGAGTTCGAGCGTTTTCTGAAGCTCGATGCGGTGGTCTGGACCGCGCGCCTGAATGTGCCGCCGCAATTCGCCGATCTTGGGGCGTTCAACGCGGCGCTCGAGAGCGCGGTCAGAACCCACCCGACGCTAGTCTGGGAGCCATTCCAGCGCGTCTCCTACGGTGGCTCGGTGACCGGCGACATGGCGATCCGGCCCGACCGCACCATGCAGCTGTTTGAGCGGGCGTTGCGTCAGGCGATCGACCATTTGCGCGATAGCTTGCCCGATGATGCCTCGCATCCTTTCCTCAGCCGGAAACCGAAGCGCTATCGGCTGACGATCGTCGCCTCGATCCTCCGCGAGGGCGGCTGGCATCCAACCCACACCCACGAGGGCGCCTGGCTCAGTGGCTGCTATTATGTGGCGACGCCCTGCAGCCTATCGGTGGAGGGCAATGGCCGCGCGGGGTGGATCGAGTTCGGGCGACCCGATTGCAAGCTGCCAGTGGGTTTCGAGCCGCCGACCAGCGCGGTGAGGCCCGAGCCCGGCTTGGCCGTCTTCTTCCCGTCCTACCTCTTCCACGGCACGATCCCGTTCAAGGGCGAGGAGGAGAGGGTCGGCATCGCCTTCGACGTCTACCCCGAAGGGTGAGCCGGGATAGCGGCCTCGCCGCGCGCGAATTTCCGCAGGAACTCGAGATCGAGCGGGAGCACGGCGCCAAGCCAAAGCGCGTGGCTCGAATGATCCGCCACGTCATCACTGGTCTCTGGGTGTACCAGGATCGTCAGCCCCTCACGCGCTAGCATCAGATAGGGGACGAGCTCGGCGAATTGCGCCGGCGCGAAGGCCACCTGATACATCGGCAAGGGATGCGGCCCGACGGCCTGATCCCACACGCGGCCGAACGCGATCGGGAAGCGCTGCAGGCGCTCGCGCAGTTTCAGCGCGCGCTCGCGCTCGGCCGCATCGCGGAAATAGATGTGCGCGTGATAGCCGTGGACGGTCTTGGGCGCCGATCCCTCGGACGGAAGGCCGGTCAGGGCTCAGCCCTGCGGCTGCACCGCGACGCCGCGCGTGGTGAGCAGCTCGTTCAGCTCGCCCGTCTCATACATCTCGCGCACGATATCGCAGCCGCCGACGAACTCGCCCTTGACGTAGAGCTGCGGAATGGTCGGCCAGTCCGAAAACCTCTTTATGCCGTCGCGGATCTCAGGGTCCTCGAGCACGTTGACGCCCTTGAACTTGACGCCGAGCTGCGTCAGCACCTGTACGACCGCCGCCGAGAAGCCGCATTGCGGGAAGACCGGCGTGCCTTTCATGAACAGCACCACGTCGTTCTTCTCGACGTCGCCGCGAATGCGCTGGAACGCGGGGTTGTTTTCAGTCTGGGTATTCATGCGAGGCTCCTCCGGGGAAGCGGGCTTAGATTTCGTCGGGCGTCACGGTTTTCAGCGCGAGCGCGTGAAGCTCGCCGCCCATGCGGCCCTTGAGGGCCTTATAGACCAATTGATGGCGCTGCACGCGGCTCTTGCCGGTGAACGAGGCCGAGACGACCCGCGCGGCATAGTGGTCGCCGTCACCGCGCAAATCCTCGATCACGACATCGGCGTCGGGCAGGTCTTGGCGGATCAGTCGTTCGATCTCGCGCGCGTCCATCGGCATAAGGAAAGTCTCCGAAGAACCGCGCGGCTCAAGCCGGCGCGGCCATTAAAGCGGGCAGAAAGGCCTCGTGAGCCCGCTCAAGCTCGCTAAGGGATATGGCACCGGCCCCTTCGACTGTCAACGCAGGCCCGCCTGTAAGCCCCACGCGGTTTGCGGGAATGCCCGCGACCTTCGCCTCCGCCTCGATCCGCGCGGCTTCGCTTGAGGTCGCGGTCACGACATAGCGCGCCTGGTCTTCGCCGAACCAATGGGCCGCGGGCGCGAGCCCGGCGGGCGGGGCGGCGAGCGTCGCGCCGATCGGGCGGCCGGCACGCGAGGCCCCGATCGCCATTTCGGCCAGCGCGACGAGGAGTCCGCCATCCGACACGTCATGGCAGGCGGTGAGGCGGCCTTGCTCAATCAGCGTGCGGACGAAATCGCCGATCCGCCGCTCGGCCGCGAGATCGATCGGCGGCGGCGGGCCTTCCTCGCGCCCCAACACGTCGCGCAGGTACAGCGAGGCGCCAAGATGGCCGCGCGTCTCGCCGATCAGGAGAATCGGTTCGCCTTCGGCCTTGAAGCCAAGCGTCGCCATGCGCGTTACATCGCCGATCAGGCCGACCCCGCCGATCGCCGGCGTTGGTTGCACGCCCTGGCCGCTGGTTTCGTTGTAGAGCGAGACATTGCCCGAGACGACCGGGAAGTCGAGCGCGCGGCAGGCCTCGCTCATGCCCTGGATGCAGCCGGCGAATTGGCCCATCACCTCGGGCCGCTCCGGATTGCCGAAATTGAGACAGTCCGTGATGGCCAGCGGCTTGGCGCCGACCGCGGTCAGATTGCGCCAAGCCTCGACGACCGCTTGGGCGCCGCCCGTCTTGGGGTCGGCGGCGCAATAACGCGGCGTGCAATCGGTGGTGATCGCGAGCGCCTTGTTGGTGCCGTGGACACGCACGACCGCAGCGTCGCCGCCGGGCCGCTGCACCGTATCGGCCATCACCATGTGGTCATATTGCTCCCAGATCCAACGCTTGGAGCAGAGGTCCGGCCCGCCGATCAGCTTGACCAAGGAGTCGAGCAGCGGCGGATGAGTGGCAAGGCTTTCGATCTTGATCGGCGCGCGCGGCGGGGTCTCGACATAGGGACGGCGGTAGACCGGCGCGTCGTCGACCAAAGGCGTGATGGGCAGATCGGCCGCGAGTTGATTGCCTTTGCGGAGCACCAGCCGTCCGGTCTCGGTCACGCGTCCGATGATCGCGAAATCGAGCTCCCATTTTTCGAACACGCGACGCGCGATCTCCTCGCGCCCCGGCTTTACCACCATCAGCATGCGCTCTTGGCTTTCGGAGAGCATGATCTCGTAGGCGCTCATGCCGCGTTCGCGCTGCGGCACGAGATCGAGATCGAGCTCGATGCCGGTGCCGCCCTTGCCCGCCATCTCGACCGAGGAGCAGGTGAGCCCCGCCGCGCCCATGTCCTGGATCGCTTCGATCGCATCGGTCGCCATCAGCTCAAGACAAGCCTCAAGCAACAGCTTTTCGGTGAACGGATCGCCGACCTGCACGGTCGGTCGCTTCTCTTCCGATTTTTCGTCGAACTCGGCCGACGCCATGGTCGCGCCGTGAATGCCATCGCGCCCGGTCTTGGAGCCGACATAGACGACTGGGTGCCCCGGTTTGCCGGCGGCCGAATAGAAGATGCGCTTGGCATCGACCAGGCCGACCGTCATGGCGTTGACCAGATTGTTGCCGTTATAGGCCGGGTGAAAGGTGCATTCGCCGCCGACCGTCGGCACGCCGATGCAATTGCCATAGCCGCCAATGCCAGCGACCACGCCCGCGACCAGATGCCGCGTCTTCGGATGATCGGGCGAGCCGAAGCGAAGCGCGTTCAGATTCGCGATCGGGCGCGCGCCCATGGTGAAGACATCGCGCAAAATTCCGCCAACGCCGGTCGCCGCGCCCTGATAGGGCTCGATGAAGGAGGGGTGGTTGTGGCTTTCCATTTTGAACACGACCGCGAGGCCATCGCCAATATCGATGATGCCGGCGTTCTCGCCGGGGCCGCAGATCACCCAGGGCGCCGTGGTCGGCAATGTCTTTAGCCAGACGCGCGAGGATTTGTAGGAGCAGTGCTCGCTCCACATCACCGAGAAAATGCCAAGCTCGGTCAGGTTTGGCGTGCGACCGAGCGCCTCGATCACCCGTTCATATTCGTCGGGCTTGAGGCCATGACTGGCGATGATCTCGGAAGTGATCTCGGGTTCTTGGGTCATAGCGTGCTATCGGCGTCTGGCTGTTCGCAAAAGATACATTGCTCGTAGCACGTAATTTGCCCTCTCCCCTCGTGGGAGAGGGAGGGGCCCATCGCGTAGCGATGGGAGGGTGAGGGGGCAACGTCGGCGGATTCATCGAAAGATCGACGATAGCTTTTATAAGTACCCCTCACCCGCCGCTTCGCGGCGACCTCTCCCACAAGGGGAGAGGTTATGTGCGCCACGATCGCCGTGCGGGCGGGGCGGGATGTGCTAGGAAACAACGCCACGGACGGTCCCGGGTTCTACGCCAGCTCGTGGATCAGGCCGTCGAGCATGGCTTTGCCGTCGGTGCCGCCGAGCATGGCATCGGCCAGCCGCTCTGGATGCGGCATCAGGCCGAGCACCGAGCGGCTCTCATTGAACACGCCCGCGATATTGCGCGCGGCGCCATTCGGGTTGGCGTCCGCAGTGACCTTGCCATCCGGCGTGACATAGCGAAACGCGATCTGGCCCTTGGCTTCGAGCCGGTCGAGCGTCGCGTCATCGGCATAGTAATTTCCGTCGCGATGCGCGATCGGCATGTGCACGACCTGGCCCTTCTTGAACGCGCGGGTGAAGCGCGACTCCGCGTTCTCGACACGCAAAGACACGTCCTTGCAGACGAACTTGAGCGAGGCATTCGGCATCAGGACGCCGGGCAAGAGGCCCGCTTCGGTCGCGATCTGGAAACCATTGCAAATCGCCAAAACCGGCACGCCGCGCTTGGCTTCGGCAACCACCGCGCGCACAACATGGGAGTGCGCAGCCATCGCGCCCGAGCGCAGATAATCGCCATAGGAAAAGCCGCCCGGCAGCACGATCAGGTCTACTTTGGGCAGCGTGCTGTCGCCATGCCAGACCATGAGGGGGCTGCGGCCCATCGAGGCTTGGAGCGCGACCATGATGTCGCGGTCGCAGTTCGATCCGGGAAAGACGATGATCGCGGCTTGCATGACGAGCGCCTAATTTAGCTCAAAACCACGCCGGGTCATGGCCTCAGCTCGATTGCGTAGTTCTCGATCACGGTATTGGCGAGCAGCTTCTCGCACATCGCGCGCAGAGACGCTTCGGCCTTGGCGCGATCTGTCTCGGCCAGCTCGAGCTCGATCACCTTGCCTTGGCGTACTTCGCCGACGCCATCGAAGCCGAGCGAGGAGAGTGCGCGGCCGATCGCCTTGCCCTGCGGGTCAAGCACGCCGGCCTTCAGCGTGATGTGGACTTTGGCTTTCACGGTCGAGTGCCTTAGGCGCGGCCCTTGGTTGGCTCGTTCGGCCTGAGCTCGTGCACGCCGGCCTCGGGCAGAATGCCGAGCCGGCGCGCCACTTCTTGATAGGCCTCGATGATGTTGCCGAGGTCGCGGCGAAAGCGGTCCTTGTCCATCTTTTCGTTGGTGGTCAGGTCCCAAAGGCGCGCGCTATCAGGGCTGATCTCGTCGGCCAGAACGATGCGCATGTCATCGCCGTTCCACAGCCGCCCGAACTCGACCTTGAAGTCGACCAGTCTGATCCCGATGCCATAGAACAGACCGCTCAGGAAATCATTGATGCGGAGCGAAAGCGCCAGGATGTCGTCGAGGTCTTGCGGCGTCGCCCAGCCGAACGCGGTGATGTGCTCCTCCGAGACCATCGGATCGCCAAGCGCGTCGTTCTTGTAATAATACTCGACGATCGAGCGCGGCAACACGGTGCCCTCGGCGATGCCGAGCCGGGTCGAGAGCGAGCCGGCGGCGACATTGCGGATCACCACCTCGACCGGAATGATCTCAACCTCGCGAATGAGCTGTTCGCGCATGTTGAGACGGCGCACGAAGTGAGTCGGCACGCCGATCTCGTTCAACCGCGTCATCAAGTGCTCGGAGATCCGGTTGTTGAGCACGCCCTTGCCGACGATCGTTGCCTTCTTCTGGTTGTTGAAGGCGGTGGCGTCGTCCTTGAAGTATTGAATGAGCGTGCCAGGCTCGGGGCCCTCATAGAGCACCTTCGCCTTGCCCTCATAGACTTGACGGCGGCGGGCCATTGCGGTCCTCCATGACGGGAACGCCCAAGGCCGGGCGCCCAATCGGCCCAGCGCGGCATTCGTAATGAGCTTCAAACATAGTCAGTTCGGCGCGGCAATACAACGCCGCCACCGAGCGCGCAATGGGACTGTCAGATCGGCCGCGGGCGCGCTCCTAGAGCGGTATGTCGGCGAACGGCCGCTCGCCCGGCGGGCCGTCGGCAAAGCGCCAGATCGGCCGGCGGGTCTTGACCGAAAAGCTCGGCAACGCGATCAGTGAGGCGTTGACCGAGCCGAACCCGGTATCGGTCTCGATCCGCATGGCGCCGAACGGCGCATGGCCCGGCGCCGAGTCGCGGCTCGCGAGCAACGCCTCCCAGTCGCGCCACTGTCCCGTGTTCGGGTCGGGCGCCGCGGCCGCCTCGAAGCGCGGCATATAGTGGCGCACCCGCGATGATTCGGTCGAATTCGTGTCGTGCGCGGTCAACATGGAAAAGCCGCGCGGCAAGGGCCTGAGCTCGACCGCGCGATTGCCGTCATGTTTCAACCAGAACGCATCGCGCGAATCGGCGATCAGGAGGTTAAAAGAGCGATAGGCGTCGCCATTGAGCGCGACCAGCGCCTCGGCGGCATCGGCCGCGTCGGCATGGTCGAGCGCCTCGAGCACGAGCTCGCCGCGCGAGCGCTTGCCGGGGGCGGGGCCGAGCGAGCCGACCCGGTTGAGGATCGCCGCGACCACGCCATGCTCGTTGAGCCCGAGCCAGGAGCCGCCGGCGAGCTCATCCAACCCGCCGAGGATATCGGGGCGGTCGGGCCAATGCCGGCCGGGCGGGCGCCAGGGCCGATCGCGCATCTCGTCGCGATTGGCGGCGATCAGGACGGGCCAGTCATGCTCCAGGCGGCGCAAGATGACGACGGTGCACATGAGCGTGGATTAGGGGGATTCGGCGTGATTGAACGGAGGCGGTCGCAATCGTATATATGGCCGCAGCGCAGAAGAAAACACGATCGACCTTCGGGCCGGGTTGCCGGTCGCGCTGGCACGCAGCAGGAGCATAGGGCATGACCACGTTCGACAAGCGCAAAAACGAAGAAGAAGCGAGATACAAGCGTGACGAGGAGCTCAAGTTCAAGGTCAACGCCCGACGCAACAAGCTGCTCGGCCTTTGGGCGGCGGAGCAATTGGGTCATAAGGGCGCCGACGCCGAGGCCTATGCCAAACAGGTGGTCGCCTCCGATTTCGACCGTCCGGGCGATTCCGACGTACTCGAAAAGGTGCTGAAGGATCTTCAGGCCAAGGGCATTGCGATGGATGAGCATCGCGTGCGCAAGGAAATGACGCACCTTTTGGATGTCGCGCGCCAGCAACTGATGGCTGAATAAGAAATCGACCGGTGAGCGCTGCGCCATGACGACGCCGATCGTCGACTGGCCGGCGGAGGTTCACCATGCCCTGAACGTGGCCGGCGTGCGCCAGGTCGCCTATGTGCCGGATGCCGGCTTGACCAAGTTGATCGCGCTCTGCGAGGCCGACAACGCCATGCGCGACGTGCTGCTCTCGAACGAGGCCGAGGGCATTCCGATGCTGGCCGGGGCCTGGCTCGGCGGCGAGCGCGGTGTGCTCCTCATGCAGTCGAGCGGGGTCGGCAACGTCATCGCGTCGCTCTCACTGGTCAAGGCGTGCCGCTTCCCCTTGCTCGCGATCGTCACCATGCGGGGCGAGTGGGGCGAGGTGAACCCTTGGCAAGTGCCGATGGGCACGTCGAGCCAGCCACAACTCGAGGCCGGCGGCGTGATTGTTTATTTGGTACGGGATGCCGCCGAGGTGGGCGAAACGGTGGCGGCGGCGGCCCAGCTCGCCTTCGAATCGCAAGTGGCGGTCGCGGTACTGGTGTCGCAGCGCGTGATCGGCGCCAAGGCCTTTGCGGCGGTGAGCAAATGAGCACGCAACCTCAGACCACGCTGGAGCGGCGCGCGGTGGTCGCCGCGCTTCTGAACGATCGCGGCACGATGCTGGTGGTGGCAGGGCTCGGCTCTTCGGCCTGGGACGTCGCGGCGGTCGAGGATAATCCGCTCGATTTTCCGCTTTGGGGCGCCATGGGCGGCGCCGTCATGATCGGCTTCGGGCTTGCCCACGCCCAGCCGTCGCGCCGTGTGCTCGTGATCACCGGCGATGGCGACATGATGATGGGGATCGGCAGTTTGGCGACCATCGGCGCGCGGAAGCCCGACAATTTGTCGATCGCCGTGCTTGACAATGAGCGCCACGGCGAAACCGGCATGCAGCGGGGATTGACCGCCGCGGGCGTCGATATCGCGGGCATTGCGCGTGCCTGTGGCTTTGCGAACGTCGTAAGTGCGCGCGACGATCACGGTCTTGGGCCGGGCGTCTTGGCGCTGCGCGCGGGACCGGGGCCGGCGCTCGGCGTCTTCAAGATCAAGGCCGAAGCGGCACCCCGCGTGCTGCCGCCGCGCGATGGTGCCTATTTGAAAGATCGCTTCAGAGAAACTTTGCTCGGCAAGGCCGCGATGCGCTAGGCGGCCTTCGCTCTAAGGCGGCGGCGCGAAGACGAGGCTGAATTGCTCTCGTGGCCCGTCCATTCGCAGCACGCCATGTTGAATGATGTCGAGGCCGATCAAGCCATCGACCGGCTCATCATTCAGCTCGAGCTCGATTAGACGAAAATCCTCAAAACGGCGCGGCGGGTCAGCCGCAACGACGGCCAAGTCGGCCAAATAGAGATTGACCGGCCCGACATGATTGACGGATTGCAGGGTCCGCTGTCCGACCAGCGGCAAGCCCAATCTGCCCGCCGTGCGTTTCGATAGCGCGCTCGCCGTGGCGCCGGTGTCGATCAGCATGCGGATCGTATGCGACGGCGGCGCGGCGCCATGGCGGTGCGGCCAGGACCGCGGCCAATCGACGCGAACCGCCAGAATCGCGCCGACGTCACGGTTGTATTGGATCGGCGGCAGTGGCATGGGAGAACCAGCCAAGATCAATGGCCTTATCGGTCACTTCTTGAATTGAAAAAATCTGGTCCTCATACGCCTTGGCCGCGAAGCGCACGGCTTCTCCAATCGTGTCGAAATAATCCACGATCGTGCCATGACGCATCACGGCGAACTGCCCGCGCCGCTCCTCCAATAGCTCCGGCAGTTTCGATTGAAAGGCCTGAAAGTTACGCGCGACCTCCAGGCGACGTGCTTCTGCCTCATTCACGGCGGGGATTCCCGATTGGTGGCTCTGCCAGGACGACTCGGAGAATCCTAGTCGCTCGGCAGACCTACGAGAAGCGCGCCGTGCATGACGGCGGGAATGCGGTCCGCTCTGGCGGGCGCCCGGTTCTGCGACGGGCCGCCAATCCCGAGATCGTCGGCGCTAGGGCCGGGCGTGGCCGCGAAATAGGCGAAGGGAATCGCGATCACCATGGCTGGGATCATGTGTTTCTTCGCTCAGTAGCGTCCAACCATCAGCCCGCCATCGACGATGATGGTCTGCCCGCTGATATAGCGAGCGCCGTGCGAGCACAGGAACACCATCACGTCGGCGATGTCGTCGGGCTCGCCGATGCGCCCCAAGGGGATGTATTCCGCCGCTTTTTCGAGGCCGGCCGGGCCGAGGGAATGCACGGTCGAAAGCGATTGCGCCGAGCGAATATAGCCGGGCGCGATGCCGTTCACGCGTATCTGATCGGCGCCAAGGTCGCAGGCGAGGCCGCGAACGAGGCCAACCACGCCCGTCTTCGCCGCGTTGTATTGCACATGGTCGTGCCAGCCATAGCCGACGCCCATGATCGAGGATGTCGCGACGATCGCACCCTTTTTGCGCTTTTTCATGCCGGGCGCGACCGCGCGGCAGAGCCGGAACACGCCGTTCAAATCGACATCGAGTGTGTGGCCCCACTTCGCATCGGTCATGTCCTCGAGCTTGACCTTGTGCGCGATGCCGGCATTGGCGATCGCGGCGTCGATCGCGCCGTTCTTTTTCTCGAACGCGGCGACCGCGGCATTCACATTGTCGGTATTCGTGACATCAACCTTGTGAAATTCGGCCGAGCCGCCGGCGGCCTCGATCGCCTTGACGGTGGCTTTGCCCTCGGCCTCGAGCACGTCGGTGACGCCGACATGATAGCCGGCGCTTCCGAAGGCGAGGGCGGCGGCATGGCCGATGCCGATCCCGGCGCCGGTGATGATCACGGTCGGCTTGCTCATCTCTTGTGGCTCCCTTTTTTGTGCGTCCGATCCGGGCCGAACACGCGCGCGAAGATCTGATCGACATGGGCGAGATAGGGCTTGGCATCGAATGTCGCGTCGAGCCGCGCGCGCTTCAATTTGGCGCGCACTCCCATATCGGCCCACAGCCGCTCGGCGAAGCTGCCGCCGTTCCTCCAGGTCTCCATCGCATTGCGTTGCACGGTTTCATAGGCCGCTTCGCGCGATAGGCCGGCCTCGATCAGCGCGAGCAGCACCGCCTGCGAATGCACGAGGCCGCCCAGGCTCTCAAGGTTACGCTTCATCGCCTCGGGATAAATCAGCAGGTCCTCGATCAGCCCGGCAAGGCGGTCGAGCGCGAAATCGAGCGCGATGGTGGCATCGGGGGCAAAAACACGCTCAACCGAAGAATGCGAGATATCGCGCTCATGCCAGAGTGTGACGTTCTCAAGCGCCGGGTTGAGCGCGGCGCGCACCACGCGGGCGAGGCCGGTGAGATTTTCGGAGAGCACCGGATTGCGCTTGTGCGGCATGGCGGAGGAGCCTTTTTGGCCCTTGGCGAAGGCCTCTTCGGCCTCGCGCACCTCGCTCCGCTGCAAATGCCTGATCTCGGTCGCCAGCCTCTCGACGCCGGATGCGACGAGGGCGAGTGCGGCGAAGAACGCGGCATGCCGGTCGCGCGGGATGACCTGGGTCGAGACCGGTTCGATTGCAAGCCCGAGTTTCTTGGCGACATGCGCCTCGACACGCGGATCGACCGAGGAAAACGTTCCGACCGGGCCCGAGATCGCGCAGGTGGCGATTTCCTTTTTAGCCGTCTGAAGGCGCTCAAGATCGCGCGCGAACTCGGCGTAGTGGCCGGCGAGTTTGAGGCCGAAGCTGGTCGGCTCGGCGTGGATGCCATGGCTGCGACCGACGCAGAGCGTTGTCTTGTGTTCGATCGCGCGGCGCTTGAGCGCGGCCATCACGCGCTCGATATCGTCGATCAAGAGATCGCTCGCCTGCACGAGCTGCACGGCGAACGCGGTATCGAGCACGTCTGACGACGTGAGCCCCTGATGGATGAAGCGCGCCTCGGGGCCGACATATTTGCCAAGATTGGTCAGGAACGCGATCACGTCGTGCCGCGTCTCGCGCTCGATCGCCTCGATCGCGGCGGTGTCGGTGATCTCCTTCGGGTGCTCCTTCAGCGCGCGGCGGAGCGCGGTCAAGGCCGATTTGGGCGCAAGCTTGAGCTCGACCATGGCTTCGAGCGCATGCGCCTCGATCTCGGCCAAAATCCGAAACCGGTTCTCCGGCTGCCAAATCGCCGCCATTTCGGGGCGGCTATAGCGCGGGATCATGGAAGCGCGACGACGCTCATCTCTCCCCGCGCGGGAGAGGTCGCTGCGGAGCGGCGGCTGAAGGGTGACAACGCGACGGGCGCCACGTTATTCCGCCGCTTCCTTGCGCTTTGAGGCCGGCTTGGTGCCCGAGAAATGCGCGAACATGCCGGTATAGGTTTTCTGCTCGGGCGGGCGATAGGTCATGCGCTTCGAGGTCTTCTTGCCGAGCTCGACCATGATCTCGGCCTGCTTGGTGGCGCACACCACACCATCCAGCACCGGCACGCCTAGCTCGTCCTCGATCGACTGGGCGAATTCGGCGAAGCCCGCGCAGCCGAGGCAGATGGCTTCCGCGTTGTCCTCCTGCACCGCGAGGCGCGCGCCCTCCCTGATCTTCTCGAACGAGCCCTTGGGGTCCTTCTCGACGTCGAGCACGTAGAGCGGCATGGTGCGGATCGAGACCATGCGATGTTCCATGCCATAGCCGCGCACCATCTCTTCCATCAACGTCCGCGCGCGCGGGATGATGGTGACGATCGAGAAGCGCGCCGCCAGCATCGAGGCCATATAGAGCGACGCCTCGGCGATGCCGATGACCGGCTTCTCGGTCAACTCGCGCGCGGCCTGCAGGCCGGGGTCGCCATAACAGGCGATGATATAGGCGTCGATGTTTTCGCTTTCCTCGCCCTTCTTTATTTCGTCGAGCACGCCGCAGGCCGAGACGAACTCATCGACGAAGGATTCGATCGAGGCCGGGCCGAAACTCGGACTGACCGAGATGATCTCGGTGCCGGGCCGCGCGAATTTGCGCGCGCACTCGCCGATCGTGTCGGTCATGGCCTGGGTCGTGTTCGGGTTGATGATCTTGATGCGCATCGGGGCCTCCCAGGGGTTCAGGCGCGGCGCGCGCGCCGAAGCACGGCGGTTGCCGCGCGATCGATGGTCTTTTCGGGCGTGATCACGACGCCATAATCGGTCTTGGTCGACGCCAAGGTGACAAAGCCGTCGAGCACGTCGGAGAGCACCGCGTCGGGGTCGCGCTCAAAGGGATCGCCATAGCCGCCGCCGCAGGTGCCGACCAAGACGAGGCGATCACCCGCCTTGGTCGGTTTGTTTGGCATCATCGAGGGCAGCGACATTTCGCCGCCCGATTTTGGCCGAAACAATAATTTTGAGGTGTGGCCATCGGCGCCGCCCTTGAAGCCCCAGGGTGCGAACAAATGACCATCGCCCTCGATCGAGAAGCTGCCGTCTTCCAGAAGCTCGACCTCGCGGGTTGAGCCGATGCCGCCACGCCATTGGCCAGGCGCCGCTTTGCCGTCGCGCAATTCATAGCGCATGACGCGGAGCGGCAAATGCGATTCGATATCCTCGATCGGGTTGTTGCGCGTATTGGCGTAGAGCGTGTCGACCGTATCCATGCCGTCCTTGCCATGGCGCCCGCCATAGCTGCCTTCGTGAATATCCATGTGGACCCAATGCGCGCCGCCATGGATGCCGCTATAAGCGATGACTTTCAAATTGCCGACGCCGGCCGCCACTTGCTGCGGCACAGCGTCCGCGAGCGCGCGCATCAGCGTGTCGGCGACGATATTGCCGGGGCAGAAGCGCGCGATGGTGGGGGCGGGGAAAGTCGGATTCACCAGTGTGCCCTTGGGCGCGATGATCGTGATCGGGCGCACCAGGCCGCTGTTCTGCGGGATGTGGCCGTGCACGAAGGAATCGAGCAGAATCGAACGCACGGTGAGCCAGATCGCGCAATCGACCGTGCCTTCGAGCGGCATGTTGAGCGGGCGATCGTCGATCTGCTTGTCGGTGCCGGTCAGATCGACCGTCATATTGCTGCCTTTGATGGTGACCGTGACCTTGATTTTGAAGTCGCGCCGCTCGGGATCGTCCTCGAAACCATCGACATGGCCGACCGCACTATGGCTGCCATCGGGCAGAGCCTCGATCGCCTGACGCATCAGCCGTTCGGAATGATCCATCAGCGCATCGCCCGCCGCCTCGACAGTGTGGAGCCCATAGCGTTCGATCAATTCGAGGAAGCGCTCGGCGCCGATGCGCGCGGCGGCGATTTGCGCCTCCATGTCGCCGACCACGAGATCGGAGGCGCGGATATTATCGCGCACCATCTGCCAGAGCGGCGCGTTGAGCACGCCCTTGTCATAGACCTTGAGCGCCTTGAATTGCAGGCCCTCGGCATAGGCATCGAGCGAATCGACAATGCCGCAACTGCCCGGCGAAGACGCGCCGATATCAAGATGGTGCGCGGTCGTCACCGAATAACCAACCAGCCGGCCCTTGAAAAACGCCGGCACGATGAATGCGACATCGGGCCCATGCGAGGCGCCGTGATAGGCCGAATTGTGCATGATCACGTCGCCCGGATTGAGCGTCTCGCCCCGCCCGGCCATGAGCCCGATCATGCCTTTGACATAGCCCGGGATCGGGCCGGATTGCAGCGGCGTCGATTGGCGCGATTCGCACAATTGGCGCGCTTGGGCGTCAACCAATGCCGCGCCGAAATCTTCCGACTCGCGGATGATGCTGGAATAGGACATCCGCATCAGCTTGTAGCCCATTTCGACCGCGATGCTTTCGAGCGCGCCCTGGATCACGCTCGCGGTCACCGGGTCGATCGGCTTGGAACCAAGGTGGGTTGCCGTTTTTGCTTGGGCCATGGGTCAGTCTTTCCGCGCCGCGCGCAAAATCAAATTACCGCCGTGATCGGCGACCGCGCTCCAGCCTGGCGGCACCACGGTCGTGGTGTCGCGCTGCAGGATGATCGCAGGGCCCGCGACCGGCGCGTCGAGCGGCAAAAGCTCGCGCCGATAATAGGCGGTGTCATAGGTGCCTAATACGCCGTTCACACGAAACGCGCTTTTGCCGCGCTTGACCAGCGCCGCCTCGACCGAAGGGCCGTCACTGACCGTGGGCTTGCCGATCTTCGGCATGAAGCCGATGCCGGTGACCCGTATATTGACGATCTCGATCGGGCTCTCGGCGAAGAAGTGGCCATATTCACGTTTGTGCTGATCGTGAAACGCGCTCCACACGCGCTCAAGCGCCGCCGCATCGAGTTTATCGGCAGGGAAGGAGACCCTGAGCTCATAGCCTTGGCCGACATAACGGAGATCGCCGAACCTTTGCAGCGTCACGCCGCCGCGTTCGATGCCATCGGCGGCGAATTGTTTGATCAGGAGCGCCTCGAGTTGGACGAAATCGGCCGAGAGCTTGCCAAGATCGACCGAGCCCTTGACCACGAATTCGGTCTTGATCTGATCATATTTGATGTCGGTGGTCAGGAGCCCGGCCGCCGATGTGATGCCCGGATGCGGCGGGATCACGACCTCGGGAATATTGAGCGCCGCGGCGACCTCGGCGCCATGCAAGGGCCCTGCACCGCCAAATGCGACGAGCGCGAAATCGCGCGGGTCGAGACCCTTTTGCACGGTCTTGGCGCGAATCGCGTTGGCCATGTTCGAATTCAAAATGGTGATGACGCCCTCGGCGGCCTCGAGCTTGTCAAGCTTCACTTGTTTGGCGAGTTCGGTGATGACGCGATGCGCCGCGGCTTCGTCGAGCGTCATTTCGCCGCCGAGAAAGTTGTCCTTCTCCAAACGCCCGAGCACGAGATTGGCATCGGTCACGGTTGGCCGCGTGCCGCCGCGCGCATAGCAGGCGGGGCCCGGCTGCGAGCCGGCGCTCATCGGGCCGACGCGAAACGCGCCGCCCGCATCGACATGCGCGATCGAGCCGCCGCCCGCGCCGATGGTGTGAATATCGATCATCGGCACGAGCACGGGATAGCCGCCGATCCAGGTATCGCGCGCGGTCGCCTCGCTGGTGCGGCCCTCGATCACGATGCCGATATCGGCGCTGGTGCCGCCGACATCGAAGGTGATGATGCGTTGACGGTCGGAGAGGGCCGCCGCCCAGGCGCCGCCAAGCACGCCGGCGGCCGGCCCTGAGAGCAGCGTGACCACCGGCACTTCGGCCACCGTGGCCGCGGTCGCGACGCCGCCATTCGAGGCCATGATATGGAGATCGGCTTTGATGCCGGCGCCTTCCAGACGTTCCTCGAAGCGGTTCACATAGGTCCGCACCTTGGGTCCGATGAAGGCGTTCATCGCGGCGGTCGTGAAGCGCTCGAACTCGCGAAATTGAGGCGCGACCTGGGCCGAGGTGGTGACAAAGGCCTCGGGGAATTCCTCCAGGATCAATTCGCGCGCCCGTTCTTCGTGGCGCGGGTCGATATAGGAAAAGAGGAAGCACACCGCGATCGATTGCACGCCGGCTTTCTTCAAGTCGCGCGCGGCACGGCGCACGGCTTCTTCATCGAGCACCTTCAGCACCTCGCCCTTGGGCGGCGTCAGGCGCTCTGAAACGGTCAGGCGGTGGCGGCGACGCACCAAGGGACGCGCCTGCCAGGGAATGTCCTGCATGATCGAATAATTCTCGGGCCGCTGGTGGCGCCCGATATGGATGATGTCGCGATAACCTTCGGTCGTGATCATGCCGGCGACCGAGCCCTTATGTTCGAGCACGGCGTTGGTCGCGATCGTGGTGCCGTGGAACACGTGATCGACCGAGCCGGGGTCGATGCCATTCCGTTTGCACAATGCGACGATGCCGTCGGTGACGCCGACCGAGGGATCATCGGGCGTGGTCGGCACTTTGTGGATCGCGATCATCTGGGTCGCGGTGTCCGTGATGATGAGGTCGGTGAAGGTGCCCCCGACATCGACGCCGACCAGTTTCATGCGGGCCTATTCCTTGAACCGGGCGCGCCAGACCGGCCGGCAGCGCCACGAAAACCATGCTCGCCGCAGTGTGGATTTCGGCACCCGCCGCGTCAAGGCGAGGGGGGACCCTGTCGCGTCGGCCGGGCGTCGTCTATTCGGTTTCCGTATCGCCCAATTCGCGGAGCTTGACCGGCGGCACCAGGCAGGCGCCGGGGCCAAAATCGCGGATCGGGCCGGCCGGCTCGATGCGGAGCACGAGCCAGCTCGCGTGCGTGTCGCGATTGATCAGGCGCACCAGGCTCGATTTCAGATACCAGGAATATTGCTCGGTGGGGGCGCCCTCGGAATTCAGGCACTGACCCCAAAAGAGCGTGGCGAGCCCATAGCGCGCGGTCAGCGCCTCGACCAGCCGCTCATAGCTCGCCTTGCTCGACCGGGCTTCGACGCTGATCGCGACGATGATTTTCCGAGGATGGTCACGCGCCTCGCAAAGCCAGGCCTCGGCCTCGGCATCGCCCAGGATGGTCGGGATCGAATATTGAAAATAACAGCCGGCGAGTTCGGTCTTGGTCTGCTGCCAAACGCGCGCGGTCGGCTGCGCCGCGAGCACCTCGACCAAGGGCGTGCCAAATTCGATGCCGAAGAAGCCGGTCTCATCCGGCTCCGCGCGCGAAGGCGCGGCCACAGCGACGGACGCCAGCATTAACGCTGCACTGACTAACGCACGTCCCCGTCCCATGGCCGCATGCTGGAGCGCCCGGTCGCGCCAAGCAAGACAGCAAATCGTGATCTAGTGGCGGGAGAGGTTCGCTCTACAACACCCCGAGCATCTCGCCCACCAGCGGGTGGCGCACGATGTCGGCGTCGCCTAGCCGCACCACCGCGATCGATTCGAGTGTGCTGAGCCGCTCGGCGATGTCGCTCAGGCCGGAGAGGCCGAGCAAAAGATCGCTCTGGTCGGGATCGCCGTTCACCACCATGGTCGAGTGCCAACCCAGGCGCGTGAGCAGCATCTTGATTTGCATATAGGTGCAGTTCTGCGCTTCGTCGATCACCACGAAGGCGTTGTTGAGCGTGCGTCCGCGCATGAAGGCGACGGGCGCGATTTCGATTGCGCCTTCGAAGAGCAATTTCTTGAGCCGCTTGCCGCCGAGCCGCTCCGCCAGCGCGTCGTAAAGCGGACGCAAATAGGGCGCGAGCTTGTCTTCGACATTGCCGGGCAAATAGCCAAGCTCCTCGCCCGCACCGACCGCCGGTCGCGTCAACACGATGCGCTCGACCGTGCCCGCTTCCAGCGCCTCGACCGCCTTCGTGATGGCGAGGTAGGTCTTGCCGGTACCGGCGGGGCCGAGCGCGACCACGAGCGCGTGACGATCGATCGCTTCCATCAAGCGGCGCTGCCCGTCGCTCTTGGGACGCACGCGGCGCACATAACTCTGTTCGCGCCGCTCGTCGTCAAGCGCGTCAAAGCGCCCGGACACTGGAAACAGTTCCTCGACCGAGGCCACGGCCTCGGCAGTCTGACGCGCGGAACGCTTGCCCATGATACCTCCCGATTTGTCTTTGTGATGGGGACGCAGAGCCATGCCGCCCGAGCCGGCGGGCGTTCGAATTCGAGACAATGGTGCGGAGTGCGGAGGAGGGACCGAGCGAGGCGGCGTTCGCGGCAGACCGGCGCGGAACGAAGGACCCATGGACTCGAGTCGACCCCAATGGCTCAAAACCTTGGAGCGAATCCTACAAGCAAGGTTCGAAGCGACGCCAGCTAGATTTTTGGCTTCATGAAAGATTCACGCCGCGTGCCGGGTCGGCTCCCGCGAACGGGTCGCGCCGCTCAGAGCAGGCCGAGTGCACGGAACGAGCGCTCGCCATCGCGCCCGATGATCAAATGGTCATGCACGGCGATGCCGAGCTTCTTGCCGGCCTCGACGACCTCACGGGTCATCACGATGTCGGCGTCGGACGGCGTCGCATCGCCGCTCGGGTGGTTGTGCACGAGGATGATCGCGGCGGCGCCGAGCTCGAGAGCGCGCTTCAGCAACTCGCGCGGGTAGAGCGTGACGTGGTTGACCGTGCCGTGCTGCTGCACTTCGTCGGCGATCAGGCCGTTCTTTATATCAAGGAAGAGCACGCGCAGTTGTTCGCTTGCTTCGTGCACGAGATGGGCGCGGCAATAATCGCGCAGCGCTTCCCACGAACCGACCACACTGCGCTTGCCGAGCTCTTCCTTCAGTCCGCGCAGCCTCAGCGCGTTGGCGAGCTTGATCGCCTGCGCCGCCCGCGGGCCCATGCCGGCGATTTCGCGCAGGCGCTCCTCGGGCGCGGCGAGCACGGCGCCGAGCGTGCCAAAGCGCGCGAGCAGTTTCTTGGCGATGGGCTTTACGTCGCGGCGCGGGATGACGAGGCAAAGATAGAGTTCGAGCAGCTCGTAGTCGGCGAGCGCGTCGGCACCGGCCGAGTCGAAGCGTTCCCTGAGTCGATCGCGGTGGCCGACATAATGCGGCGCGTCAGCTAGACCACGGGCGCCTGTCATCGGTTTGGCGTCAGGTGTAGGGCGGCCGCGTGTGGTTCGCCGGCGACAGCGTGAAGATCTCAAAGCCGTCGCGCGTGACCGCGACGGTGTGCTCGAACTGCGCGGAGAGCGAGCGGTCGCGCGTCACCGCCGTCCAGCCGTCCTTCAAGAGCGTCACTTCCCAGGTGCCGAGATTGATCATCGGCTCGACCGTGAAGAACATGCCCTCTTCCAGCACGACGCCCGTGCCGGGCTTGCCGTAATGCAGAATGTTCGGCGTGTCGTGGAAGACGCGGCCGATGCCATGACCGCAAAAATCGCGCACCACCGAGCAACGCTGCGCCTCGGCATAGGATTGAATGGCGTGGCCGATATCGCCGGTGCGGGCGCCGGGCTTGACCACGGCGATGCCGCGCATCATCGCGTCGTAGGTAATGTCGATCAGCCGGCGCGCTTTGGCCGGTGCGTCGCCCACGACATACATGCGGCTGGTATCGCCATGCCAGCCATCGATGATGACGGTCACGTCGATATTGAGGGTATCGCCGTTCTGCAGCTTCTTGTCGCCCGGGATGCCGTGGCAGACGACATGATTGACCGAGGTGCAGATTGATTTCGGAAAACCGCGATAACCGAGCGGGGCGGGGATCGCGTCATGGCCGATGATGAATTCGTGGCACAGGCGATCGAGTTCGCCCGTGGCGATGCCGGGCACGACATGGGGCGTGATGTAATCGAGCGTTTCGGCGGCTAGGCGCCCGGCGCGTCGCATGGCCTCGAACGCTTCGGGCGCGTGCCGCTTGACGCTGCGCTCGAGGGTCGCGACCTCGCCACCACCGGTTCCGGCGCGCGCTGGTTCAGCCGGCGCGTCGGATTTGGCGTTCTCGGATTTCGGCGCGGCTCGCCGCATGATGACCATCCATTTTGCTCGAACGTCTCGGTGGGACTGAAACTAATGCAACCGGCGGTCGCTTCAACCTAGCCTTAGGATATGATCCCGGCCAAACCTTATTACCAGGTGAACCGCCGCCATGACCGAGCCCGCCGCGCCGACCGCCGCCGTCCTCTTGATCGGCAACGAGATTCTGTCTGGCCGCACCCAGGACGCCAACCTCAATCACATCGCGCGCCAGCTCGCCGTGCTCGGCATCCGGCTGAAGGAGACGCGAATCGTTACCGACGAGGAAGCGGCCATCGTCGAGGCCCTGAATGCGCTGCGTGCGCGCTACACCTATGTCTTTACCACCGGCGGCATTGGGCCGACCCACGACGACATTACCTCAGAATGTGTGTCCAAGGCTTTCGGGCGCAAACATGTCATCCATCCCGAGGCCTATCGGATTCTGGCGGCCTATTACGCCGAGAGCGGGCGCGAATTCAATGCCGCCCGGCTGCGCATGGCGCACACGCCCGAAGGCGCGGATTTGCTCGAGAACAAGCTGAGCCGCGCGCCGGGCTTCAAGATCGAGAACGTCTATGTCATGGCCGGTATTCCGGCCGTGATGCGTGCCATGTTCGAGGCTGCGGTGCCGTCGCTTCGAACCGGCCCGGCGGTGCGCTCGCGCGCCATAGCGACCTATTTGCCCGAGGGCGAGATCGCCAAGGGCTTGGGCGAGCTTCAGGGGCGCTTCGAGAGCCTCGAAATTGGCTCCTATCCGTTTGTTCGAGATGGTAAAATTGGTACCACGCTGGTGCTGCGCGGGACCGATGGAGCGGCGCTCGAGCGGGCCGCCGACGAGCTCACCGCCCTGATCCGCTCACTCGGCGCCGAGCCGGTGGAGGAGGGCGGCTAGAATCTGTGACGAAGGCCTGTTACCCCTCACCCGCTCCCCTCCGGCGAGAGCCCGAGGGGAGCCCCCTCTCCCACAAGGGGAGAGGGGTGGCTATTTTGCCGCGTCGACCCCCTTTACCCTCTCCCCTCCGAGGGAGAGGGAGGGGCCCATCGCGTCAGCGATGGGAGGGTGAGGGGGCCGAAGCACCTAAATCGAACCACGAGGCCGTAAGGCCAGGTTCGACGGGGCCCCTTGGCGGAACCGGTAGACGCAACGGACTTAAAATCCGTTCTTCGCAAGGAGGTCCGGGTTCGAGTCCCGGAGGGGCCACCAGCCTTCGCTCGCTTCGCAAGCTACGGCTCGGCAAGCCACGATTGGAAGTTGAGGGCGAAGCGAGCGAAGGCTGCCGCGTCGGAGCGCAGCGGAGACGGGCCCAATGAAATGTGTCTATATGCTCCAGAGCCTTGTATCCGCGGATCGCTATTACGTTGGTGTAACAGACGATCTCAAAGCACGACTCGCGAAACACAATGCCGGCGACGTTACGCACACCTCCAAATATGGGCCATGGCGCGTGAAGACGTATGTTGCGTTTTCTGACGAGAAACGGGCCTTGGCATTCGAGCGGTACTTGAAGTCAGCCTCCGGACGTGCCTTTAGCAAGAAGCGACTGTAACTCGGTAGGTCACGCGATCCTGCGGTGTACGGCGCCCATTGGAGGGCCCCCAACCCGCTCACCCGCCAATGAAGCTGATCCAGCCGGTGATGACATATTTCTCCTCCCGGGGCGCGACCTGGCCGCGATGGGTGTGAGTGAAACCGGCCGGCCAGATCACGGTCTTGCCCTTCTTGGGTGCCACGGTGTGATCCTGATGCAGGAAATAGGTGCCGCCGCCTTCCTCGATGTCGTTCAGAAAGCTCTGGAAAGCGAGCACGCGATGGCTCAAATCCATGCCGCTGTTCTCGAAATGGGCGCCATAAAAGCCGCCGCCTGGCTTGTAGAATTGGATTTGCGGCGGCTCGAGAAAGCCGAGTCGGCCGGCCGCCTCGCTCAGTACCGGGAATTCCTTGAGATAGCTCTGGAGGCTGTGCATGACGTGCTCGCGGTAGGCCCGCACCGTGCTGGCGTATACGTCATAGGGCAGGCAGGTCAGGCTGGCGTCTTCCGAGTCCTTCCAGGATTTGTCGACGCCCTTGGCGCTGAGGCCCGGATGCGTCAGGCCGAGCCGGCGCGTCTTTTTGAAGCCCTTGATCAGCTCGTCGCAGAGCGACGGCGAGGGCATTGCATACTCCTTGATCCAACGCATCTAGGCTCTCCAGCGGCGGGCGCGCGGCAGAATAGCAGAGCGCGCGCCGCGCCGCGGAATCAGGTTTGCAATCCACGACATTCATGAGTAGCTTCGCGGCCGTTCGGAGTGGGCACCGCGATCAGGGCCTGGCCATACGCGGCCCCGGGGCTTGCGGTCGCTACGCCGTTGTGTAAGTTTTGTGGCGCGTCCAACATGGGCTGTCACGCGGATATTCAGAGGGGGGTCTCGCATGTCTTTTGACGACAAGAAGCAACGCATCTACAAGGATCTGCATCGGCTTTGGTCGATGCATCTCGACACAAAGAACTACAAGGTTTCGCGCCGCGACCTGATGAAGGGCATGGCGGGCATCGGCCTGAGCGCGGGCATGATCAAGTACTTGATGCAGGGCTCACCGCTCGGCGTGCGCAAGGCCTGGGCGGCCGAAGGCGGCACGCCCGAAGAACGCGCGATCAATGGCGCCAAGGCGCTGTTCGCGAACGCGAAAAAGAAAACCATCTCGATCATGCATCCGTCGGGCTCGGGCGGCAACATGTCGCCGTTCACGAAGGAGTGGAAGGAGCTCACCGGCTTCGATGTCGAGTTGATCGAGGTCCCGGTGACTCAGACCCACCAAAAGGCGATGCAGGAAGCGGTCGCCAAGACCGGCCGCTACGACCTGATGATCCCGGCGCCCTTGAGCCTGCCCGAGCTGGCCGAGGCCGGCGCCGCGCTCGACATCTCCGATTATGTGGCGAAGTACGATCCGGAAGACAGCCACGGCGAAAATCAGCTCGAATTTCCCGTGCGTGAATTCGGCCAGAAGTACAAGGGCAGGTATTACGGCCTCTATTGCGATGGCGACGTCTGGCACCTGAGCTATCGCATTGACAAGATGAAGGAAAAGGGCAAGGCGCCGTTCGCTCCCCGGTTGATGGTCGATACCTGGGACGACTACGACAAGCTCAGCGCCGAGATGAACGACAAGGCGAATAACTTCTATGGCGCGCTCGAGTATCGCTCGCCGTTCTGGAACAAATTCCACTGGATGACGCGGTTCCAGTCGAAGGGCGTGCTCTATTTCGACGGCGAAATGAAGTCGATGGCGGCGAGCCCCGAGAGCATCAAGACGGTCGAAGAGATGGTGGCGCTGCAGGAGTTCATGCCGACCGAGCAGTTCACCTACGGCTTCACCGAAAACTACGCCCAGTATTATGCGCAAGGCCGCGGGTTCAGCGAGTTCGGCTGGCCGTCGCTCTGGCGCTATAGCATGGACGCCAAGGGCGCGAAGTCGGTCGTCGCGGGTCGCGACGACAAGGGCTTCCCGATCCAGAGCGCGCCCTCGGGCATTCCCGGCACGAAGGTCGGTGGCGAGACCCTTCGCGCGGTCATCATGCCGTTCGCTTGGGACTTCGTGGTCAACAAGAGCTCGGAGATTCCGGAGGCCGCCTACCTCTATGCGCAATGGCTCACCGGCCCGACCATGTCGATGCGTTCGATCCCGAACGAGGGCGGCTATTTCGACCCGTGGCGGCGTAATCACTTCCTGAAGCCTTCGCCGGAATTCTTCGCGGGCTATCCGGGTGACTATCTCGGCGTGCAGTTCGAGGAAATGACCCAGGCGGTGCCTGAGATCATCATGCCCGGCGCGGCGGAGTATCACGACGCGATCGATAAGAACCTCCAGGCCGCCTACAACAAGCAGAAGACGCCCGAGCAGGCGATGAAGGATACGGCCAAGGAAATGGACCGCATCACCAAGCGCCGCGGCAAGGACAAGCAGAAGGAAGCTTGGATTGGCTTGGCGAAGCAGTATCCCGAGCCGCTGCAAAAGGCGGCCGGCGTGGCCAGCTGGAAGGTCTAGTCGCGACTTAGCGACTGGGTGCTCTTCGGAGTCTCTCAGGCTGTAATCGGCGGCGTGTTTTCATCCCCATAGCGGGGTGGGAACACGCCGTCTGCGACTTCAAGACCGCTACTGGGTTCAGAATATCGTGACAAATAATCCGACCGGGAACCGCGCAATGTCATCTCAAGGCCGAGTTGCGGCGCGCGGATTCAATCCCAACGACAAGAAGTATATCGGCGGCCTGCTGATCACGCCGATTCAGATTCTGCTGACCGCGCTCTTGGTCTTTCCGTTCGTGCTGGAGCTCATCCTCAGCTTCAGCGAATGGTCGCCGGTGCAGGGCATCGGCCTGTGGGAGGCGGTCGGCGCGGTCTTCACCGAAGACCTCGACCAGGGCATCAACTATAGCGTCCTGATCACCGAGGAGCCGCGCTTCCTGGAAGCGCTCGGCCGTACGGCCTTGATCTCGGTGACCAGCCTGGTGCTTGAGTTCCTGATCGGGCTCGGCTTGGCGACGATCTTCCTCAAGGCGTTTCCGGCAAAGCGCGTGTTCTTCACCGCGCTCCTGACGCCGATGATGATCATGCCGGTCGTGGTCGGCTACACCTGGTTCATGCTGCTGCAATATACCGGCCCGGTGAACCAGGTGATCGGCTGGATCGGCGGCTCTCAGCCCGAGCTGCAATGGCTCAACACCGGCTTCCTCGCCTTTTTCGCCGTGGTGATTACCGAAGTCTGGCACTGGACGCCGCTGTTCTTCCTGATCCTGCTCTCCGGCCTCAACGCGGTGCCGCAAAACCCGATCCGCGCCGCGACGGTGCTCGGCGCCAGCGATTGGCGGATCTTCTGGAGCGTGGTGATGCCGAGCATGAAAGGCATCATCATCATTGCCTTCGTGATCCGCGGCATGGAGGTGATCAAGCTGTTCGACGAGATCTACCTCCTCACGCGAGGCGGACCGGGCACCGCGACCGAGACGATCAGCCTCTATCTCTACAAGCTGGCGTTCGAGGATTTCCGACTCGCCTATGCCGGCTCGGCCGGATTCATCGTGCTCATCATCACGGTCGTGCTGATCAACGTGATGTTGCGGCCGATCCGGTATCAGCTCCTGGAGAAGCGTTAGATGCCGCCGAAGAGATTTACTTGGTACAACGGTATTGGGCTGACTCTCGCGCTGATCTTTGCGCTGTTCCCGGTCCTCTGGATGATCTCGACCTCGTTCAAGCCGTCGAACGAATGGGTCAGGCAGCCGCCGGTTTGGGTGTCGGGCGATGCGACAGTCGAGAACTATTTGACCGTGCTGTGGCCGAGCGCGCTGCTCGAGAAGCGCGGCGGGTTGACCCAGTACACCGAAGGCGGTGAGCAGAAAGTCGCCGAGCAGACCGGCGTCGGCGGCGCGGTCGGCGACATTCTCAACAAATCGGCCTGGCAGGCGATTTGGGGCTCGGTGATCCTGTCGGTGTTCGGCACCGCGCTCTCGATCATCGTCGGGTTGATGGCCGCCATCTCGATCGCGCGATACCGATTCGGCGGCAATACCACGCCGTTCTTCATATTATCGGGCCGAATGTTTCCGCCCATTGCGATCGCGATACCGTTCGTCGTGATGTTCAGCGACGTCGGCGCGACCGATACCTATTGGGGACTGATCCTCGCCTATGGCGCGGTCACCGTGCCGTTCTCGACCTGGATGCTGAAGAGCTTCATCGACGACCTGCCGAAGGAAATCGAAGAAGCCGCAATGATGGATGGCATGTCGCGCTGGGGCGCGCACCTTCGAATAACGCTGCCCTTGATCAAGGGCGGCGTCATCGCGACCACGCTCTTCATCTTCATCTTGAACTGGAGCGAATTCCTCTTCGCGTTGATCCTGGCCTATACCAAGGTCTCGACCATTCCCGTTCAGCTGAGCAAGTACTTCTCGGCGACCGAGGGCTTGCTGATCGGCGTTCAAGCGGCGCTCGCCACGGTCTCGATCGTGCCGCTGGTCATTGTTGGCTTCTTCATCCAGAAGCATCTCGTGCGCGGGCTCACGCTCGGCGCGATCAAGCGTTAGGCACGATCATGGCGATCAAGCTCGAACTGGTTAATCTCCGCAAGGAATATGGTGCGCTCGTCGCCGTCAACGACATGTCGTTGAAGGTCGAAGAAGGCGAGACGATGGCGCTGCTCGGCCCGTCCGGCTGCGGCAAGTCGACCACGCTCAACATGATCGTCGGTCTCGAGACGCCGACCAGCGGCGACATCCTGATCGACGGTCAGTCGGTCTCGAAGATCCCGGTCGGCCGGCGCAATGTCGGCTTGGTGTTCCAGGACTACGCCGTGTTCACGCACATGACGGTGCGCGGCAACATGGAATATGGCCTCAAGGTCCGCAAGGTCGGCCAGCGCGAGATCAATCAGCAGGTCGAGAAGATGGCGAGCTTCGTCGGCCTCGCCGACAAGCTGCATCGGAAGCCCGCCGAGCTATCGGCGAGCGAGATGCAGCGCGTCGCGATCGGCCGCACGCTGGTGACCAGCCCGCAAATCCTCTTACTCGACGAGCCGCTGTCCAATCTCGAATCGGAAATGCGGCACCAGATGCGGCGCGAGCTGCACCGCATCCAGCTCGAGACCAAGCAGACCATCATCTACGTCACGCACGACCAAATCGAGGCGCTTTCGCTCGCGCACCGCATCGCTGTGATGAACCTGGGCGTGCTGCAGCAGTACGACACGTCGTATAACGTCTATCACTATCCGCGCTCGACGTTCGTTGGCAGCTTCTTGGGCAATCCGCCGATGAACTTCATCAAGGGCACGCTGAAATCGGCTGGCGGCCAGCGCCTGATCGAGCAGGACGGTGCACGGATCCCGTTGCCGTCGATGAAGGAGCTGGCGGGCGTCTCCGATGGCGCGGCGGTGACCGTCGGCATTCGCGCCGAGACGGCCGATATCGTGCCGCTCGGTTCGCCGGGTTCATTCGAGGCCGAGCTCTTCGCGATTGAGCCGCAAGGCCCGGAGGCCGTGGTCACCGCCAAGTTCGCCAATACGCTGCTCAAGGTCGTGGTGCCGACCTCGGCCGTGCCAAAAGGCAGCGGCTCGATCGCGCTCTTGCCGCACGCCAATTTGCTCGCCCTGTTCGACACGCAAAGCGGGGTTCGCCTGATGAATGGAGCCGCGTCGTGAGCGAGAACCTGCTCGAAATACGGTCTGTCTCGAAAAGCTACGGCAAGACCGTTGCGGTCGACGGGCTCGATCTTGCATTGCGGCCCGGTTCGCTCCTGGTGTTGCTCGGGCCGGCCGGCGCGGGCAAGACGACCACGCTCAGGCTGGTCGCGGGCCTCGAGGCGCCCAGCCAGGGCTCGATCTGGCTCGAGGGCCATGACGTCACGCGTTGGCAGCCCAATCAGCGCGATCTCGCGATGATCTTTGACAATTTGGCGCTCTATCCGAACCGGACGGGCTACGAGAATATCGCCTTCCCGATGCGGCTCGCCGGATTGCCGAGGGCCGAGATCGACCAAAAGGTCAAGGCGATCTCCTCGGTGCTTCGAATCGATCATATTCTGGGACGCCTGCCGGCGACCTTCAGCGGTGGCGAGCGCCAGCGCGTGGCGCTTGGCCGCGCCATGGTGCGCGAGCCGCGCATGTTCCTGCTCGACGAGCCGCTTTCCAGTCTCGATTTCATGTTGCGCATCGAGTTGCGCACCGAGCTGAAGCGCCTGCAAAAAGAGGTCGGCAAGACGTTCCTTTATGCGACGCCGGACTACACCGAGGCGCTCGCGCTGGGCGACATGGTTTGCGTGATTCTGAACGGTAAGGCGCGCCAGCTTGCCCCGGCGCAAACGCTCTATGATACGCCGGCCGATCGCGATGTCGCGCGCTTCGTCGGCAATCCGCCGATCAATCTGGTGCGCGGCGAGCTCGGCCGTGCCGAGGGGCGGGCGATCGTGCGGCTTGGCGCCTTGAACGTGCCGATCTCGGCCCAAGCGGAGAGCCGGCTACCCTCCGGCGTCACCCAAGTCGAAGTCGGCATCCGCCCCGAGAACGTCGTGGTGCAGAAGCAGGCCGCCTCAGGCGCCATCCTCGGCCGGGTCAGCGATGTCGAGCCGCTCGGCATGCACACCGCGCTTGGCGTGGATTTGCAGGGCGCGAGCCTGACCGCAACAATCGCCGGCGAACGCGAGTTCGAGGAGAATCAACCGGTCTCGGTCAGCATCGTGGCCGAAAAGTTGATGTTCTTCGATCTCATCACGGGCAGACGCATCGGCGGCTGAGCCCGCCGACGCCGGGTTCGTCCGCCGGCGTCAAATCAAGCGGGGCGTAACCAGACCGCCGCGTCATGGAAGGCGGCGCCACCCATCGGCGGCGCGGCCTCGGCCGAAATCAGTGCGTTGATGCCGACGCCTTGGTCGAAATCGCGGTTCGGCCAAATGCCTTCAACCACGACCATACCCGGCTGCATGCCGTCGAACGGTTTGGCGTGGATCAGCACCTCGCCGCGCCGGTTGCCGACGCGGACCACGGCGCCCTCGGCAATGCCGAGCCGGGCGCAATCGTCGGGGTGCACGAGCGCGGTTGGTCGCTTCTCGCTGCGGCGGCTGGTCTCGGTTTCCGTGAAGCTCGAATTCAGGAAATTATGTGCCGGCGGCGCGATCATCCGGAATGGATGTTCGGCATCGCTTTCCTCGACGATCGCAAGGTGATCGGGCAGGCGCGCCATCCGGGCGTGATCGGGGCCGAGCTTTGCCCAGTCGGGCGCGAAACGGAACTTACCGTCCGGCGTCGGAAAGCCTCTCAGGTGGTGCGAAGTCTCGAAATCAGGTTGGCAGTCGAGCCAATGCTCCCGGCGGAAATAGTCGACATTCGGCCAGCCCGAACGACGCAACAGATCCTCGACGAGTTCGATCGCGCTCATGCGGAAACCCGGATGTTCGGCGCCAAGCCGCGCCGCCAGGCCGCATAGCAGATCGTGGTTCGAGCGGGTCTCAGCATAGGGTTCGATCACCTTTGGGCCGAGCTCGATGTGTTGGTGCCCACCGCCCTGATAGATGTCGTCGTGCTCGAGAAAGGTAGTGGCCGGCAGCACGAGATCGGCGAGCTGCGCCGTATCGGTCATGAACTGCTCGTGCACACAGGCAAAAAGGTCGTCGCGCAAAAATCCGGCGCGGACGCGATTCGATTCCGGGGCCACCACGGCGGGGTTGCAGTTCTGGATCAGCATGGCGGTGATTGGCGGACCGCTGCCGAGGTCTTTTGGGTCGTTGGTCAACACGGGGCCGATGCGCGACATATCGAGCACGCGGACCTTAGGGTCGCGCGCGTCGAGACCTTCGATCAGCGTCTTGTCCCAGTGAAACAGGTCGCGATTGCTGTAAAACGCGCCGCCGCCCTTATGCCGCCAGGCGCCGGTGACCGAGGCCAGGCACATCGCCGCGTGCATGTTGGCGGCGCCATTGCGCGAGCGAGTGAAGCCATAGCCGAGCCGAATGAAACTGCGCGGCGTGCGGCCATAGAGCTGGGCGAACTCGACGATCTCGGCTTCGGGAAGGCCGGTAATCCGCGCCGCCCAGGCCGGGTCTCGGGTGCTGAGATGCTGGCGCAGATCGCTCGGGAAATCGGTATAGCGCGTCAGGTAGTCGAGATCGGCGAAGCGGTCGCGGAACAAGACATGCATGACAGCGCAAGCGAGCGCGCCGTCAGTTCCCGGCCGCAAGGCTAGGTGCGTGTCGGCCACCGCGGCGGTGCGTGTGCGGTAAGGGTCGATCACCACGAAGCGCGCGCCACGTTCTTTCCGCGCGCGGCTGACATGGTGCATGACGTTGACCTGGGTCGATGCCGGATTGCCGCCCCACATGACGATGAGGTCCGACTCGGCCATCTCGCGCGGGTCGGGCCCGACGAAGCGGCCGGCGCCGGCGAGCCAGCCGGCGTCGGCGAGCGTCGTGCAGATCGTGTTCTTCTGGCCGGCGTAGCGCATGACGTGACGCAAACGGTTGATGCCGTCACGCTGCACCAGCCCCATCGTGCCTGCGTAGTAATAGGGCCAGACGCTTTCGCTGCCTTGTTGTCGCGTCGCGGCAATGAATTTTTCCGCCAGCAGATCGAGCGCCGCGTCCCAGCTGATCCGCTCGAACCGACCGCTGCCCTTGGCGCCGATGCGCCTGAGTGGGTACGCCAGGCGATCGGGATGGTGCACGCGCTCGGCATAGCGCGCGACCTTGGCGCAGATTACGCCCGCCGTGTAGGTCTGATCCTTGGCGCCGCGCACCCGTCCGATACGGCGCGCATCAAGCCGCTCGATCTCGAGCGCACAGGTGCTCGGGCAATCATGGGGACAGGCGGAATAAACGATCTCGCTCATGACGACCGGCCGCTCCACGATATCGACGCTAGCGCCGCTGCCTAGCGTCCGCCATCCTAGAGCGAGCAGGCCCGCGCGTCACCATGGGGGGGCACAAGGCGGGCGCCTCCGGGTCGCATGAGCCGCCACACCAAGAGCCGGTGCGGTAGCCCCGATGCGAGCCCGCTCATGCCATCTTTCTGCGCGCCTTCGGCGGCGCGTTCGCGCCAAGCCCGATCTGGCGGGCGAGTTCGCTGCGGCGCGCGGCGTAGTTTGGCGCAACCATCGGATAGTCGGCCGCGAGGCCCCACTTCGCCCGATATTGCTGCGGCGTCAGGTCAAAATGTGTCCGCAAATGGCGCTTAAGCATTTTGAGGCGCATGCCATCTTCCAAACAGATCAGGTAGTCCGGCGTGATCGAGCGTTTGATCGGTACCGCCGGCTTGAGCGATTCCGCGCTTGCGCCGGTGTCGTCACCACTGGCAAGCGCCGCGAGCGACTGGCGTACCGAGTCGATGAGCTCGCCGATTCGGAGCCGGTCGATCCGATTGTTCGTCACATAAGCCGAAATGATCTTGCCAGTAATCCGGGCGATCTCGTGATGATTGGGTAGGCCATCGGTATTGATCATTGTGCTCTCAGCAGGAGGGGTGTTTCGAAAAAATTGAGACTGATGATCTCAGATCCGGGTTACCAGCGCGCAAACCTGACGCGGGCCAGGAAACCCCGACCCGACCACGACAAGCACCTAGTCTCGCTTCTTTTGCATCCAATGTGGACTCTGTTTACGAAGTTTTCTGTGGCAGCGCTGGGGTCGCAATTGTCACAACTTGGGTGGCTAGGACTCAGGCACGCCGGGCGCGGCTTTCCACACGCTAAAGTGCCGGCCCATGGGGACGCTCGCTTGGCACATCGCCCGCGAACCGATTAGATTGATTGCATAACTTGGCGCGGATCGTTGTAACTAGAGTCACATAAGGGGGTAGATGTGGACAACGATTCTGTGACCGGCGCGCGGCCACGTCGGAAGGCGCGACGGCGCAAGACCCGCAAGCAAGGCAGTTACCACCATGGCAATCTGCATCGCGCGCTGCTTGACGCCGCGTTGATGCTGGTTGAGCGCGAAGGCCCGAAGGGTGTCTCGCTGCGCTCGGTGGCGCGGCTGACTGGGGTGTCTCCGGCGGCACCCTACCGGCATTTCCCGGGCAAGGAAGGTTTGCTCGCGTCGGTCGCCGAGGAGGGCTTCCATGCCATGACCGCCACCATGGAGGCCGCGGTCGAGGTCAACAAGGAATTGCCGCTGGCAGGTTTCAGGTCGGTCACGTTCGCCTATGTCAAGTTCGCCGCGGTTCACCCTTCGCATTTCCGCGTCATGTTCGGGCCTGAGATCGCCGATCACTCGCGCTACCCCAAGCTGAAAGAAAGCTCGGAGCGCTCACTCGCCCTGTTGACCGGCTTGATCAAGCGCTGCCAAAGGCCGGATTTGATTGGCGGTGTCGAGCCGCGCGAACTGGCGATCGCCGCTTGGTCGACCCTGCATGGCTTGGCGACGCTGATGGTCGACAATCAACTGGGCCCGAAGCTCACGACCGACAGCGAGCTTCAGGCGCTCACCGACCGGGTCGCCGACGTGCTCTATCGCGGCTTGTCATATAGCGGTTTGTGAAGCCGGCCATAGGTCAGTCGAAAGAAGAGCGGCGCGAGAATCACCACGATCACGATGCGCACGACATGATGGGTCGAGACGAAGGCGGCGATCGAACCAAACGAAAGCGCGATCAGACTCATCTCGGCGAGCCCGCCCGGCGCGAGTGCGAGGAGGAGGACCGCCCCAGTGGTGCCGGCCAGCGGCGCGAGGGCATAGGCGACGCCAGCGGCGATCGCCACCATGATGGCCGTCGCGCCGGCCGCGGTCAGCATGGTACGCCAGACGCGATTGAGTGGCATGCCGGCAAAACGCGCGCCGATCGCCGCGCCGAGCACCACTTGGGCGAGCGCGATGATCTCGGCCGGCGGGCGGTGCTCAAGCACGCCACCAAGGTGGAGCGCGCCGCTCAGGATCATCGGGCCGACCACTTGGGGAGCTGGCAAGCGTAATCGCTTGCCAAGGGCGAGCCCGACAAACGCACAGCCAAGCAGCGCCAGGATCTCCCAGGCCGGCATGTCGGCCGCGCCGCCAACCGGTGCCTGTGTCGCGCTATAGCCTTCGAAGAGCCGAAAATAGAAAGCAATCAGGAAGACCGCGAGCAGGATGCGCACACCGTGCACGAGCGAGATGGTGCGCCCATCGCCGCCCTGGGTTTCGCCCAGGATCATCATCTCGCTGAGACCGCCGGGAATCGCCGAAAAATAGGCGGTCGGCCGGTCAAAGCGCCCGACGACACGAAAATAAACGACACAGACGCTGGTCATCAGCACGGTAGAAATCACCACGCCGGCGATGCCGACATACCATTGGGACAGATTCTCGAACAGTGCGGGCGTGAACTGGCTGCCGAGCAGCACGCCCAGGATCGACACCATTCCCGAGCGCAAAAGGACGGGAACGGCGAGCGGCAGGCCGGCCAGGGCGGCGATCGTGGCGAGCGACATCGCGCCCAGCATCCACGGCAAAGGCAACTCGCCCATGAAAAAGGCGGCGCCGCCGATCGCGCCAATGACGAGCGCGAGGGTGAGGCCGCGCAATCGGGCCGGCTCCAAACGCGGCAACCGAACACCGAAAAGCCGGCGCCGTGCCATCAGGTGGACTCTCGTGCGCGATCGTGCCCGAACGGCACGCTGCACGCCAATCGCACCGCGGTCTCGCCGCGTCTCGGTGAAAGGTTCGGCATCACCGCGACGCAGTCGTCATAGGGTGTTGTGATCGGCACGTCCCCGTCATAGGCGATCAGCGTGCCGGCGGCGCTGATTCGTTCGAGCGCGCGAAGCGGGCGGACAAAGACGAACCGATCGCTTCCTATCGTGATCGGGTGCGTGACGTCGAGCAGGCGCTGGGCGCATTCGGCACTTGGCGGCTTGGCCCAGGCGGGCCACGCATCGAGCACGCCGAGCGCACGCAGAAAGCGGAGCGCGCTCTCGAGGGCGACATCGCGGGACGCCGGGTCGAAATGTTGACCGCACTCGACGAGGAGCGCGACCGGCGCCGCGTTGTCGTCGGCGAAAGCCCCGAACTCGATCAGGCGTGGGCCGGCCGCATGCCCCGCATCGGCGACGACCTCGGCGGGAAAGCCGAGAGCACGGGCAAGCCGACGGGCTTTCGCGGTGCGGCCGCAAAGCATCATCGGCGGCGATTCCGATGCGGTCGAATGCAGGTCGAGCAGCGCGTCGGCTCGTGCGAACAGCGGGCGCAGCGCCTTGGCGCGCGCGTGTTCGCGCGAGCGTATGGCCAGGTCAAGTACGTCATCGCGCCAGACCCGGTTGAGGTCCTCGTCGAGATAGCGTGAGGCAAAGGGTTGGCCGGGATCGAAGCTCTGATAGGCCGCGACATTGACGAACGCGAGGCTCAAGTGCCCGCGCGCGGGTCGCAGGTCCGCCTCGATCAATCGGCACAAGGCGTGGGCGCCGCACAATTCATTGCCATGGACCAGCGCGCTCAGAACGACATGGGGCCCCGGCCTGCCGCTCTCTCGTTCGACGACATAGGGCAGGCCATCGATCGGGCCGGCGAGGCCGTCGAGATCGGGCCGAGCGTAAACCGGCGCGGCACCCCCGGGGTCGCGATCAGACGGCAAATTGTTCGCTCAAAATGCGATCTTCGAGATTATGCTCGGGATCGAACAGAAGATTGATCTCGACCGAAGAATCAACCGCGACGTCAACCTGAGTCACGTCGCGCACTTCAGTATAGTCGGCGACCGCGCTGACGCCCCTTTTATCGGGCTCGATGATTCGAAAGCGCACGCGTGCGCTGGCCGGCAATAACGCGCCCCGCCAACGCCGCGGCCGGAACGCGACAATCGGCGTCAAGGCCAGGAGGTTGGTGCCGAGCGGGATGATCGGCCCATGAGCCGAAAGATTATAGGCCGAGCTGCCGGCAGGCGTAGCGACCAATACGCCGTCGCAGATCAGCTCGCGCAACCGCACAACGCCATCGACGCTGATTTCGATCTTCGCGGCCTGACGGGTTTCGCGCAACAACGAGACCTCGTTGATCGCGATCGCCGTGTGCTCCTCACCGAGTGCGGTGGTTGCGGTCATACGCAAGGGGCGGAGCGGCGTCAACTGCGCCTTGGCCACCCGTTCGAAGAGCCCACTCAGGTGATACTCGTTCATCAAGAAGCCGACCGAGCCGCGATTGAGCCCATAGATCGGCGTGCCGAGATCGATGAAACGGTGCTGCGTTTCGAGCATGAAACCGTCGCCGCCGACAGCGACGATGACATCGGCCTTCTCGACGGCGACGGTCTTGTAGCGTCGCTTGAGCGCCTTGAATGCGCTCTGCGCCTCGGAGGCGCTCGATGCGACGATCGCGATCGTCTTGCGGCGGTTTTTCATGGGAGGTCGCACAGGGCCCGGCCGAACGGCGCACCGACTATAGCCGAGCCGGCGCGCCCTCCGATAGGGCCGAGACGGCCCTGGCCTGGCGCGGGATCAGCCGCCGGTTACGCTCATGTGGCGGCTGACCGCCGGGCGGTTGTGCCGGCGGTCGATGACGAAATCGTGGCCCTTGGGCTTGCGCGCGATGGCCTCGCGGATCGCCTCGATCAGCTGGGCATCGCCTGGGTCGGCGCGGAGCGGTGCGCGGAGGTCGGCGGCATCCTCCTGACCGAGGCACATATAGAGCGTGCCGGTGCAGGTCAGCCGTACCCGATTGCACGATTCGCAGAAATTGTGGGTCAAGGGGGTTATGAAGCCGAGCCGCCCTCCGGTCTCGCGAACCGTGACGTAGCGCGCCGGCCCGCCCGTGCGATGGTCGCTATCGTCGAGCGTGAAACGTCGAGCAAGTCTGGCACGCACCAGGGAGAGCGGCAAATACTGGTCGGTCCTATCTTGGTCGATTTCGCCGAGCGGCATGGTCTCGATCAAGGTCAGATCGTGGCCGCGTTCGCCGCACCAGCGCAGCAGGTCCTCGATCTCGTCCTCGTTCACGCCCTTGAGCGCGACCGCGTTGATCTTGACCTTGAGCCCCGCTGCCTTGGCGGCGCTAATGCCCTCGAGCACTCTGTCGAGCTTGCCCCAACGCGTGATGGCGGTGAATTTCGCGGGGTCGAGCGTATCGACCGAAACATTGACGCGGCGCACGCCGGCGCCCTTCAGCTCGGCGGCGTAGCGCGCGAGTTGGCTGCCATTGGTGGTCAATGTGAGTTCGTCGAGTGTGCCCGAGCGCAGGTGCCGGCCGAGCGCGTGGAACAGCGTCATGATATCGCGCCGGACAAGCGGCTCGCCGCCGGTGATGCGAAGCTTCCTAACGCCAAGCGCGACGAAGGCGCTGCACAGCCGGTCGAGCTCCTCAAGCGTCAATAGCTCGGCCTTGGGCAGGAAGGTCATATGCTCCGACATACAATAGACGCAGCGGAAATCGCAGCGGTCGGTAACCGAGACCCTGAGGTAGCTAATGGCGCGCTGGAAGGGATCAATGAGCATGGCTTCGACCAAGCATCCGTGCGGTTTTGTCTCCCTCGGATTATATAGGTTTCCGGCGTCCGGGTTTCCCCTCATTTTTGATGCCCCCAGATCAGGTACGGGCTTTTGCGTCGGCCGTGACGTGCTAGGCTAAGACCGCCAAATGGCCAGCGACGCATGGATCCGCCTGGGATTCCGAAGGGGCGGTCCAGCGTCGGGACAATGGGAGGCTTAGAGCATGACCAAAATCAGGAGTGAGGGTCTATCCCGCCGCGGCGTGTTGAAGGCGGGCACCGCGGTGGCGGCGCTAACGGCCGCTTCGGGCATCGGGTTGCGTTTCGGCAAACCGAATGGCGCCTTTGCGGCGGATTACGCGGCCGGGATGACCGGCGGTCCGACCGGGTTTCCCGGCGCCGAGCGCTATCAATACAATGCCGATTTGTCGGAAGGCCGTGCGATCGAGGGCATCAAGAAGCTGAAGGCGGAAGGCAAGGCGCCCGACAAGCTTCAGATCCTGATGACCGATGGCGCGATCGGCCACTATACGCGCCCCTATCCCGCCAACGCACCGACGATCAAGGAAGTCTGGGAACGCGAGACGGGGATCGAGCTGGTCTTCACCGGCGTCTCGCCGGAGACGCAGTTCACGAAGGTGTTGCAGGACGTGACCACCCAGTCGGGCGCGTTCGACGTCTATACCCACGCCTACAATAATACGGGTGACCTGGCCGAGGCGAACGGCCTCGAGCCGCTCGACGACTTCGTCGCCAAATATCAGCCGGACTTCGCCGACGCGAAGCGCGGCACGCCGACGCCGGAAATCTACGACCTGCTCTACAAATACGCCGGCAAAGTCATGACGGTGTCGCTCGACGGCGACTTCCAGACCTGGGTCTATCGCAAGGATTTGTTCGAAGACGCCCAGAACATCAAGGAATTCGGCGACAAATATGGCTGGCAGCTCGGCCATCCGCGAACCTGGAAAGAGCTCGATGAGATTGCCGCGTTCTTCACCGGCAAGGGCTTCTACGGCAACGGCAATATGATGAGCCCGTTCTGGGGCATCTCGAATTGGTATGCCCGCTATGTCAGCAAGGCGGCGCCGAACTTCTATTTGTTCGACGATGCCGGCAAGCCGATGATCGATTCAGAGCTTGGCATCCAGGCGACGCAGGAGCATGTCGATAGCCTGAAATGGTCGACCAAGGATGGGCTCGCCTGGAGCTGGTCCGAATATTATGGCGCCATGGCCGGCGGCAAATCGATCATGATGTCGACCTTCACCAACCTGCCGAAATTCAATGACCGAATGGACGACAAGGGCAAGCCCGCGAGCGCGATCGTTGGCAAGCTGAACTCGTTCGTGCCGCCCGGTCATCAATTCGGCAATGACCTGATACGCCGCTCGACGCTCTATCTCGGCAACAATGGCAGTGTCTCGAGCCAGAGCAAATTCAAGGAGGCGGCCTATTTGTTCCTACAATGGACAGGCTCGACGCGCGTCTTCACGTGGTTGACCGCGAACCCGGGCGGCTTCTTCGATCCGTTCCAGACCGCCAATTTCGAGGACCCGCTGGTGCTCGAAACCTATAAGCCCTACCACGTGCCGGTGATCGCTGAGACGATCAAACGCTCGGTGCCGACGCTTGCCATTCCGGGCGCCTTTGGCCTGCACAACATCCTTGACGAGAACATCTCGGCCGCCATGGCCGGCACGACGACGGTCAAGGAAGCGATGCAGAAGGCCGCCAAGGAGTGGCAGAAGTTCATCAAGAAGAAGGGCGAGGATCGCATGGTTGATGCGATCAACAAGGCGAAGTCAGGCTGGCCGAGCCTGATCGACAAGGCCTGATCGACACTCGTTCGAAAATCCCTCCCTCCCTGCGATAGGGGAGGGAGGGATTTCTGATATCATCGCGCCATGATCGTACTTCATTGGCATGGCCCGGTCGGCGCCGGACGGTTCCCGAGCGAGGCGGACGGGCTCGATGCGCTCGCGGTGCCGGCGGTCTATCTCAGGCTCAAACACTATGCGGGCGGGCGCGTGATAGCCTATGCCGGGCAGAGCGTGAATCTGCTGTCACGCGTCGAGCAACATTTGACCCGGCTGCTTTCGTTCGCGCAGCCACTGCGCGATGCCGCGGGCGATGCCTGGTTCACCGCGACACGCGAGGCGCGCTTCGCCGCTTATAACGGTCTCTCGCACACCCTGGCGCTTGCGCGCGCCGAGGCAGAACGCGCGCGCTTTCATTATGCGCCCTGCGACGACGATTTTACGCCCGACCTCTTGTCGCTCGCCGAGGCGGCGCTGATCGAACGGCTCAAATCGGGTGGTGCCACGTGCGAGAACCGCATCGGCGCGCCGATCGCCGGACTAGACCACCGTGTCGTTTTCGAGAACGATTTGGCTCTACTCGATCCGTTCGACAGCGCGCTGATCGAAGGCTTGATCGGGCGTGAGCCGATGGCGCTCGTTCCGTCCGAGACTGCCGATGCCGACTGAGACGGTCGGCGTGCTGCTGGCGGGCGGTCGAGCCCGGCGCTTGGGTGGCGGTGACAAGTGTCTTCTGACGCTCGCCGGGCGGCCCATGCTGAGCCGTATCATCGAGCGCGTCGGACCGCAGGTCGCGACGGTGGTTCTGAACGCCAATGGCGATCCGGCGCGCTTTTCGGCGTTCGGCCTGCCAGTCATAGCCGACGTCGTGGACGGTCAGGCCGGGCCGCTTGCTGGGGTCTTGTCGGGAATGCTTTGGGCCAAGGCGAATGTGCCGGCGTCAATTTGGCTCGTCAGCATCGCGACCGATGTGCCGTTCGTGCCGCTTGATCTAGTCGCACGCCTCCGCGCCGCCGCTGAGCGCGACGGCGCGCCGATTGCTTGCGCCGCATCGAATAGACGAACCCATCCGGTCATGGCGCTTTGGTCGCTCTCGCTGGCCGACGCGCTGCGCCACGCGCTCATCGAGGAGGGCGTGCGCAAGGTTGACGCCTGGACCGCGCGCTATCGGGTGGCGACCGTCGAGTTCACGGCCGACCCGGTCGATCCGTTCTTCAACGTGAACAGCCCTGAGGATTTGGATGAGGCGCAGCGGCTGATCGAATCCGGCAGCGAATGATTCGCGACCGCGATATCGCCAATACGGGTGATCAACCGTGTCAGGCCGCGCATTGTGCTGCGGATCTATGTCACCGAATCGTCGGGCGCGAACAAATCGCGCTTGGACAGCGCCTTGACGATTCCGAGCATGGCCTTGGCGGTCGGGGCCAATGGTTCGCGATCGGCCACCACCACACCGACCAGGTGGCTGAGCTCCGGTTCGACAAGATCGAGCGCACGGACGCCCTCGGGCAGGCCGGGCGCCATCAGAAAGTGCCGCGGCACCACGCTCGCCAATTGCCCGCCCTGAACATGAAGGATCAGCCCCGTGATTGAATTGGTCTCGACCCTGGTATTGGGTTCGGCGCCGGCGGCGCGAAAGGCCGCGTCGACGATGCGGCGGTTCTGCATGTCGGGCGTGAGCAAACAAAGCTCCTGCTTGGCGGCGTCGTGCCAGGTAATGCGCAATTCCTTTGCTTCAGCCGCGCGCCGCGGAACCAGCAGGCAATAGCGCTCACGGTAAAGCGGAAACGAACGAACGTGGCGAATGGGCTCGTTGTCGAGATAGGTGACGCCGAGATCGAGCTCGAAATTGTCGAGGCCGCGTTGGATGCTGACTGAGCTCGCCACCGTCGCGGTCACGGTAACGTGCGGATGCCGTTCGTTGAACGGCGCGGTCAGTCGTGCGATTACCGGCAAGGCCGTCGGCACCACGCTGATTCTAAGGTGACCGTGCAGGCTGCCCCGCATGTCGCTCAGATCCTGGACCAGCGAATCGCGGTCGGCAAGGATGCGCGCCGCCCAGGCCAGAACGCGCTCGCCTTCGGGCGTAAGTCTCTCGAAACGTCGACCACGCATGACGATTGGCACGCCGAGCTCGGATTCAAGCTCACGTATGGCGGTCGAAAGCGTCGGTTGCGAGACCTTGCACGCCTCCGCCGCCCGTCCGAAGTGACGCTCACGCGCAAGGGCAATCAGGTAAGAGAGCTGCTTGAGAAGCATTATCGAGGACTCTGCCTTGCGCGGGATCGTCTCATTGATTCTGTTCCGCACTCGGTGCCGCACTACGGGCGAGATTTGCGACCGCGGCGTTGACCAAACGCTTCCCCGCATGCTCGAAATTGACGGTGACACGATCACCGACCACGGACTGGACCTGCCCCGCGCCCCATTCCGGCGCCTCTGGAAGGCGGACCCAATCGCCAGGCGCAAGCGAAAGTGTCATGGTGCAGCGGCCTCCCTTTGTGCTGGCGCGTGAGCCACGAAGCCGATGTTGACGGATCTACGTTCGACGCTGAAATGGCCCGCTTCGGCCTGCTCCGGCCCGTCTGAAGCTTGCAGTGCGAGAATCGCCTTGATAATAGCAGTAACGGCAAGTAGCGGCCTCATTGCTCTAAGGATGCTGGCATGAAACCCGCCGCACAATCCGACGATATTCGGCTGGTCTCGCTGGTGGGTGCCAAGCTCTGTCACGACCTGTTGGGGCCACTCAGCGCGCTCAATATGATCGCGGAAAGCTTGGAGGACGAAGCCGATCCCGACATGCTCGCGACCTCGCGCACAATGATCGTCGAGAGCGCGGCCAAGGCGATCAACCGATTGAGCTTCTTCAGGGCGGCCATCGGGCGGGGCCAGACCCTGGGTTCGAAAGAGGCGCACGGCCTGATCGAGAAGGTCCTGGCGGAAACCAAGGTCACGATCAGCTGGGACGACTCGCTCTCGCCCCAGGCCGGCGAAGCCGGGCCATCGCTGCTCAAGCTCGCGCTCAACTTCGCCTACCTAGCGGGTCATTCGGTGATTGGCGGCGGCGGCGTGACGGTGCGCCTGAAGGGCAGCCTCGCGGCGCCCGCGATCGTGGTGACCGCCAATGGCCAGCGGCTCAACTTCGAGCCGGCGGCCCAACAGGCCCTGATTGCCGGTGCTTCGGCCGATGGGGCCGGGGTGCCCGGCCTCGATCCCCGAACCGCCTATTCCTACTACACGGGGCGGCTCGCCGCCGCGCTCGGCTTGGCGGTGGAGCTGCCGCCAGGCAAGCCGGCGACACTGGAAATCCAGGCCGCTCGGCCTTGAACAAACGCTAGTGCTGCGCTGCTAACGGATCTGCCCTTCCGTTAGCTGAATCGCACCACCAGCTCATTGATCTGGTGGTCCGATTCACCAGACGCTTGGATCCCAAGCGTCTGGATCGGATCACCAGGTCGTCTGACCGGCGCGTTTACTTTACGGCAATTTAACCGCTCCCCAGCAATTCTCTCGTGGCCGGAGGTCTGTTTCCGGTTTGTGTTCGAGCTTGCCGGCCTGGCAGGCCGCGCTAGGCCCGCCGCGACATGCGCCAACGAGGGGATACTATGGACGATCTACTGAGCGAATTTCTGACCGAATGCGCCGAGAGCTTGTCAACGCTTGACGTGGAACTGGTCAAACTCGAACAAAATCCCGATCCGAAGCTGATCGGAAGTATTTTTCGCTTGGTTCACACGGTCAAGGGAACCTGCGGCTTCCTCGGCCTGCCACGCCTCGAATCGGTAGCCCACGCGGCGGAGAATGTGCTCGGCAAGATCCGCGACGGCCAGCTCCAGGTTACCTCGGACGCGGTCTCGCTGATTCTGGTGTCGATCGACAAGATCAAAGAGATTCTGGCGGTCATCGAAAAGACCGAGGCCGAACCGGCCGGTCAGGATACCGACCTGATCGCGCGACTGAACGCGCTCGCCAAGGGCGAAAGCGTCGCGGCAGCAGCGAGCCCGGCAGCAGCGAGCCCGGCTCCGGCAAGCCCGGCTCCGATACCTGCGGCCAAAGTCTCCGGCCTGTTCGAGCAGATCGGCGGCGCGATCGCGATCGAGGCGACGGTCGAACTGTTTTTTGCCAAGGTCCTCAAAGACGCTTCGATCTCCGCGTATTTTGCCAGTGGCGATGCTGGCACGTTGAAACAGCAGCTGCGCGCCGCGCTGACCATCGCTCTCGGCGGTCCGCAAGACCCGGCCAGCACCGAGCCGTCTGGCGGCCATCCCTTGTTGGTTGGTGACCAGCTCGGTGCGGCACAGTTGGCGCCGCTGACGAACCATCTGAAAAACACGCTCGGCGATCTCAATATCGCGCCGGCTCTGGTCGAACTGGTTCTGGAAGCGATCGGCGGCACCAAGGCGCAAGCAATCGCGGTTGCCGCCGACCAGGCGCTCGAGCCGACCGCAACAGGTCACGATGACGCCGAGACGGAGGGTGTTTCGCCGACGAGTCCGGCGGCGGACGAGACCGCGCCCAAGGCCGCCACCGACGCCACGGGCGACAAAGGCGGCGAATCCAATATCGCGAACCAGTCGATCCGCGTCAGCGTGCAGCAGCTCGAAAACCTGATGACGACGGTGAGCGAGTTGGTGTTGACGCGCAATCAACTGCTTCAGATGGTGCGCTCGCACGAGGACAGCGAGTTCAAGGCGCCGCTGCAGCGGCTCAGCCATATCACGAGCGACCTCCAGGAAGGCGTGATGAAGACGCGCATGCAGCCCATCGGCAACGCGTGGGCCAAACTGCCGCGCATCGTTCGTTCGCTGGCGCATGACCTCAACAAAAAGATCGACCTCGAGATGGTCGGCGCGGAGACCGAGCTCGATCGACAGGTGCTCGAGCTGATCAAGGACCCGCTCACCCACATGGTGCGCAATTCGGGCGATCACGGCCTGGAGACGCCGGCTCAGCGCAAGGCCGCCGGCAAGCCCGAGACCGGCAAGATTCGTCTCAACGCCTTCCATGAGGGCGGCCACATCATCATCCAGATTACGGACGACGGTCGCGGCATCGATACCAAGCGCGTGCGCGCCAAGGCGGTCGAGAATGGGCTCGCGAGCGAAGCCGAAGCCGAGAACATGTCGGACCAGCAAGTTCTGCAGTTCATTTTTCGCGCCGGCTTTTCGACGGCGCAGCAGGTCACCGCGGTGTCCGGCCGGGGCGTCGGCATGGACGTGGTGCGCACCAACATCGAGCGCATCGGCGGCACCGTCGACCTGACGACCGCGGCTGGCAAGGGATCGACTTTCACGATCAAGATTCCCCTGACACTGGCGATCGTCTCAGCCCTGATCGTCGAGGCAGGCGGCGAGAAATTCGCCATTCCGCAGATCTCCGTGGTCGAGCTGGTCCGAACCAAATCCGACTCCGAGCACAAGATCGAAGTGATCAATGGCACGCCGGTGTTGCGCTTGCGCAACCGATTGCTGCCGCTTGCCTCGCTCGGCCAGACCCTTGGCCTGAGCGGCAAGCCCAAGAACGCCATGGCCGAATCATCGGAGCAGAGTCTCTATCAGCAGATCGGCGGCGGCGCGGCCGTCAAGGCCGCGGTCGACAAGCTCTACGTCAAGGTGCTCGCCGACGACATGCTCAAGCCGTTCTTCGAGAATACCAAGATCGATTGGCTCAAGAAGCAGCAAGTCGCATTCTTTACGGCCGCGCTGGGCGGGCCGAACCGCTACCGCGGCAGCGACATGCGGGCGGCGCACGAGCGGCTGGTCGATCAGGGTCTTGAGTCCAAGCATTTCGATGCGGTCGCCCGGCATCTCAAATCGACGCTCGATGAGCTGGGTGTCCCCGCCAATTTGAGCGCCAAGGTCATGGCCGTGGTCGGCACGACCCGAGCCGACGTGCTCAATCTTGACCAGACGCAGGTCGCGGTGGCGGCCGATGCGACCGTGACCAGCGAGTCCTTCATCGTGGTCACCCAGGTTGGGGCATACAATTTCGGCATCATTGTCGATCGCGTCTTCGATACCGAAGAAATCGTGGTCAAGCCGGTTTCGCCGATCCTCAGGAACATCACGATGTTCTCGGGCAATACCATTCTCGGCGACGGCAGCGTCATCATGATCCTCGACCCGAACGGGATCGCGGCCGAATCCGGCCAGCGCCATGCCAATGACGACGTGGCCGACGAGCTTTCATCCG
>CAMDDO010000011.1 GCA_945892755.1 Rhizobium sp. Q54 | reverse complement strand
AGCGTCATGGCGGGTTTCCTCTGCGTGGCGCGGTTGCGGGTGAGAGGAGTTGAGGGGGCATTGCGCGGCCCGTCAAGGCGTTGTTATGGCCGACCGGCCGCGTCATTTCGTGTCGTCATGGCCGGGCGAAGACCCGGCCATCCAACTTTCCGGAGTAGGCCTGGATGCCGGCGTCAAGCGCGGGCATGACGAGAAAGAGAAGAGCCCCGTCCTCTCTTCGCCTTCCAGTCGCACGAAGGGGGCCCGGAGGCCCCCTTCGCAACGATCCGAACGCGGTCCGCTTGCTCAGGCGGCGGCCTTCCAACTGCCGTCCTTGACCAGCTGATCGGCCAGCTTGTTGAGCGCGCGGGTGAAGCGGCTCACGATCTCGTCGCACTCGCTCTCGGTGATCACGAGCGGCGGCGAGAATGCCATGGCGTTGGCGCCCATCAGCGCGCGGCTGATCAGGCCTTCCTCGAGGCAGAGATTGCCGAGCCGTGGCGCCACCTTGAGCGACATCGGCAGCGGCGTCTTCTTCGCTTTGTCGGCCACGATCTCGACGCCGCACATCAGCGCGACGCCACGCACTTCGCCGACCAGCGGGTGGCTGCCGATCTTCTCGCGCATGATCTTCTGGAAATAGGCGCCGGTCTTGGCCGACTTGCCGACCAGGTCTTCTTTCTCGAAGATGTCGAGATTGGCCATTGCGGCGGCGGCCGCGATCGGGTGCGCGCTATAGGTATAGCCATGCGCGAACGCACCGACCTCAGGCGTGCCGGTGACCAGCACGTCCCAGATCTTCGGTGCGATGATCGAGCCGGAGAGCGGCTGATAGCCCGAGGTCAGACCCTTGGCGATGGTCATGATGTCGGGCTCGATGCCATAAGTCTGCGAGCCGAACCAGTTGCCGGTGCGCCCGAAGCCGCAGATCACCTCGTCGGCGATCATCAGCACGTCGTATTTCTTCAGGACTTTCTGGATTTCCTGGAAGTAGTTCTTCGGCGGCACGATCACGCCGCCGGCGCCCATCACCGGCTCGGCGATGAAGGCGGCGACCGTTTCCGGTCCCTCGGCCAGAATCATCTTCTCGAGCTTCTCGGCGAGCGACTTCGAGAACTGCTCCTCGGTCTGGCCGGGCTCGGCATTCCAGTAAAAGTGCGGCGCCTCGGTGTGGAGGAAGCCCTTCAGGGGCAGGTCGAACGCGGTGTGCACCATCGGGATGCCGGTCAGCGAGGCGGCCGCGACGGTCACGCCGTGATAGCCGCGCTGGCGCGCGATGATCTTCTTCTTCTGCGGCTTGCCGCGCAAATTGTTGTAGTACCAGACCAGCTTGACGTTGGTGTCGTTGGCGTCCGAGCCCGAATTGCCGAAGAAGATCTTGCTCATGTTGTTCGGCACAAGGCGCAGGACTCGATCGGCCAGGCGAATCGCCGGCTCGTTCGCCATCGAGGCGAAGGAGTGGTAGTAGGCCAGCTTCTTGGCCTGCTCAAAGATCGCCTCGGCGACCTCGTCGCGGCCCCAGCCGATGTTGACGCACCAGAGGCCGGCGAGTGCGTCGATATATTCCTTGCCCTTGATGTCGGTGACCTTGACGCCCTTGGCGGACGAAATGATGCGCGGCCCCGCCTTGGCGTGATCGGCCAGCGCGGTATAGGGATGCAGGAAACTCTGCTTATCCATCTCTTCGAGCGAAAGATTGTGGGCGGGTTGCACGCTCATTTGGAAGTCTCCGATTCGGTTCGCGGGTTATGCCGGCCGACGCTGATCGAGGCGAACGCGCTTCTGGTCAGCCTAGCCAAGACTATTGCTCATTTCGGCCCGCCGGTCCACCAAAACTGTGATCACAGTGGCGCGGTTCACGGCGCTCCCGGGGCGGCGCCCCGAGCGAAATACGCGGCGGCAACGGTGGCCAGCAGGAGCGGGGTGACGTCGCCGTTCTTCGCTTTTGGGTCGCGCGCGCGCCAAAACGCGAGCACCGCCGCACGTGTTCTTGGTCCGCCGGCGCCGTCGACCGGACCGTCATAGAAGCCCAGCAAAGCGAGATAACGTTGGGCGGCGAGCGCGGTGTCGCCGAACGTGCCGAGCGGACGCGGTTGTGGTCGGCCGTCGCCCCGCGTCGCGAGCGTGATCGGCGTCGGGCGCGGCACCTGCTCGGCCGCGCGCGCCGCGGCGGCCGCGACCTGCCGGTCGTCGAGTTTGGCCGCGAGCGTGTCGAACAACGCGGTCGCGCGCGTGGCGAGCGCCGCGTCGCTAGAGATCTTGGCCCGCGCCAGCCAGCTCAAGGCTTCGACCGGGTCCTTGTCGAGACCGAGGCCATTGGCCATGAGCACGCCAAGATTGAGCGCGGCCTCGGCATCGCCTTGATCCGCGGCGGCGCGGAACCAGTGCGCCGCCTCGCCATAATCGCGCGCGGCGCCCCGGCCCAGCTGAAGCATGATCGCGAGATTGGTCTGCGCCGTATCGAGCCCCGCCTCGGCGGCCTTGCGGTACCAGGCGAGCGCCGCTCCGTCATCCTGCGGCACGCCCAACCCGCGCTCGTGCAGGAAGCCCAGATTGTTCGCCGCGAGCGGGCTGCCGGACTCCGCCGCCTTGCGATACCAATAGAGCGCGAGCGCGGGATCGGTTTGGGTACCGAGGCCTTGGTCGTAAAGGGTCGCCAAATTGTACTGTGCCTCGGGGAGACCCTGTTCGGCCGCCCGCTGGTACCATGAGGCCGCGGTCGCGTAATTGGGGATCACCCCGAGGCCGCGGTCATAGGCGGCGCCCAGCGTGAACTGGGCTTCGGGCGAGCCGCGCTCGGCCGCGGTCTTCAATTGGCGCAGCGCGGCGTCGGCGCTCGGATCGTTCGGCGTGCCCGCCGCCTTGGCCCTCACCAGACGCGAGAGCGCGACCTCGGCGGGCCCGAGCTTTTTGTCAGCCGCGCGCTTGTACCATTTCATGGCGGATTCCGGGTCGGCGACCACGCCATAGCCGTTGTCGTAGAGCGCCCCGAGATTGAACGCGGCGTCGACGTCGCCCTTTTCGGCGAGCGGCTGCCAGAGCGCCTGCGCGCGCGCATAGTCGCCGCTCAGGAACGCCGCGTAGCCGGTGACGAAACCTTCCGGCTTGGCGGCATCCCCCGCCGCGTCGGCCGGCGGGCTCGAAACCGCGAGCGCGAAAAGAACGACGAGAAGGGAAAGGGCAGGAGAGAATCGCATAGGGGCCATGATTGTAATCGATGGCCGGGCGGCTTGCTCGCCCCTTGTCGATCGGTGAGACTTATTCGATGCAGCTTGAGCTCTACCAGGTCGACGCTTTCGCGAGCCGCGTGTTCCAGGGCAATCCGGCGGCCGTCGTGCCGCTCGGCGCCTGGCTCGACGATGCCACGTTGCAGGCGATCGCGACCGAGAACAATTTGTCGGAGACGGCCTATGCCGTGCCCGAGGGGGCGGGCTATCGCCTGCGCTGGTTCACCCCGGCGGCCGAGGTCGATCTCTGTGGCCACGCGACGCTCGGCGCGGCCTATGTGCTGTTTGGTCAGGGCATGGCCAGGGGCGACGCGCTTCACTTCGAGACGCGCAGTGGCCGGCTCACCGTGCGCCGCGATGGCGATCAGCTGGTGATGGATTTCCCTGCGGTCGGCGCGGCGCCGAGCGCGGCCCCGCAGGCGCTAATCGAAGGCCTCGGGCTCGTGCCCGCGCAGGTATTTGCCGGGCCCGACTACATGGCCGTGTTGGGGAGCGAGGACCAGGTGCGAGCGCTCAAGCCCGACATGCGCGCGCTGGCACGGCTTGACTTGCGCGGCGTCATCGTCACCGCACCCGGACGCAAGGCCGATTTCTGTTCGCGCTTCTTCGCGCCCAAGCTCGGCGTGCCGGAAGATCCGGTGACAGGCTCGGCGCACTGCCAGTTGACGCCCTATTGGAGCACGCGGCTTGGCAAGAAAGAGCTACGGGCGCACCAAGTCTCCGCGCGGGGCGGCGAGCTGCGCTGCGTCGATCGGGGCCCGCGCGTCGAGATCGCGGGGCGCGTCGCGCCCTATCTCGCGGCCACGATAACCATCTGAGGCTCGCGTGAAGCTCAGGCTGCTCAAGATCGACGCTTTCGCCGAGCGGCCGCTGACCGGCAATCCGGCCGCGATCGTGCCGCTCGACATGTGGCTCGACGATGCGCTGATGCAACAAATCGCCGCGGAGAACAACCAATCCGAGACCGCGTTCTTCGTGGCCCAGGGCGAAAGCTTTGGCCTGCGTTGGTTCACGCCGAATGTCGAGGTCGCTCTGTGCGGCCATGCCACGCTGGCGGCCGGTGATGCGGTGTTTCGTTTTCTGCGGCCCAAGGCGCGCGTCGTGCGTTTCGAGACCAAGAGCGGGACGCTGACGGTCGAGCGGCGCGATGATGGCCTCTTGGTGATGAACTTTCCGGCCACGCCGCCGCGCCGCAATGATCCCGCGCCCGCCGCGCTCGTGAAGGGCCTCGGCCACGCGCCTGTCGAGGCATGGGCAGGTCCTGATCACATCGCGGTGTTCGAGAACGCGGCGATTGTGCGGGCGCTGAAGCCCGATCTCGCCGTGCTCGAGACGCTCGACCTGCGCGGCGTGGTCGCGACCGCGCTGGGCGAGGGCGGGGTCGACTATGTGCTGCGCTTCTTCGCGCCCAAGAACGCCGTGCCCGAGGATCCGGTGACCGGCAACGCGCAGACCGCGCTCGTGCCCTACTGGGCGAAGCGGCTGGGCAAGGATCGACTTAGCGTCCGTCAGCTTTCGGCGCGTGGCGGATCGATGAGCTGCGCGCTGGTCGGCGATCGGATCGAGATCGCCGGGCGTTGCGCGCTTTATCTCGACGGCGTGATCGAACTGACGCCAAAGGAATTTTTTCAAGCGTGATGGAGTGAGCACCATGTCCGCCAGCACCAGACCGACCGCGATCAATGCGATCGAAGCGCCGCCGCGCTCGAGGCAGTCGATTTATCCCGCGCCCTTGGCGACGCGCGTGGCGGGGCGCGAGAAGCGCCCGCTCGGCGATCTGTTCGGGCTCAAGAATTTCGGCGTCAATCTGACCCGGCTCGAGCCCGGCGCGGAATCGGCGCTGCTGCATCGGCACGCCAAGCAAGATGAGTTCGTCTATGTCTTGCAAGGCACGCCGACCTTGGTCACCGAGACGGGCGAGGAGCTGCTACGTCCCGGTATGTGCGCGGGCTTTGCGGCGGGCGGCGCGGCGCATCATTTGGTCAACCGCACGAGCGGCGATGTCGTGTTTCTCGAAATCGGCGACCGCACGCCCGGCGACGAGGCGAGCTATCCGCGCGATGACCTTCGCGCGCGCATGGGGGCCGACGGCAAATGGCAGATCAGCCACAAGGACGGCACGCCCTATTGAGCGCTCCCGGCGTATCACAGATAAGTCACCGGCCACGGCACGGCAGCGCGGACGCCCGCGAGGCGTCTTGGGTTTTGGAACATTCGTGGCGGCCGCCGGAGCGGCGGCGCTCAGGACGCCTTGGCCTTGCGCGCCGATACCGTCGATTGATCGCGGTCGCCTCGCCTGGTGTCGGCGACAATGAGCCGCGATGCCGGAAAGCAGACCGTGGCGGTGGTGCCGGCGCCAACCTCGCTTTGCAGACTCACGACGCCGCCGTGCAGCTCGACCAGGGACTTGACCAGTGGCAGGCCAAGCCCCGTCCCCTCATATTTGCGGTTTAGGCGGCTGTCGAGCTGCTCGAACCGCTTGAACACCATCGGGATCGCCTCAGGCGCCATGCCGATGCCGGTATCGACGATCCGCAAGACCAAGCCGCTCTCGGCGCTGGCCCAAGCCTGCATCGTGACCCGCCCGCCGGGCGGCGTGAACTTCACGGCGTTGGAGAGCAGGTTGATGACGATTTGCTTCAGCATGCGCCGGTCGGCACGGAGCTCGAGCGGAACAGAGTCATCGATTTCGGACACGAGCGCCACGTTTCCGATCCTGGCGCGCTCCTGAACGAGAATGGCGCAAGCCTTGATCGTCTCGCGTACGTCGACCGCGACTTCCGCAAGCTGGAGCTTCCCCGCCTCGATCTTCGACAAGTCCAGGATATCGCTGATTAGGTCGAACAAGTGCTTGCCCGAGTCAGCGATATCCTTGACGTATTCCTTGTATCTCGGATCGCCGAGCGGGCCAAAGATCTCGCGAAACATCAGGTCTGAGAAGCCGGTGATCGCGTTGAGCGGCGTACGCAGCTCGTGGCTCATATTGGCGAGGAATTCGGATTTGGCGCGATTGGCGAGCTCGGAGGCTTCTTTCGCCGCGATCATTGCATTCTCGGCCTGCTTGAACACGGTGATGTCGCGCACGCACGCCATGAGGTGGACCGGTTGGCCGTGCCCGTCCTTGAGCAGCCAGGCCCGTATCTGGATCGGAAACACGCTCCCATCGCGACGAATGTATTCCTTCTCGTAGATTTCGGAGAAGCCGCGCGACATGATCTGAGTCTGAAGGATATCGGCTTCCGCTTGATGCCAGCGCTCCGGCGTGATCTGCCGGTAATTCAAGGCGCGCAGCTCGGTGATGTCATAACCCAACATGTCGAGATAGGCTTGATTGGCCTCCTCGATGCGCCCGTCGAGCGTATTGAACGAGATGCCGTCTTGGCTTGATTCGAACAGGGCGCGGTAGCGCTCCTGGATTCGACGCTCGCTTTCCTCGGCTTTCTTGAACGTGGTGATGTCACGGACCCAACCCATCAGGTGGACCGGTTGGCCGTGCCTGTCCTTGAGCAGCCAGGCACGGACCTGCACCGGAAACACGGTGCCATCGCGGCGGACATATTCCTTCTCGTAGACGTCGGAATAACCGCGCGCCACGACTTGCTCTTGAATGATCTTGGCTTCGGACGCGGCCCAGCGCTCGGGCGTGATCTGTCGATAATCCAAGGTGCGCAGCGTGTCGATGTCGTAGCCGAGCATGTCGAGATAGGCCTGATTCGCGTCTTCGATGTGCCCGTCGAGCGTACAGAAAACGATGCCGTCCTGGCTCGATTCGAACAGCGCGCGATAACGCGCCTCGTTTTGGCGACCGGCCTCCTCGATCCGCTTGCGAGCCGCGATATCGCGCACGGCGGCATAGACCATCGGGCCGCGGTCGGTCGACATCGGCGAGAGGTTGATTTCGACGGAGATTTCCCGCCCGTCCTTCGTCAAGGCCACGATCTCTCGGCCGGGGCTCATCGCGCGGCTTCGCGACGCGCTAACGAAATTCTTCGAAAGCGTCTCGTGGTCTGCTCGGAAGCGCGTCGGCATCAACAGTTCCACGGGCGTTTGCCGCAGCTCCGAACGGCGATAGCCGAACAGGATCTCGGCCTGTGCGTTCATGTCCGCGATCTTCCCGTCGCGGCCGACCAAGACCAGGGCATCGGGCGCAAATTCAAATAGGGACGCGAGACGGTTCTTGGCGCTGACGTGACGGAAGATGACGAGTGCGACGAGCCAAATCAGGATGATCGCCCCCCCGTCATTGGCCAGCATCGCCCGATCGATCACCCCCGCGTGGAATTCGATCAGAACGTCGGCGATCGCAAGTGCCGTGCCGACCGCCGCCAGGACGAACGGCGCCAGGCGCCGCGGATGCCACAGCGCCAGGAACACGAGCGCCACATAGGGAAAGCCATCGGCCATTCCGGGCGGCAGGGCGTAGCCTAGGGCGAACAGGCCTGTCGCGGCGGTGGTACAGCCTATGCTCAGGGCGAGTTGGCGGCTGGGCGCACGAAAACCCAACCGGGCCGCCAATCGGCCGAACTTCGAGGCGCTGTTGCCAAGCATGTCGCTGTCGCCCACTCGCGGAGGCTATAAATCTGATGATGCGGTTAACACCCTAAATTGAATTGTTTATCAGTTGGCTAACGCGTCGCTACGCGATCAGGACAATTGATCATATTAACGACCGTTTACTGGCCGCTCCGAGAACTGCACCGACTATGCCGGCAGGCCGATTGCCCGAGCGCGGGCACGCCTAGGCTCGATGGCACGGGGCGATCGCGGTAGCATGGCAACCCAACACCACGCGCCATGACGGGAGGCAGACCATGGTCAAGGTCGAATGCGTTGTCGAAGCCAAGAATTGTCTCGGCGAGGGACCGCTGTGGGACCCGGTCGACGGCCTGCTCTACTGGGTCGACATGCTCGAGAAGCAGGTGTGGTCGCTCGAGCCGAAGAGCGGCCGCACCAAGACCTGGCAATTGCCCAAGATCGTCGGCGCGTTCGCCCTGCGCCAGAAGGGCGGCGCCGTCATCACCATGAAGGACGGCTTCTATTTCTTCGACCTCAAGACCGGCAAGACCGAGCTGATCGCGCTGGTCGATGCCGACAAGGACATTCAGTTCAATGACGGAAAGGTCGACCGGCGCGGCCGCTTCTTCGCCGGCGGCGAGGACCAGATCGCCGAGGCGCCGATCTGCGGCCTCTACCGGCTCGACCCGGACTTGAGCGTGCACAAGCTCGAAGGCGGCATCATCTGCAATAACGGGCCGAGCTGGAGCCCCGATAACAAGACCTTCTATCACACCGACAGCTTCCGCAAAGAGATGTACGCCTACGACTACGACATCGAGACCGGCGCGATCAGCAACAAGCGCCTGTTCATCTCGACCGAGGGCCAGCGCGGCATACCCGACGGCTCGACCGTCGATGCCGAGGGCTATCTGTGGAATGCCGAGATCATCTCGGGCCAGCTCGTGCGCTACACGCCGGAGGGCAAGATCGAGCGGCGCATTCCGATTCCGTGCAAGACCATCACCAGCGCGATGTTCGGCGGCGACAAGCTCGACGTGATCTACATGACCTCGATGGGCAGGACCGATTTCCTCGGGCCCAAGGGGCGTGAGCTGTTCGGCGACGCCGCCAAGCCGCAACCCCATGGCGGCGGCATCTTCGCGGTCACCGGCACCGGTGCGCGCGGCCTGCCCGAGACTCGCTTCGCGGGGTGACGGATTCGGACTGAGAGTTGGGGTTGAGCCGGCACGAACCAACTCTCTCTTAACCCCCGGCTGCGACAATCCGCGCGCTTCGTCGCGTTTGACGCGGTGCAGCATGACTCCTAGTATCCGCGCCGCTCGCGCGGTTCCCCGCTCAGCCTTGGCGTCCGCGATCGCCTCTTCGTCGCCCTGTCAGAACGAGAGCCCTCCGCCATGAAGCCGACCGTTCGGCCGCAAAATCCATGCTTCTCTCCGGGCCCGTGCGCCAAGCGTCCGGGCTGGACGCTGGCCGCGCTCTCTGGTGCCACGCTCGGTCGCTCGCACCGCGCGACGCCGGCCAAGGCGAAGCTGAAAGAGGTCATCGACCGCTCGCGCGCGCTTCTGGGCGTGCCGGCGGCCTGGCGCGTCGGCATCGTGCCGGGTTCGGATACCGGCGCGGTCGAGCTCGCCATGTGGTCGCTGCTCGGCCCGCGCGGGGTTGACCTGCTGACCTGGGAGAGCTTTGGCGAAGGCTGGGTGAGCGACGCGCAGAAAGAATTGAAACTGAAGGACGCGCGCGTGCTCAAGGCCGATTACGGCAAGCTGCCCGATCTCGCGACGGTCGATTTCGCGCGCGATGTGGTGTTCGTCTGGAACGGCACGACCTCGGGCGTCTGCGTGCCCGACGGCGATTGGATTCCCGACGATCGCCAAGGGCTCACGATTTGCGACGCGACCTCGGCCGCGTTCGCCTATGAGCTGCCGTGGTCGAAACTCGATGTCACGACCTATTCCTGGCAGAAGGTCATGGGCGGCGAAGCCGGCTTCGGCATGATCGTGCTCTCGCCGCGCGCGGTCGCGCGGCTCGAGTGCCACACGCCGGCCTGGCCGATTCCGAAAATCTTCCGGCTCACCAAGGGCGGGAAAATCAACGAGGGCATCTTCGAGGGTGAGGTGATCAATACGATCTCCATGCTCTGCGTCGAGGACGCGCTCGACGCCTTGAAATGGATGGAAACCATCGGCGGTGCGCCAGCCGTGCGCGCGCGTTGCATCGCCAATTATCAGGCGATCGAGCGCTGGGTCTCCCAGGCCGCGTGGGTCGATTTCCTGGCCGGCGATTCGAAGAGCCGCTCGCGCACCTCGGTCTGTCTCAAGATCGTCGATCCCTGGTTCACCGCGCTCGACGAGAAGGGCCGCGCCGACGCCGCCAAGAAGCTGGTCGGCTTGGTCGAGAAGGAGGGCGCCGGCTATGATTTCGGCGCCTATCGCGACGCGCCGCCCGGCCTCCGGCTATGGGCCGGCACGACCGTCGAAACCAAGGACCTCGAAGCGGTTTTCCCGTGGCTCGACTGGGCCTATGCCAGCGTGAAGCAAGGATAGGAGCCGAGCCCGTGCCGAAAGTCTTGATTGCCGATCAGATGAGCCCGCGCGCGGCCGAGGTATTCCGCACGCGCGGCATCGAGGTGATCGAGCGTCCGGGCCTGAAGCCCGACGAGCTCAAGGCCGCGCTCAAGGGCGTCGACGGCCTCGCCGTGCGCTCAGCGACCAAGGTGACCAAGGATGTCATGGCCGCGTGCGACAAGCTGACCGTGGTCGGCCGCGCCGGTGTCGGCATCGACAATGTCGATCTCGATGCCGCGACCGCGCGCGGCATCGTCGTGATGAACACGCCGTTCGGCAATTCGATCACCACCGCCGAGCACGCCATCGCGCTGATGATGGCGCTCGCCCGCCAACTGCCCGAGGCGGATCGCTCGACGCGCGCCAGCAAGTGGGAGAAGAACAAATTCATGGGCGTCGAGCTCTACGGCAAGACGCTCGGCGTGGTCGGCTGCGGGAACATTGGCTCCATCGTGGCCAAGCTCGGCACCGGGCTCCGCATGAAGGTGATCGCCTATGATCCCTATTTGTCGCCCGAGCGGGCGGCCGATCTCGGCGTCGAGAAGGTGACTCTCGAGGCGCTGCTGCCGCGCGCCGATTTCATCACGCTGCATGTGCCCCTCACCGACGAGACCAAGAACGTGCTCGACGCCGCCGCTCTGGCCCAGACCAAGAAAGGCGTTCGCATCATCAATTGCGCGCGCGGCGGCCTGGTCGACGAGACGGCGCTCAAGGCCGCGATCGAGAGCGGCCATGTCGCCGGCGCCGCGCTCGACGTGTTCTTGGCCGAGCCGGCCAAGGACAACCCGCTCTTCGCGCTCGATCAGGTGATCTGCACGCCGCATCTCGGCGCCTCGACCTCGGAGGCGCAGGAGAACGTCGCCGTGCAGGTCGCCGAGCAGATGAGTGATTTTCTGCTCAGCGGGGCGGTCGCCAACGCGCTCAACATGCCCTCGGTCACCGCCGAGGAGATGCCGCGCCTGAAGCCCTATATGAAGCTCGCCGACCAGCTCGGCAGCTTCGCCGGCCAGCTGACCGAGACCGGGCTGAAGGCCGTCACCATCGAATATGAGGGCGACGTCGCCGGCGTGAACACGCGGCCTTTGACCGCGGTCGCGCTGCAGGGTCTGCTCAAGCCCCTGATGTCGTCGGTCAACATGGTCAACGCGCCCTTGATCGCGCGCGAGCGCGGGATCGACGTGCGCGAGGTCAAGCGCGCCCAGGCCGAGGACTATTTGACGTTGGTTCGGCTCACCGTGACCACCGAGCGCCAGACCCGCGCGGTCGCCGGCACGCTGTTCGCCGGCGACAAGCCGCGCCTCACCGAGATCAAGGGCATCAGCATGGAGGCCGAGCTGACGCCCCACATGCTCTACGTCGCGAACGAGGATAAACCCGGCATGATCGGCCGGCTCGGCATGGCGCTCGGCGACGCCGGGATCAACATCGCGACGTTCCATCTCGGCCGCGCCGAGCCGGGCGGTGCCGCGGTCGCGCTGGTCAGCGTGGATGGGCAGGTGTCCGACGAGGTGCTCGAGCGCCTGCGCAAGCTGCCCAACATCGTTCAGGTCCGCGCGCTCCGCTTTTGACCGAAGCCGCGCGTTCCCGCTGGCCTCACGCGCGGGGCTGTGTAAACTCCGCGCGCCATGACCGAGCTCGCCAGCCGATCCCTATTGCCCGCCGGACTTCAGGACGTGCTGCCGCCCGACGCGGCGCACGAGGCCGAGGTCGGAGTGCGCCTGCTTGGCGTCTTCGCCGGCCACGGCTATGAGCGGGTCAAGCCACCGCTCGTCGAGTTCGAGGAAGGCCTGCTGAGCGGCACCGGCGCGGCGCTCGCCAACCAGACATTCCGCCTGATGGACCCGATCTCGCAGCGTATGATGGCGGTTCGGAGCGACGTCACGCCGCAAGTCGCGCGCATCGCGCAGAGCCGTCTTGCGCGCGCCCCCCGGCCGCTCCGGCTCAGCTATGCCGAAGACATCCTGCGCGTGCGCGGCAGCGAGCTGCGCCCCGAGCGTCAGTTCGGCCAGGTCGGCTACGAGCTGATCGGCGCCGAGGGGCCGGCCGCCGATGCCGAAGTCATCCTGCTCGCGCTTGAAGGCCTTGCCGCGCTCGAAATCGGGCCGCTCTCGGTCGATCTCAACGCGCCGACACTGGTCACCTCGCTGATCGCTTCGCTCGGTCTCGACGCCGAGACCCAGCGCCAACTGCGCCGCGCGCTCGACCATAAGGACGCCGCCGAGGTCGAACGCCGCGCCGCAAAGAAAGCCGCCCTGTTCGTCGCGCTATTAGCGGCGACCGGACCCGCCGAGCGAGCCTTCGATCGGCTCGCCAAGATCGAATTGCCAGCCATCGCACGACGCGAGGCGGAAGCACTCCACGCCTTGGCTCGGTTGCTCGATGCGGCGATGCCCGGTCTCTTGCTTACCATCGATCCGGTCGAGCATCGCGGCTTCGAGTACCAGACCGGAATCAGCTTCAGCGTATTCGGTGTCGGCGTGAAGGCGGAGCTTGGTCGTGGCGGTCGCTATCGCATCGACGGCGCTGGCCGCGAAGCGGAAACCGCCACCGGCTGCACGCTCTATATGGACACACTGATCGGCGCGCTTGGCGACGTGGCGCCGCCGCGGCGCGTCTTCGTGCCGCATGGCAGCCCGGCCGAAGCCGGGCGAGGCTTGCGCGCGCAAGGTTTCGTGACGCTGGCCGGCCTCGCGCCCGTCGACGACGTCGTGGCGGAAGCGCGCCGGCTCGGCTGCGGCTACGTCTTCAAGTCGGGGGCGGCGACCCCCGTGGCATCTTAGGGAGGGCCGCGATGGGCAATGTCGCGGTGGTCGGCGCCCAATGGGGCGACGAAGGCAAAGGCAAGATCGTCGACTGGCTATCGCAGCGCGCCGACGTCGTGGTGCGCTTCCAGGGCGGCCACAACGCCGGCCATACGCTGGTCATCGACGGCACCGAATACCGGCTGTCTTTGCTGCCTTCGGGCGTGGTGCGCCAGAGCAAGCTTTCGATCATCGGCAATGGCGTCGTGGTCGATCCCTGGGCGCTGCTGGCGGAAATCGACAAGATCGCGACGCAGGGCGTGCGCGTCACGCCGGAGCGGCTGATCGTGGCGGAGAACGCCTGCCTGATACTGCCGGTTCATCGCGAACTCGATCTTGCGCGCGAGGCGGCGCGCGGCGAGGCCAAGCTCGGCACCACCGGGCGCGGCATCGGTCCGGCCTATGAAGACAAGGTTGGGCGCCGCGCCATCCGGCTTTGCGATCTGAACGAGCGCGCCGCGCTCGAAGCGCGCCTCGATGCGCTGCTCTTGCATCACAACGCGCTGCGTCGCGGCCTTGGCATCGCCGACGCCGACCGCGCCGCGTTGCTCGCGTCGCTGCTCGAGGTCGCGCCGCGCATCCTGCCGTTTGCCGCGCCGGTTTGGCGCAGGCTCGACGAGGCGCGTCGGAGCGGCGAGCGCGTGCTGTTCGAAGGCGCGCAGGGCGCCATGCTCGACATCGACCACGGCACCTATCCGTTCGTAACGTCGTCGAACACCGTGGCCGGTCAAGCGGGGGCCGGTTCCGGCGTTGGGCCAGGACAAGTCGGCTATGTGCTCGGCATCGTCAAGGCCTACACCACGCGGGTTGGCAGCGGGCCATTTCCGACCGAACTGAGCGACGCGATCGGCGAGGGCCTCGGCGCGCGCGGCAAGGAATTCGGCACGGTTACCGGAAGGCGCCGGCGCTGCGGCTGGTTTGACGCGGCGCTCGTGCGTCAGGCGATCAAGATCGGCGGCATCGATGGGATCGCATTGACCAAGCTCGATGTGCTCGACGGCATGGCGGAAATTCGCGTCGGCGTCGGATACGCGATCAACGGGCGGACGGTCGATTATCTGCCGCCCTCGGTCGCCGATCAGGCGGCGGCCAAACCAATTTATGAAACCTTCGAGGGTTGGAGCGACAGCACGCGAGGCGCACGCTCCTGGGCCCAATTGCCGGCGACGGCGGTTAAATACATCCGCCGGATCGAAGAACTGATCGAAGCGCCGGTCGCGCTGCTTTCGACCAGCCCCGAGCGCGAAGACACGATTCTGGTGCGCGATCCGTTTACCGGTTGATATCCACCCTTTGGCTTAAGGATTGCTTAGCCATCCCCGGCTACCACTGAGCTTGGATTATTGCGGCCTCAGCGCCGCGAGGCTCAGTCACGACCGCAGGGGATGATGAGCGAGCAAGACGCGGATAGCGCCGCAAGCGCGGTCGCCGAGGGCCCACCCCCGGCGCTGCAGCGCATCGACCGGCGCTTCGAGGTGGACGTCGGCACGAGGCTGCCGGCGCTTGATTCACCACGCGCCAAGGCCGTCGCGGCACGCGACTTGGAAAACCCGCGCGCCTCGCTCTTTGCGCTCGTGATCGACCCCGGCATCGCATGGCGCGGCGCCACGGTCGTGGCGCAACAGCCCATCCGCCACCCTTCGGTGTTGCAAGTCTATGCGGTCGGACCGGTGACCTTTGGCGGCGCGGCTAAGCGCCAAGCCGCGATCGTTCTGGAACGCCCGCTTGGCGCGCGCCTCTCGACGCGACGCGGCTTGTTGCGCGAAGAGCTGCTGCGCGACGTGCTGCTGCCCGCCATGCTCGATGGCCTGCAGACGCTGCACGCCAAGCGGGTGACGCATCGCACGCTGCGCCCGGACAATCTCCATTTCCTGAGCGGGCGCGAGGACGCGTTGACGATCGGCGAATGCGTGAGCGCCTTGCCGGGTTATGATCAGCCGGCGGACTTCGAGCCGATCGAGCGGGCCGCCGCGTCGCCCGAAGGTCGCGGCGAGGGGACACCGGCCTGCGACCTCTATGCGCTCGGCGTTACGCTGGCCCGCCTGGTCGATCCTCGTGACCCGCCCGAGATGGATCCGGTCGAGCGCATGATCGCGCGCATGGAGCGCGGCTCTTTCGAGGTTATCGCCGGCGACCTAAAATGCAGCGCGCGGATTCGAGAGCTGATCGCCAGCCTCATGGCCGACGATCCGACTCATCGGTGGACGATCGAGGACGTGCGCGCCTGGCTGCTCAATCCGCGCGCCGGCACGCCCTCGCTGGTGCGCGCACGCGACAGCACGCGGCCCTATGTCTTCCAGGGTCACAGCGTGACGCAGCCGCCGATCATCGCGCGCCTCTATTCGCGCCATGTCGACACCGCGCGTCAAGACATTCAGAGGGGGTTGCTGACCCGCTGGTTGCGCGCGAATCACAGTCGCGGCGAGCTGGCCGACGCGATCGAAAAATTGGTTGGTCGCCCCGATGAGCTGGCCCGCACGCCGCGCACCATCGACGAAGAGCTGGTCAGCCGGATTTGCTGTCTGCTCGATCCGACCGGGCCGGTCAGCTATCGAGGCGTATCGATCATGGCCGACGGATTCGTCGGGGCGCTCGCTCAGGCGGCTCTGGCGGATGATGCCGCCGCGCTGAAAACCGTCGTCGACATGATCGATCTCAATCTGCCGCTGACCGCGCTGCGCTCGCCAGGCGCGCCGGAAGGTCAAACCGAGGCCGAGATCAGCCAGATCGCTTTGCGCGCCATGATCCGCTCGAAGCACAGCGACGCCGGACTCGAGCGCGCCCTCTATGAACACAACGCCGAGCTGCCGTGCCTGAGCCCGCTGGTGCGCGATCAGCTCCCCGTCGGCCCGGCCCGCTATTTGCGCGCGCTCGACCGATATGCCCGGCTGGTCGGGGACTTCTCGCCGAGGCCGATCGACCGTCATGGCGAGGCCTATATCATCGCGCGTCTGCCGGCCGATTTGCAGAAGCGGGCGCGTGCCCTTGGATTCAAGCTGCGCAATCGGGCGGGTGACGTGGCCAGCGACCTCGCGACTCTATCGTTCCTGCAAGATCACTTCGATGCCGGACCCGTGCCCCATCTTGCGCGATGGCTGAGCGAACGGGTCTCGGCCGGCTTCGATGGGGTTCGCAACACCCAGCGTCGCCAGCGCCTGATCGCCAATCTGAAGACCGTGGCACTGGCCGGCGATCTCGGCCAGCTGCTCGACGCCCTGATGGATCCACGCGAGTTCCGCACCGACGACAGCGAGTATAGGCAGGCTCAAATCCGCTATCACGCGCTCGGCCTTGAGCTCGAATCGATCATGCGCGATGCCCGCCGCCGGGCGCCCGCCGCCGCCCTGACCGGGTATCGCACCGCGGCTACGATCGGTAGCCTCGTGTTTGCGGGCACCGGCATCGCTTCCATTCTCGGGGTGCTCGGATGACCCGTCGCGCCGAACCGGTCCAGCCCGCGCCGGTCCAGCCAATGCCGGGCCGCGACACGCGCGCGCGCATGATGTTGGTCGCGATCGCGCTCTCCGGCCTCGGCGCCGTGCTCGCCGTGATCGCGCTGCCGATTTTTCTTTTGGTTTATGGTGGCCTGATGCCGGCGGCGACCGCATTCGTCATGGATGACCGCCCGGGCCGACATTTGTCGATCACCGTCGCGTCGTTCAATGGCGCCGGGCTGATGGCCGGCCTCGGCCCGATGTTCTCCGTCACCTTCTCGAACGCCATGGCCTACCAGATCGTTTCGACGCCGACGACCTGGCTGTTCGTCTATGGCTTCGCGCTTGCGGGCTGGGTTCTGGCGTGGATCGTGCCGCTGTTCATTTCGCAGAGTCTCGATCTGGTCGACCGCCAACGGTGCCGCACGATCGAGCAGGCCCGTGCCGCGATCCTCAAGCAATGGCCTTCGATCGCGACCGGATCGCGCCGCGGACCCTATGAGGGGACGCAGCCGACCACGAAATCGGAAGGTGGCGGGACGGCCGCGAAATCGCGCTCGACCAGTGCCTGATTATTCCCGCTCGCTCGCGGCTGCGTCGAATGGCTTGAGCCGAGCACTCTGCTCGCTCTTGCGCTCGATCAGGCTGGCGCCGCGGACCGCCTTGCCGAGCTTCTGCAAGGCGCGCGCCTCGATCTGCCGCACCCGCTCGCGCGAGACGCCGAATTCGGCACTCAGCGTTTCAAGCGTCGCCGGCTCATCGACGAGCTGACGCGCCTCGATCACGCGGCGCTCGCGCGCGCTGAGCCCGCCCATCGCGGCGGCCAGCAAAGCCCGTCGATGCTCGAGCTCGTCGGATTCGAGCGAAACAGTCTCCTGGTCGTCGCGCGGATCGACCAACCAGTCCTGCCACTCGCCGCCCGCTTCGTCCTTGAGCGGCGCATTGAGCGAGCGGTCCGGCCCGGACAGGCGCCGGTTCATATCGACCACTTCCTGCTCGGTTACGCCGAGTGCCTCGGACAGATTCCTGACCTGATCCGGCGACAGGTCGCCATCCTCGATCGCCTTGATCTGGCGCTTCGCCTTGCGCAAATTGAAGAACAGCTTCTTCTGGGCCGCGGTGGTGCCAAGCTTCACCAGCGACCAGGAATGCAGGACGTACTCCTGGATCGAGGCGCGGATCCACCACATCGCATAGGTCGCCAGCCTGAAGCCACGGTCGGGGTCGAAGCGCTTGACCGCCTGCATGAGGCCGACATTGCCCTCGGAGATCAGCTCGCTGACCGGCAGCCCATAGCCGCGATAACCCATCGCGATCTTGGCGACCAGGCGCAAGTGACTGGTGACAAGACGATGCGCGGCCTCGGTGTCGCCGTGCTCGCGCCAGCGCTTCGCCAGGATGAACTCCTCGCTCCCCTCCAGCATGGGGAACTGGCGGATCTCACGCAAATACCGGGCGACGCTGCGCTCGTCGCCTAGGGCAGGCAGCCGCGCGTTCATCGATCAAGGCCTCGTTGGCGGCCGGGCAAAGCGCGGCTACGCCGGTCATGCCGGCCCAAAAAACCTGGCCGGGCGGGGTGGGCTAGGAACGAACAACCCTGAGTCACTATTTGCAAGTATCGCGACTAAGGCACCGGCCTGTCAAGCGAGCGGGCCCGAATCAAGCCCGCGACTTATCTTCAAGGACATCAATTAAAGATTTGAAATCATAGGGTAAAGGCGTCTCAAATTGGAGCGCGACGCCGCTGATTGGGTGGCTGAATCCAAGGCGATAGGCATGCAGGGCTTGGCGCCTGAAGCCAGCCAGCGCGGCCACGAATTCGGGCGGCAGGGCGAGCGTTCCACGCCGTCGTCCATAGGCCGGATCACCCAGAAGCGGATATCCCTTGTGCGCCATGTGGACGCGGATTTGGTGGGTCCGCCCCGTGGCAAGCGTGCACTCGACCAGCGCGATCCTGCCACCAAGAAACCGGCGCAGCACTCTGTAGCGGGTCAGCGCCGGCCGCCCGCCAGTCCGCAAGACCGCCATCTTCTTTCGATCCTTGGGGCTGCGCCCGATATTGCCGGTGATCTCCCCGCTCGATGGTGCCGGCGTGCCCCAGACCAGCGCCAAATAGCTCCGGCTCAATGAGCGGGTCGCGAATTGCCTGGCCAGTCCGGCGTGCGCCCGGTCGTGCTTGGCGGCGACGATCAAGCCGCTGGTGTCCTTGTCGAGCCGATGCACGATGCCCGGGCGGCGCACGCCGCCAATGCCCGACAGACTCGCGCCGCAATGCCCGATCAAGGCGTTGACCAATGTGCCCGACGGCGTGCCTGGGGCCGGATGCGCCGCCATGCCCGGCGGCTTGTCGATGACGATAACGTCAGCGTCCTCGTAAATAATGGAAAGGGCATGGGCTTCGGCCTCGGGCAGGCCGACGGTCTCGGCCGGCGGTACGCTGAGTTCGATGAGCTGGCCCGGTTTGACCCGATAGGAGGGCTCCGCTATGGTCGCGCCGCCGGCCGAAACCCGGCCGGCCTCGATCAAGAGCTTGAGCCGGCTGCGCGAGAACTCCGGCAGCGCGGCCGCGAGGAAGCGGTCGAGGCGCTCCGCGCGCAGCTCCGGCGCGACGCTCAATCGGAAATGACGTTCCCCTTGAATAGCCACGATCGGTCCTATCCCGCCATGAACGAGCAAATGCGCTTCGTTCCATATCTCAAAGTCGCGGTCATCGTCATGGGCGTGATGATCTTCGTCGGCCTGATCGGGCTCGGCTACATGCTTTACAACAAGTCGGCAAAGCGCGAGGCGGCGGAAGAACTCGCCGGGGCGTCGGCCGCGGCCGAGGGCGAGACGACCACCAAACAGACCGGGCGCGCGCTGCGCGAGGTCAGTCTCGGCCTGCCAGCGGGCAGCCGCGTGGCTGAGATGACCGCGACCGACGACCGGCTGGTGCTCAATGTGCGCGTGCCAGGCCAGGGCGAGCGCATCGTCATCCTCGATCTGCGCAAAGGCGGCGTGATCGGCAATGTCGCGCTCGAAGGCGGTACGCCCTAGTCTGCCGCGCTCGCTGGTGCTGTCGCCGCACGAGCTCGCGGCGATTGTCTACCATGTCGAAGGCGCCTATCCGGAGGAGGCCTGCGGGTTGATCGTCGGCGCCAAGCCGGTGCGCGGCCGATGCGTCGCGAGCCGCGTGGTGCCGAGCGCCAATGTCGCAACGGGCGATGCACGCCATCGCTTCGAGGTCGATCCAGCGTTGCGTCTGAAGCTTGAACGCGAACTGAGAGAAAGCGGAGGCGCCGTGCTCGGGCATTATCATTCGCACCCTGACCATCCGGCCGTGCCATCGGCTCACGATCTCGATCGGGCCTATGAGCCTGAGCTCGCCTGGCTGATCGTCTCGGTCGAGGCCGGGAAGGCGCGCGCTTGCGCCGCCTTTCAAATCGAGCGCGACACCAAGCGGGCGCGTCCGATCGCGCTTGAAATGGCGGGTGACGCAAAGGCCGTCGCCAAAGCCAAACCACCACGATCGCCACGGAAGCCGAAATGAGCCAGACCATGGATTTCAGAAGTGACAATGTCGCGAGCGTCGCGCCCGAGATCATGGCCGCGCTCGAGCGCGTCAATCACGGCACCGTGGCATCCTATGGCGGCGACGCGATCAGCCAGAGACTGGATGGGCTGTTCAGCGCCCTGTTCGAGAAAAGCGTGCGGGTCTTTCCGGTCAGCACCGGTTCCGTCGCGAACGCTCTCGCGCTCTCGGTGATGACGCCGCCCTATGGTGCGATCTACGCGCATAGTCTCTCGCACGTGAACGGCGAGGAATGCGGCGCGCCGGAATTCTTTTCAGGCGGCGCGCGTGTCGTCGGGCTGGAGGGCGAGGGCGGCAAGATCGCGCCTGCCATGCTCGAGCGCGCGCTTGCCTCGTCGGGCAAAGGCTTCGTGCACTGCGCGCAACCCGCCGCCTTGACGCTGACGCAATCGACCGAATGGGGCCGCGTCTATAGCCTGGCCGAGGTCGCGGCGCTTTCGGCCATCGCGCGCAGGGCCGGCCTCGGCGTGCACATGGATGGCGCGCGCTTCGCCAACGCGGTGGCCGGGCTCGGCTGCACGCCGGCCGACATCACGTGGCGCGCCGGCATCGATGCGCTCTCGTTCGGCGCGACCAAGAATGGCGCGCTTGCGGTCGAGGCGATCGTGCTGTTCCGCACCGAGCTCGCCGACGACCTGGCGTTTCGCCACAAGCGCGCCGGCCAGCTCGCCTCGAAAATGCGCTTCTTTTCGGCGCAACTCGAGGCCTATGTGGCCGACGATCTCTGGCTCAAGCTGGCGCGCCACGCCAATCGCCTGGCCAAGCGGCTGGGCGAAGGATTGGCGAGGCTCGATGGCGCCACGCTGGTCGCGCCGGTCGAAGCGAACGAGGTGTTCGTCGATCTGCCGCGCTCGATGGTTGACGGCTTGAGGACCGAGGGTGCGCTGTTCTTCGGCTGGCCCGAGCCCTGGGTCGATTCACCGACCATCCGGTTAGTCACGCGCCACGACATGGCGGAGGCCGAGGTCGATCGGCTGCTCGAGGTCGCCGCGCGGCTCGCGACGCAGGTCCGCCGCTCGGCCTGAGCCGCTCAGCCTGAGCCGCTCAGCCTGCGATCAGGCAATAGACCCGACGCGCCAATAATTTGTCGCAGAACGCGGCGGCCTCGCGCGCCGAAGCGAACGGCCCGGTCGCGAGCCGGTAGGCTGCGCTTGCGCCGTCGCCGCTCTCGATCGGCGCGATGATCGGCGCGCGCGCGCCAAGCACGGCACCGTGTTTGGCGACGAGCGCGTCCCAGCCCCCTTTGGCCTCGGCCTCGCTCTTGTGGCTCGACAGCGTGACGAGGACAGGCTTGTCGGCTTTGCTTGGAGCCGACCGCGCGACCTTCGCCGTCTTGGCGGTGGCGGCCGGCGCTTCGCTCCGGCCTTGCGCGCCGGCAGGAGAGGATTTTTTCAGCACGGCCTGCCGCAGATTGTTCGACGTGCTGCCGGCTTGCAGCACGGCAAGGCGGCCGGCCGCCAGCCGCGCCACGTCATTGTCGGCGATCGCCGTGCCCGCCACCGGACGGGCGATCGGGTCGGCGAGCTGCGAATAGACGTGGATGGCCATGTTGCGCCGCTGCGTCGCCTCATAGACCGCGCCGAGATTGAGCAACGCGACCCGGTTCGCTGGGTTGATCTGGAGCGCCGAATCGAGCAACGCCTCGGCCTCGAAATAGGCGCCGCCATTCATCGCGCCGACCGCTTGCGCGACCAGGCGCTGATCGCTGGTCATCTCGTCGCCGGCGATGAATTGATCGACCTCGGCGTTGACCTGGCGTTTCATCTCGGTGTTGAGCTTCTGCAGCACGCAGCCCGCGAGTTGGAAGACGCTGAGCGCGCACACCAGCGCCGCCGCGATACGCGCGACGCGCCCGAAAATGCCGCGCCTTTTGCGATGTCTGATCATGGCGTGCCGTGTGTCGCGACCGCAAAGGGCGGTCCCTGGCCCCGATTAGAGGCGGGGAACGGCTAAGAATCGGTGAAATGTGATCGATCAAAACATGGCAAACGAGGCGTTAACCAGGCGGCGCATTGCATTTGGCGCTGCGCTGCGCTATCACCCGAGCGCCCACGGCCCGACGTCCCCATCGTCTAGAGGCCCAGGACGGCGGCCTCTCACGCCGCAAACGGGGGTTCGAATCCCCCTGGGGACGCCAATTCTATAAATCCCCGTGTCGCGGCGGGTCGGGCCGAGTTGTCTCGCCGGTTCCGGCGCAATGCCGCGGGACGTCAGCGGTGCCTGTCAGGCCGGCTCGCGATAGGGCATATCGCCCAGGTAGTTCTTCTTGCCAAGTCCGACGCCGTTGTGACGCAGAATCGCGTAGGCCGTCGTGATGTGGAAATAGAAGTTCGGGATGACATGGTGGATCAGGAACTCTTGACCCGAGAGGGTCTTTCCCTTCCAGCGCGGCTGAGAAATCCGCCGCTCCGCCGCGCCTGCAAAACTCTCGGGTGAGAAGCCGCGCAGATAGCTTATCGCACTTTCGATCCGTGCTTTGATCTCGCCCATCGTCTGTTCGGTATCGGCATTTACCGGGGCATCTTTTTCGGTGCCGGCTAGCCGGGCGGCTCCGAGCGCCGCCGTATCGCAGGCGATCTGCAATTGGCGCATCAGGCTGAACTGGTCGGGCGCTAGCCGCGATTGCAGGAGGACGTCGACCTCGAATTTCCTTTCGCCGGCATATTTTCCGGCCTCATCCAAGTTTGCCAACAGGTTTCGCAACATCTTGGCAAATTGAGGAACAACCAATTCGTACATGATGAAGACCTCTGATCGTGGTTGATCCGGGTGACGGAGCCCGGACTCGACATGGCGTGGCGTGGCGTGGCGTGGCGTCAGCATAGTCCAAAACGTCGGTCATTCCTGTCGCTATTTCGGCGCGACGCGCGCTCGATCGACGATGGCGTCAGCGTCCGGTAACGACGATGTCACGGGCCGATCAAGATCACGCGGCTTGCGTGCCTACCGGGGCGGTCGCAAGATTGCGCGCATCATCAGCGAGTCGAGCGCGAGACATGCGTCAGGCACGAATTCGCCGTCCGCGACGTCGATCGCTCCCGATCGCTCTTGCCGTCGGCTTGGCCGTGGCGTTTGTCGCCGGCTGCGCGACCGCACCGGTGGCCGAGATCAGGCAGTTCAACGCGGCCTTCGTCGCGGTCGATCAGGTCGGCCAGCCGTTGCTCGACGATCTCTCGCAGGCCGAGCGCGCGCAAGGGCGCGGCATCGCGGCGCGGCGCGCGCAGGGTAAGACGACGCTCGGCGCGGCGCTCTGTCCGACCTCCGACGTGCCGTGGCAGGAGGTGCCCAACAGCGGCGGCTTCATCGCCGGCTATTGCTTGCCGGACGCGCCCTATTTCGCCTCGGTCGGCGATCCGCCGGCGACCAAGATCTTTCGTGGCGCGCTGTCGATCGTCGGCAATTACGCCAGCGTGCTGGTCGCCCTGGCCGAGAATCGAAACGTCGAGGGCGGCATCGCCGAAATCAATCAGGCGCTGGGCGATGCGGGGGCGGTGCTCAAGGTCGTCGGACTGGCCAGCAGCATGAGCCCGATCGGCGCCGTGGTCGGCCAGCTTGAGCCGATCCTGCGCAAGCTCGCCGAGGCGGGCAATGTCGAGACCGTGCGCAAGCTGATCCAAGACGGCAACCCCAAGGTCGAAGCCTTGATCGTCGCGCTGCGCGACGCGGCGCCGGCGATGTTCAATACGATCACCGAGGCGCACGCGACCAAACTGACCTCGGAGGCAGCCGAGAACCCCGCGGTCGCCGAGCCGCTGCTCAATCAGATCGGCGTCTATCGACGCGTCGTCTCCGACTACGTCGTGTTGCTCGATCAGCTTTATGGTGCGTGGCGGGCGACCGTCGCGGCCGTCGAGCAGCCCGAAGGCCGGGGCGGACAGAGCGACCTGATCCGGCGCAGCGCAGAAATTCGCAGTTTCGCGGATTCGGTACGCCGTGCGCTCAGCGCGCTCCGCACCGGCGGTAGTCCGACGGCTTAGTTGAGAGGGTCGAGCCATGAGCATCATCGAGCAATCCCGTGGTGAACTGGTCGCCGCGCTGAACGCGCTGCTCAAACGGCGCGCCCAAACCTCGGTTCCGGCGGAGCGCCAAGCGATCAACGAGGCGATCGAGACCATCAACAGCACGCGCGCCGAGCTCAATCAGGGCGAGTTGCTCGCCGCCGCGAATATCGTGGTCGGGGCGGCGGACGCGCTTGAGCGCGTGATCGCGGCGGCGAAGACCGGCCCGTTCGATGGCACGATCGGTGCGCTCGAGCACGCCTTCCAGCGCCTGCAGGCCGTGCAGCGCGCGGTGCATGCCCAAGATAGTTTGCCGCCGGCCGAAGATGACGAGGCGGAAGGTGAGCCCGGTATCTTTTCAGCGGCCGCGACGTCGGCCGCGCCGACACCGGTCAAGCGGAGCACCAACTACCCCGAGCTGGAGGCCGAGTACGATGCCTGGTTCAAGGCCTGCAAGGTACGGCCGCAATATCAGGGCAATGTCGACTACTATCTGAAGCGACTCGCCAAGTTCCGCGCCACCTATCAGCAGGCCGGCGCCCAGATCGGCGTGCCGTGGCACTTCATCGGCATCGTTCACGCCATGGAGGCGGGTTTCGACTTCACCACGCACTTGCATAATGGCGATCCTTTGACCGCACGGACCGTGCAGGTGCCGAAGGGTCGGCCGGAGACGGGCAACCCGCCGTTCACTTGGGCCGCGAGCGCGCAAGACGCACTCAAGCTGAAGAAGCTCGATCGTGAGACCGATTGGTCGATCCCGCGCGTGCTTTACAATCTTGAGCGCTATAACGGCTTCGGCTATCGCCGCATGGGCGTGGCGACGCCCTATCTCTGGAGCTTCTCCAATCTCTATGACAAGGGCCGCTATACCAGGGACCATTTCTATGACCCGAACGCGCCGTCCAAGCAGTGCGGCGCCGGCGTCATGCTGAAGGCGCTGAAGGACAAGGCGCTGATCTAGAGGCGACAAAACGTCGGGGGCAAACGGCTATTGCCCCTGCCGGCCGCGTCGCACATCTATAGGCCCAGTCGAATCGATCGGGAGGCAATGGTTACCATGGAAAACTTCACACCGGGCGGCGCGCTGCTCGGCGGCGCGTTGATCGGCCTGTCGGCCGCGATCCTCATGCTCTATAGCGGCCGGATCGCCGGCATCAGCGGGATCGTCGGCGGCCTGGTCAATATTCGCAGGCCCGGCGCCGAGCCGGGCTGGCGGCTCGCCTTCTTGGCTGGACTGATCGGCGGACCGGCGCTCGTCAACGCGATCGCCGGCGGCATCGCGCCGATCACGCTGGACGCCTCGGTCGGGCTCATGATCGGCGCCGGGCTCCTGGTCGGCATCGGCACGCGGCTCGGCGGCGGCTGCACGAGCGGCCATGGCGTGTGCGGCATGGCGCGCCTTTCGCCGCGGTCGATGACCGCGACGGTGAGCTTCCTCGCGACCGCCATGTTGATCGCCTATCTCGTGCGCCACGCGGCGGGAGGCTGAGATGATCATGATCGTCGTTGCCCTGATCTCGGGCCTGGTATTCGGCGTCGGGCTGACCATTTCGCGCATGGTCGATCCGGCCAAGGTGCTCGGTTTTCTCGACATCGCCGGCGCGTGGGACCCGAGCCTGATCTTGGTCATGGCGGGCGCCATCGTGGTCGCGTTTCCGGCCTTCTTCTGGGTTCAACGCCGGGGTCACGATATCCGCGCGCGAGCGGTGGCCTTGCCGCCGCGCTGGCCGCTCGATTGGCGCCTGGTCGCGGGCAGCGTGATCTTCGGCGCTGGCTGGGGCCTGGTCGGTTTCTGCCCGGGTCCCGCGCTCGCCTCGCTCGGGCTCGGCTCGGCACGCTCGCTGATCTTCATCGCGGCGATGCTGATCGGCATGGCGGCGGTCGAGCTCGCGAACCGACAGATTGCGGCGCGCAGCGCGACGCGCGCGGTGGCGAGCGAGGGGTAGAGAAGCCGCTATTGGCCCATGATGCCGTCGAGCGGCGTGCCGTTGACCGTTGGCGGACCGTCCTTCGGTACATCGATCTCGTAGACATAGGCGGTCTCGCCGCCCGCGCCGCTCTCGGGCTTGCCGAGGCCCTTGAGGAAGATCAGGAACGTCGCGGCGTCTTTCATCTCTTCATCGCTCTGCGCCTCGGCATTGGCGTAGGCGAGCAGAGCGTCGATGCCGCGCACACTCGCCTTGAGCTTGCCGGTGCCCATGCCCATGGCTTCCATATCGACCTTGAGGCGACCGCTCGCGTTGACGCCGGTGCCTGGCGCGTTGATCGAGAACTCGTTGAGCGCGAACACGGTACCGAACGCGAACAATTGTTGCAGGAACAGATCGTCGGCCGCGAACGGGCCCATCATTGGCGCTTCCTGCGTTTCCGATGGCGGCGGCTCTATTTCGCCTTCCGCCACGTTGTCCGGCGGCATGGCCTCCTGACTCTCGTTTGAAGGCATCGCCTCGGTCCCATCATCAGGCGGAATGACGTTCGCCGAGTCTTCGGCCGAGGGCGGCGGCGCCATCAGTTCGTCCATCATCTGCTCGAACATCGAGCCGAACAGGGCGCGCACCGGGAATGGGTCGAAGGTAAAGTCGAGCGCGCCCTTGGTCGGGGCGAGGTTGGTCGGAAGCGTGTTCTCCTCGACCGAAAGATCATCGACCGCGAGCCGAAAGGAGAACGGCCCGGCTTCCTTGACGCCGTCCAAAGCGAGCTTCAGGGTCGTGTTGCCGAGCGTGAAGATACGTTGCCCGCCGGAGCTGGCGGAAATGCCGCTGATGCTGAGCGAGCCGTCATTGGCGCCCCAGTTGACGTTGCGGAGGGCCAGACCGAGCGCCTTGCGCGCCGCTTCGGTTGGCGGTGTCGCGTTGGGTTCGCTGAACGCCCCCATCTTGTCCATCACCTGCTGCCAGGCGGCCCAATCCGAGCCCGCGGTCGAGCCCTTGATTTCGAGCCGGGCGATCGAAACGTCTTCGCTGCCATCCGCCAGCATATGGAAGTCCGAGAACCCGGCATTGGCCGTACCACTCCACAGCCCATCCGGGCCCTTGGTGTAGTTCATGCGGGCCTCGAGCTTGCCGAGCGTGGCGTTGAGATCGTCGCCGTCGGGTTTCATGTCCTTGACTTCGATATTCGCGAACGCGGCATCGAGATTGGTCAACGAGCCGACTTCGCGCGCCCATGTTCCGGCCAGGCGATAGCCGCCGAAGATGAACTTGCCTTCGGGCGTGCCGTCGACCGCGATGATATCGAAGCTCTTCGGCATGGTGACGTCGAAATCGTAGAAGCCAGCGTCGCGCGGCAGCACGGCGATCTCGACATCGCCGATGATGGCCGTGGAATCGCCCGGCGTGACGACCTTGGCGCCCTTGAGGCTGATGATGGCGCGGCCGTCGCGCCACGCGGCGCCGACCGGCTCGGCAAGAACAATATGAGGGTCGGTCGGGTCAGGGCCTGGCGTGATCGCCTCGGCGATGGCCAGCCTGATGCGCTCGAGCTCGGCATCATCCGCCGCAAGGGCGGCCGTGCCAGCCAGCCCAATCAGACAAAACGAAGCAGCGGCAAGCTTGAGCGCAGGTCGCATGGCGGTCTCTTCGTCATGGTTGAAGGGAAACCAATCGCGCGGCGGCAATCCGGTTGGCCGCCGACCGGCATTATCGCCGAGCTAGGGCCTGACGTGAACACCTCAATTGGCCGCGAGAGCACCGGTTCGGATGGCGCGGCTCCGCCATAATCTGCGAACCCGGCCGGGTAACCCTGACCAAGATCCACCCATCGCATCGACTTACCCTGAGTCTCGATGATCGGTCTTGATCATCGAGGCTTGGCGTGGACCGAGTCAGACCGGCGATGACAACGCACGCCGGCCCGGCGTTATTCCACGTTCCCGGAGTTTGGCGAGGCGTCGCTCGCGATAGCGCCGCGCGATACGGTGGGCGAGCCAATAGCCGCCCCAGGCGAAAAGCACCATGTAGGGCACGCTGCCGGCCAGGATCGAGGCGCCGAGTTCCTTGACCGCGACCTCGTAAAGCACTGTCAGAATCTCGGAGAAGCGCGCCTCGACGATCGGATGCACCAGCTCGGTGAACGTGTCGTAGCCCGAGATGCGGTCCCAATGGCCGAACATGAGCTGGCCCGTCACGTAATAAACGTAGAGCATCGGGATGGTCGTGAAGGCGTTCGAGATCCAGGTCCAGGCAACGCCCAGCACCAGGCTAAAATTGAGCCGGGACACCGGGCGCAACAAAAACCAGGTCGCGAGCACCAGCACGATTTGCAGGCCGACGAACGGTGCCAGGCCCCAGAACAGGCCGACAGCGACGCCACGCGCGGCAAAGGGCGGCGCGTGATAGCTGCGCCGGATCGGCACGATCAGACGATAGCGCAACAGGCGGCGGAAACGCGTCCACATCGGCAAACCCTTGGCCGTCGCGTTGCGGCGGCGGATTGCTCTCCGTTTCTTCTTCGCGTCGCTATCCTGAACCATCGCGCCTTCCTGCCAGGGGCCGCATCGGCCCCGCGCAGACTCTCATATAGTCACACGCCTTGCGCAACGCCTGTGTCCGCTTCGTGCGCCGCCGGTCGGAACCGCCGGCCAGCCTGCGAGGCCCGGACAAATCACTTGCATTCGCAAAAACCCAGAACCATCCTTGGGCTGCGAGCTCGCATTCGACACGGCGTATCTCGTCTAGCCGCTCTCGCGTACAAGGCCATTTGGCTGCTTGGCGCCCGCGCGTCGGACTTAGGCTACTCCCTCGAAGAAGTACAGCTCGTCGATCGCCCTGGGTGGCAACACGCGGGGCATACTCCACGATCTGAGGGTAGACTGCTATGGCGACAGGAACTGTGAAGTGGTTTAACGCGACGAAAGGCTTCGGCTTCATCGCGCCGGACGGTGGCGGCAAGGACGTGTTTGTTCACGTCAGTGCCGTCCAAAACGCGGGGTTGCGCTCCCTGAACGAGGGTCAGAAGGTTTCCTTCGACCTCGCGACCGGACGTGACGGCCGGGCCTCGGCGGAAAACCTCGTTATCAAAGGTTGAACCGCTTCCACTGCCAAAACGGCCGGGCGGCAATCTCGCAAGGGGTTGCCGCCCTTTCTTTTTTTGCTGGTGGCCGGCAATACCGAGCCGCGAAGAGCCCGACGCATCGCGACGTGACAGGACGTGATATCAAGTCCCGAACAGCAGGGCGCAGATCAGCACCGCCGCGGCGAGGCCGGCGAGATCGGCGATCAGGCCAGCGGCCAAGGCATGGCGCACGCGCCTTACCTGAACGGCACCGAAATAGACCGCAAGCACGTAGAACGTCGTCTCGGTCGAGCCCTGGATGGTGGTGACCAGATAGCCAGCATAACTGTCTGGCCCGAGCGCCGGGTCCTGTAGCACGGAAGCCATATAGCCATAGGCGCCCGAGCCTGAAAGCGAGCGCAAGATCGCCATGATCAAGCCTTCCGCCGGCAGGCCAAATGTTTCGGTGACGCGTCCGATCGGCCCGAAGATCAGGTCAAGCGCGCCGCTCGAGCGGAACATCGCGACCGCGACCAGGATCGCGACCAGATAGGGGATGATGCGGAGCGCGACGCGGAAACCCTCGGCCGCGCCTTCGACGAACGCCTCGTAGAGCCGGACGCGCTTGGCGACGCCGAACGTCATCAGGCCAAGCATCAGGCCAGGAATGATCCAGGGCGCGATCGTGGCGCCGAAGAAGATCATGAGTGGAATCAAGCCGATGATGAAAGCGAGCGCCGCCGTCGAGACCCAAGCGGGATAACCCTGGGCGGCGTCGGCCGTGGGCAAGGCCTCGGGCGTGGTGGCGGATGAGCTGTCGGTGGGATCGCCAATCGTGTCGTCCGGCGCCGGGGCGGCCGTCGCGCCGGCGCCCGCTGCATCGGGCGGGATCACCTTGAACCGCTTCTCCAAGAGCTTGACCGCGATGATCGCGACGATGGTCGAGCAGATCGTGGCGAAGAGGGTGGTCGGCACCACGCCGGCCGGATCGTGTGAGCCGAGCGCGGCGCGCACGGCGACCACGCCCGTAGGCAGGATCGTTACGCTCGACGTATTGATCGCGACGAAAAGGGCCATCGCGTTGCTCGCCGTACCCTTGACCGGATTCAGCCGATCAAGCTCCTGCATGGCGCGGATGCCGAACGGCGTCGCGGCGTTGCCGAGGCCGAGTACGTTGGCCGAAATGTTGAGGATCATCGCGCCCATCGCCGGATGGTCGGCCGGCACATCGGGGAACAGGCGGACCATCAAGGGGCGCAGCGTGCGCGCGATGACAAGCAGCAGGCCGCCCTTTTCGGCGATTTTCATCAGGCCGAGAAAAAGCGCCATCACGCCGACCAGACCGAGGGCGAGCGTGACCGCGCTGCCGGCGGCTTCGATCATCGACTGACCGAGCGCCTCCATCGGCGCCGGCCCGCCCATGTCGCCAAAACCGCCGAGATGGCGGATCGCGGCCACGACGAAGGCGACCAGGACGATGCCGTAAACGATGCCGCTCATCGGGTGGCGAGGCGCTCTGGCGTTTCGTTCATGCCGGAGCGCCATCTGATACGGCGCGGCGGACTCTGTCGAACCTTGCGCCCTAAAGGCGCGCCGATGCTCGGTCCGGTCCGAGCGAGGCCGAGGCCGAGGCGGCCCGACTCGGAGGCTCGACATGCGAATTGCGGCCCTGATCCAGCCGCCGCATGATGCGCGGCGGCACGCTCAGCTCGTGGAGGCGACGATGCAGCTCGACGGCTCGTGCCATTGCGGCGCGGTGCGCTTCTCGCTCAATTCGCGCACGCCCTATCCTTATCAGCTCTGCTATTGCTCGATCTGCCGCAAGACCGCGGGCGGCGGCGGCTATGCCATCAACATCATGGGCGAGGCGGCGACGCTCGAGGTCAAGGGCCGGCGGCACCTCAAGGTCTATCGCGCGCGGCTCGGCGCGACGGGCGGCGGGCGGCGAAGCCTCAGTTCGGCGCGGCGGCATTTTTGCGGGCACTGCGGTTCCGCGCTCTGGGTCTGGGATCCGAGCTGGCCCGAGCTGGTGCATCCGTTCGCCTCGGCGATCGACACGCCGCTACCGAAGGCGCCCGAGCGGGTGCACCTGATGCTCGGCTCGGCCGCGTCCTGGGTGCCGATTCCGACCGGGCGCAAGGAAACCCGTTTCGAGGACTATCCCGAACAATCGATCGAGGACTGGCACAAGACGCACGAGCTTTTCGAGACGGAAGCGAAGACCCGCCCTAACGGATCTGGACCTGATGCGCGTAGGCCTTCCCGTCGCTCACGGTGATCTGCGTGAAGCCAAACAGCTTGGCGAGATCGAAAAAGGTGAAGAAGTCATCGACGCCAAACTCTTGGAACAGCTTCGAGCCACGCGCGATGCTGGTCAGCATGGCGAGCGTGGCGCGGGCGCGGAACAGCGTGCTCATGCCGCCATAGTCGTTGAGGCCGACGATGATCATCTTTTCGGCTTCCTCGCCCTTGGCATAGATGATGTAGTCGGGCGCGAACGGCTTGGCCAGCATCTGTTGGGTCAGATTGACGATGAATTGGACCCGCAGCTCTCGATTGGCGTCAGAGAGCGTCGCGGCGCGGGCGGCATAGGTCTCCTCGCTGGTCAGCGGCGGGTAGTAATAGCCGGCATGGCGATCCTCGGCGCTCGCCGGAATTGCCAGGGCGCCGAACATGAAAACCAAAAGCAACGCGCCTAACGCGAGGCACGGCACGCGCCCCGCGAAAACCAATCGTGTCATTCGAATCTCCCAAACCAATTGACGCGCGATTTTGCGCGTCCCGCTAGCGCCTGTCACGGCCGAATCTGTGGCATCGTCGCGCCGGCAGCGATCCGGCCGAGCCAGCGCCGGGCGCGCCGGCGGTTGACCCCGAAATCGCCATAGCCGCACCGCGAACGGCTATAAAGCACGAGCGTGGAGCGGTGTTCGCCGAGCGGCCGAACCGCGATCGTAATGTCATCGGGAAAGCGCCAGAGCCATGTGCGTTGGCGAACCTCGAAGGCCAGCCCCTTGGGCGCGTCGTCCAGCGGATCGGTTCTAGGCTCGGCCAGCACGATACGACGCGCCAGCTCATAGAGCGCCTCGGCGGGCAATTCGAAGACCGGCGCCGGTTGGTCCCGCTTCGGTCCGGCGAAGCCGTCCGGCGCGATCAAATAATGGTTGGGGCTCGCCGGCCGTATCAAGGCATGAAGATCGAGCACGGCTCTGTCCTTTTGTTTATGAACAAAGACTAGCATGGCGCGCTGGATTCGACTGCCCGGCGCGTGATATGGCGCGGCCGGATTGCTCAAGGAACATCGTCGCCCGCCATGCTCGAGCACGATTCAGGAGGCCCGCTCGCGGCCTATCACGCGCTCTGCACCGAGAACGACATCAGTTTCGATCCGGCGCAGGAACGGGCCGCCCAGCGGCTTGAGGCGCTTCACGGCGCACTCGCCGGTGGCGCGCCGAAGCCCGCGCGAGGCTTTCGCCTTTTCGGCCGGCGTAAGGCGGCGGAGGCAGGACCACGCGGGGTTTACCTGCATGGCGGCGTCGGTCGCGGCAAAACCATGCTCATGGATCTCTTTTTCGACGCGGTCCAGCTCGAGCGCAAGCGGCGCGTGCATTTCCACGCCTTCATGCAGGAGGTCCACAAGGCGATCAACGTCGCCAATCGCGAAACCGAGGGCAGTGACGATCCCATCCCCGTCCTGGCGCGCCAGATCGCCGAGGAGGCCTGCCTGCTCTGCTTCGACGAATTCCATGTCACCGACATCGCCGACGCGATGATTCTCGGACGACTGTTCGAGGGGCTTTTCACCGAGGGCGTGGTGCCGGTGATGACCTCGAACCGGCACCCGGACGAGCTCTATAAGGGTGGCCTCAACCGCCAACTTTTCCTGCCCTTCATCGAGATAATCAATGACAGGCTCGATGTCGTGTCGCTCGACGGACCGCAAGATTATCGCCAACTTTTCCTGAAGCAGGCGCGGCTCTATCACACGCCGCTTTCGCCCGCCGCCGAGGCCGAGCTTGGCCGCGCGTTCGAGCGGCTATCGGGCGGTGGCGCCTTGGAGCCGGTCACGCTGCACGTGCAAGGCCGCGCGCTCAGCATCCCGCGCGCGGCCAAAGGCGTCGCGCGGCTCAGCTTTGCCGAGCTCTGCGAACAGCCGCTCGGAGCGGCGGATTATCTAACGCTGGCCACCGCCTTTCACACCATCGTGCTCGGCGGCATTCCCCGCCTGGGCAAGGAGAAGCGCAACGAGGCCAAGCGTTTCGTCACGTTGATCGACGTGCTCTACGAGCACAAAGTGCATCTGATCTGTGCGGCCGACGCGCCGCCCTCGGAGCTTTATCAGGCCGGCGAGGGTGCCTTCGAATTCGCTCGCACCGCCTCGCGCTTGACCGAGATGCAATCAGAGGATTACGTCAGCGAACGCCACGTGCCCTGAAGGCCCGCCGGCGCATTTGCAGGGGGCGGCGATGTTCGAAGGTTTCGCGCAACATAAGATCAACGCCAATGGCGTCACGATCAATTGCCGGATCGGCGGCAAGGGCAAGCCGGTCCTTCTGTTGCACGGCTATCCGCAAACCCATGTGATGTGGCACGACGTCGCCCCAAAGCTCGCCGAACATCATCAAGTGGTGGTGGCTGATTTGCGGGGTTATGGCGAGTCCTCGAAGCCGCCGGGCGATGCCGAGCACAAGACCTATTCAAAGCGCGTTATGGCGGCCGATCAAGTCGCACTCATGCAGGCGCTCGGCCACGAGCGCTTCACCGTGATCGGGCATGACCGCGGCGCGCGCGTGGCGCATCGCATGGCGCTCGATCATCAGACACGCATCGAGAAGATGGCCGTGCTCGACATCGTGCCGACGCTCGACGCCTTCGGCGCGATGGACCAGGACCGCGCCACCGCATACGCGCACTGGTTCTTTCTGATTCAGCCGGATGGATTGCCCGAGCGCCTGATCGGCAATGACCCGGCGTTTTGGCTCAAATGGTGCCTGAAGCGCTGGGGCGGCAGCGGGCTCGACTATTTCGGCGAGGCGGCGCTCGCCGAGTATGTCCGTTGCTTCTCCGATCCGGCCGCGATCCACGCAAGCTGCGAGGACTATCGCGCCGGTGCCTCGATCGACATGGTCTATGACCGGGAAGACCTCGGCCGCCAGGTGACGTGCCCGACCTTCGCGCTCTGGGGCGCTCGCGGCCGGCTGCACAAATGGTGGGACGTCATGGCGTGCTGGCAGGAGCGCTGCACGAACGTGACGGGCCGCTCGCTCGACGCCGGTCACTTTCTGGTCGAGGAGCGGCCGGCCGAGACCATTGCTGAATTGCTCCGCTTTCTCGCGGCCTAGACCGGCGTGCTGTCGACCCAGGTCGATTGAATATAGGCGGCCGCGATGGCGGCCAGTGCGGGCACCAGCGCCAAGCCGACAAGCACGAAGGGCCGGAGCGCGTCGCCGAATTTTCCGGCCGGCAGCTTGACGCGTTTGGCCGCGACGTCGGCAAAAAAGCACAGCAGCAGTAGGGCAAGCGCGATCGGGCTGGTTTCGCTATAGAGCGCGAGCACATAGGCCAGCGCGATAAACGCGCCGCCGGCGCCTAGCAAGAGCGCCGCGCCGAAATTGTAGCGATTGACCGGCCAATTCCACAGCGCGAAGCCGCCAAGCGCGGTCGCGAGGCCGAAGCTGATCTGCCCGAGGTCGGTGGCACGTCCGAAGATCGCGATCGCGCCGAGCCCGAGCGAGGCGACCAGGAGTTTCAGGCATGAATCGAGACCGGCCGCGCGGCTCTTCTCCAGCCTATAGCCGGCGATGATGGCGCCAAGCCAAAGCGCGATGAGTGCGAGATAGATCCAAGCGTCGCCAGTCTCGATGAGCGGCTGGGCGATCCAGTAGAGCCCAGCCGCGCTACCCAGCAAATAGACCGTCTCGCGATAAAGCGGCCCGCGGCGGAAAAAATCGAGCAAGAAACCGATCACAAGACCGGCCGCGACGACATAGGCGAGCTCTTGCTCGGGCGCGATCGGCGGCAAAGCCGGAACGCCAAGTGTCAGGCCATGGGCGACCAGGAAACCGAGCCCGACCGAAGCGCCGGCGACCAGCGGGCCGCGGGTCGGGCCGTTGGCGATCCGAATGGCGCCGGTGAGCAGAAAGCCGCCGACGACCGGCACGAGCACGCTCTGCACCAAGGGATCGGAGAAGAAGCCGGCCATGCCCCATCATGCCCGAGGCCGCTTGACGCTCCAAGCCCGGCCCGCGCGGCGCACCAACGCCGCCTTGATGCGCGGGGCCGCCTGACCGATACTTTGGCCAACGCGCGCCTCTGCTATACGCGCGGCCCCCTTGAACCAGATCGGGAGATCCAACCATGGCCACCGCGAAGGCACAGATTGCCGAAGGCGTCTTTCTGAAAGACCCAAAACTGTTCCGCCAGCAGTGCTATGTCGACGGGCAATGGGTCGATTCAGAATCGAAGCGCACCATCAACGTCACCAACCCGGCCGATAACAGCGTGATCGGCACGGTGCCGTCACTGACCGCGTCGGACACGCGCCGGGCCGTCGAGGCCGCCAATCGCGCCTTCCCGGCGTGGCGCGGCAAGACCGCCAAGGAGCGCGCCAAAATCCTGAGAGCCTGGTTCGATCTGATAATCGCCAACCAGGATGACCTCGCGCTGCTGATGACCGCGGAGCAGGGCAAGCCGCTGAATGAATCACGCGGCGAGGTGGTCTATGGCGCGTCCTTCATCGAGTGGTTCGCGGAAGAGGGCAAGCGCGCCTATGGCGATGTCATCCCGACGCCGACCAATGACCGGCGCATCGTGGTGACCAAGCAGCCAGTCGGCGTGGTCGCCGCCATCACGCCATGGAACTTCCCGAACGCGATGATCACGCGGAAGGCCGGCCCGGCGTTGGCCGCCGGTTGCACCATCGTGATCCGGCCCGCGACCTCGACGCCATTTTCGGCGCTGGCCCTGGCCGAGCTTGGCGAACGTGCCGGCCTGCCCAAGGGCGTGCTCAATATCGTGACCGGTCCCTCGGGTGAGGTTGGTCGCGAGCTGACTGCCAACCCGATCGTGCGCAAGCTCTCCTTCACCGGCTCGACCGAGGTCGGCAAAATCCTGCTCGAGCAATGCGCCAAGACGGTCAAGAAGGTCTCGATGGAGCTTGGCGGCAATGCGCCCTTCATCGTGTTCAACGACGCCGATGTCGATGAGGCGGTCAAGGGCGCGATGCTCTCGAAATATCGCAACACCGGGCAGACCTGCGTCTGCGCCAATCGCTTTCTGGTGCAGGACAAGGTCTACGACGCGTTCGCCTCGAAGCTTGCCGAGACCACCAAGAAGCTGCGGGTCGGCAATGGCCTCAAGGGCGAGACCGATCAGGGCCCGCTGATCGACATGGCGGCGGTCGCCAAGGTCGAGGAGCACATCAAGGACGCGGTCGAGAAGGGCGCCAAGGTGCTTTCGGGCGGCAAGCGCCATGAGCTCGGCGGTTCCTATTTCGAGCCGACCGTGCTCGCCAACGTCAACACGCAGATGAAGGTGGCGCGCGAGGAAACCTTTGGGCCGCTCGCGCCGTTGTTCCGCTTCAGCACCGATGAAGAGGCGATCCAGATCGCCAACGACACTGAATTCGGCCTGGCCGCCTATTTTTACAGCCGCGACATCGGGCGCATCTGGCGTGTCGCCGAGGCGCTCGAATACGGCATTGTCGGCATCAATGTCGGCATCATCTCGAACGAGGTCTCGCCGTTCGGCGGCATGAAGGAATCCGGCATCGGCCGCGAGGGCTCCAAATACGGCCTCGATGAGTATCTCGAGACCAAATACATGTGCATGGGCGGCGTGGACAGGTAGGCGTCACGCGCGACACTACAAGGGGCCTCATCCCGAGCTTGTCGAAGGATGAGGCCCTTCTATTTTGACCCTCATGCTTCGATGGGCTCAGCATGAGGGATGGCGAGGGGAGAAGCGCGCTTCATGTCCGACTTCGATCTCATCGTGATTGGCGGCGGTTCGGGCGGCGTCGCGTGCGCGCGCCGGGCTGCGAGCCATGGCGCCAAGGTCGCGCTGATCGAGGCCGCGCGGCTGGGTGGCACCTGCGTCAATGTTGGCTGCGTGCCGAAAAAGCTCTTTGTCTATGCCGCGCACTTCAAAGACGAGTTCGAGGACGCGCGCGGCTTCGGCTGGACGGTCGGCGAGACGCGCTTCGATTGGGCGGCGCTCATGGCGAACAAGGACGCCGAAATCGCGCGCCTGAACGGCATCTATGCCAAGCTCCTGAGCAATTCGGGCGTCACGACGATCAAGGGTTGGGCCCGGCTCGTCGATGGCCATCGCGTCGAGGTCAATGGCGATAACCACAAGACCAAGACCATCGTGATCGCGACCGGCGGCCGGCCCGTGCGGCCCGAAATTCCCGGCGCCGAGCTTGGCGTTGTCTCGGATCATATGTTCGAGATGGCGGCCCTGCCGCAGCGCGCGGTCGTCATTGGCGGCGGCTATATCGCTTGCGAATTCGCCGGCATTCTTCAGGGCCTCGGCGTGCAGACCACGCAGCTTTATCGCGGCGAGGCGCTGCTGCGCGGCTTCGACCAAGAGGTGCGCGAGGTGATCGGCGATGAGATGCAGAAACGTGGCATCGCGCTTCGGCTCCGCACCGATCTAATCAAGCTCGAGCGCGGCCAGCATGGCCTCAAGGTCGAGACCACGCATGGCGACGCGCTCAACGCCGACCTCGTGCTGTTCGCCACGGGGCGTGAACCGAATACCAAGGGGTTTGGCCTCGAAGAGGCTGGCGTCGCGCTCAATGCGCGCGGCGCGGTCGTCGTGGATGAATGGTCGCGGAGTTCGGTGCCGTCGATCTATGCGATCGGCGATTGCACGGATCGGATCAATCTGACGCCGGTTGCGATCCATGAAGGACGCTGCCTGGCCGAGACGCTCTACAACAACAACCCGATGAAGCCTGATCATCATGACGTGCCGACCGCGGTGTTCAGCCAGCCCGAGATCGGCACGGTCGGCCTTGGCGAGGAAGACGCCAGGCGCAAATTCAAGACCATCCGGATTTACAAGACGCGCTTTCGTCCGATGAAGCACACGCTCTCGGGCCGCGATGAGACGGTCTTCATGAAGCTCGTGGTCGATGAGGCGAGCGACAAGGTGGTCGGCTGCCACATGGTCGGCGCCGGCGCGGGCGAGCTGATCCAGATCCTCGGCGTCGCGGTCAAATGCGGCGCGACCAAGGCCCAATTCGACGCCACCATGGCGGTGCACCCGACTTCGGCCGAGGAGTTCGTAACGCTCTACCAACCCGCCGCTGCGCCGAACCGCAAGGCGGCGGAGTAGGGACGACGTCCAAAGGTCTGGAAAGGCGCGGGTTTTTCTGGGAGGATGACTATTCTCGCGCCGGCGGGCGGGGGCCGCGGGGGCGCGACTGGCGTTTGTGAGGCACGATGGCACGCGAATGGAACCCCGAGAGCTGGCGCGGCCTGCCGATCCAGCAGCAACCGGTTTGGCCTGAGCGCGGCGCGCTTGAGCGCGTGGAGACGCGCCTGAAGCGCTTTCCCCCGCTGGTCTTCGCCGGCGAGGCGCGGAACCTTAAGGCGCGCCTTGGCCAGGTCGCCGCCGGCAAGGCGTTCCTCTTGCAGGGCGGCGATTGCGCCGAGAGCTTCGCCGAATTCCACGCCGACAATATCCGCGACACCTTCCGCGTGCTGTTGCAGATGGCCGTGGTGCTGACCTTTGGCGCCAAGCGCCCGACCGTGAAGGTAGGGCGCCTCGCCGGGCAGTTCTCGAAGCCGCGCTCGGGCGATAACGAAACCATCAACGGCGTCACCCTGCCGGCCTATCGCGGCGACATGGTGAACGCCATCGAGTTCGACGCGGCGGCGCGGAAGCCCGACCCCGAGCGCCTCGCTCAGGCCTATAATCAATCGGCCGCGACGCTCAATCTGATTCGCGCGTTCGCCCAAGGCGGCTTCGCCGATTTGCACCGCGTGCACCGCTGGAACTTGGGCTTCGTCGCCAAGAGCCCGCAAGCCGCGCGCTATGAGGATCTGGCCAACCGGCTGTCCGAAACGCTCGACTTCATGGCGGCGTGCGGGTTGACCTCGGAAAGCACGCCGCAATTGCGCGAGACCGAGTTCTATACGTCGCACGAGGCGCTCATTCTCGAATATGAGCAGGCGTTGACCCGCGTCGATTCAACCAGCGGCGATTGGTATGCCTGCTCGGCCCATATGCTCTGGATCGGCGATCGCACGCGCCAGCCGGGCGGCGCGCATGTCGAGTATTTGCGCGGCGTCAAGAACCCGATCGGCCTCAAGGCCGGGCCCTCGCTCGCGCCGGATGAGCTGATCCGCCTGATCGATGCGCTCAACCCCGAGAACGAGCCGGGGCGGCTCACCATCATCGCACGCATGGGCGCCGACAAGGTGGAAGCGGCGCTGCCACCCCTGGTGCGTGCGGTTGAGCGCGAGGGCAGGGCAGTCGTGTGGGCGTGCGACCCGATGCATGGCAACACGATCAAATCCACGACCGGCTATAAGACGCGCGTGTTCGATCGCATTCTGGCCGAGGTCAAGGGCTTTTTCGCGGTGCATCGCGCGCTCGGCACCTATCCGGGCGGTGTGCATTTCGAGATGACTGGGCAAGACGTGACCGAATGCCTTGGTGGCGCGCAGGCGATCACCGAGGAAGGCTTGCGCGATCGCTATCACACCCATTGCGATCCCCGGCTCAACGCCTCGCAGGCGCTCGAGCTCGCGTTTCTGGTCGCCGAGCAGCTCAACGCCGAACGCGCCGAAGACCGGCGCTTGCAGACTGCGTCCTAGGCGCACAGCGTCGAAGCCCCGAAGAGGGTCGGCCCCGTCATGACGGACAAGGCGACATTGACGAGCGACGCCGAGATCGCGCGGGTCACCGATCGCTATTTCGTCAAGACGCGCGACACGGTCCGCCGCTTCGGCGACAAGCGCGTGACCTACGCGATCTTCATGCGCCGCCCGGTCTGTTTCGCGCCGCGCTTGATGCAGACCTGGCTCGACGCGGTTGCCGCCGAACGCAATACGAAATTCGAGGTCGAGACGCGCTACAAGGAAGGCGACTGGGTCGGCGCCGGCGAGCCCTTGCTCTATCTCTCGGGCTCGTTCGAAGCTCTTGTCGATCTCGAGACGATCTATTTGCAGAAACTTGGCCCCGCCTGCGTCGCCGCCTATAACGCCTACACCATGGCGGCGACCATGCCGAAGGTTTCCTTCATTGCCATGGATGCGCGCCACTGCGCCGGCCAGGAAATGGCCGAGATGATGGCCTATGCCGCGAGCGTGGGCTCGGAATCGGCCAAGCGCGAAGTCGGCGCCATCGGCTTCATCGGCAACGCCAATGACGCGACCGCGCCCTATTTCGGCAATCAGCGTGGCTTCGGCACCATGCCGCATGCCTTTATCGGCTATGCCTCGTCGACGCTGCGAGCGGCCGAGATGTATCACGAGGCCTATCCGGACGAGCCGCTCACCGTGTTGATCGACTATTTCGCGCGCGAAATCACCGATGCGCTCGCCGTGGCGCGGCGCTTTCCCGATTTGGCGTCGAGCGGAAAAATGAACGTGCGGATCGATACCCATGGCGGACGCTTCGTCGAGGGGCTCGATGTTTCGCGCTCTTACGATGTGCTCGATCGGCACAACCCGCGCGCGGTCAGGCAATATCGTAGCGAAACCGAATTGCGCTGGCTGGTTGGCACCGGCGTGAGCGCCGCCGCGATCTTTTCCCTGCGCGACGCGCTCGACGATGCCGGTTTCGAGCGGGTCAAGATTATCGCAAGCTCGGGCTTCAGCCCCGAGAAATGCAAGGTGATGGCGAGCGTCGAAGCGCCGATCGACGTGATCGGCACGGGCTCCTATCTGCCCGAATTGTGGTCCGAGACCTTTGCCACCGCCGACATCATCGAATATGACGGCAAGCCGCGCGTGAAGGTCGGGCGCGAATTCCTGATGCGCGACGGGCGCAATATCAAGCTCAAGCCCGCCAAGAATCCCGTCGCATGAGCGATCGACTGACGATCGCGCTCGCCCAGATCGACCCGATCGTGGGCGACCTCAACGGCAATATCGAGCGGCTCAGAAAAGCACGCGCCGATGCCGCCAAACTCGGCGCCGATCTGGTGATCTCCACCGAGTTGTCGGTCACCGGCTATCCGCCGGAAGATCTGGTGCTCAAGCCGATGTTCCAGGATGCCGCCGAAGCGGCGGTTGAGACCTTGGCAAAGGCAACCGCCGATGGCGGCCCCGGGTTGATCGTGGGCTCGCCTTGGCGCGCGGACGGCAAGCTCCACAACGCCGCTTTGTTGCTCGATGGGGGCGCGGTCGCGGGCGTACGTTTCAAGCACAATCTGCCGAACTATGGTGTGTTCGACGAGGTACGCGTCTTCACGCCAGGCCCGCTGCCTGGGCCGATTCCGTTTCGGGGCACGCGCCTCGGCGTCATGGTGTGCGAAGACATGTGGTTCCCCGATGTCGCGGAGTGTTTGCAGGAATCGGGCGCCGAATTGCTCGTCGTGCTGAATGGCTCGCCCTTCGATACCGACAAGCGCGATGACCGGCTGAGCCATGCGGTCGCGCGCGTGACCGAAACCGGCCTGCCGCTGATCTATATCAACCAGGTCGGCGGGCAGGATGAGCTGGTGTTCGATGGCGCGTCGTTCGTGTTGGGCGCGGATCGGGGTCTAAGGGTGCAGGGAGCGGCTTTCGTTGAGCAGTTGATCGCGACACGCTGGAAGCGCGGAACGAATGGCGCGTTCGACTGCACGGCCGGCGATCGCGCGGCCGAGCTATCGGATCAGGAGGCGATCTATCGCGCGATGGTGTTGGGCCTGCGCGATTATGTGAACAAGAACGGCTTTCCGGGCGTGTTGATCGGCATGTCGGGCGGCATCGATTCGGCGCTGACCGCGGCGGTCGCGGTCGATGCGCTCGGACCCAAACGCGTCCATGGCGTGCGTATGCCGTCTCGCTTCACATCTCAAGCCTCGCTCGATGATGCGGCGGAATGTTGCAAATCTCTTGGCATGGATTGCCGCACGATCGCGATCGAGCCAGCATTCAACGCGTTTCTGGAGACGCTCGGGCCCGCGTTTGAGGGCCGCGCGGCCGATACCACGGAAGAAAACATTCAGGCGCGCATCAGGGGTGTGATCATGATGGCGCTGTCCAACAAGTTTGGTGACATGGTATTGACCACCGGCAACAAGTCCGAAATGTCGGTCGGCTATGCCACGCTCTATGGCGATATGTGCGGCGGCTATTCGGTCTTGAAGGACGTCTACAAGATGACGGTTTATGCGCTCGGCCATTGGCGCAATGAGCAGTGGGTTGATGGCTTGCTTGGGCCGCGAGGGCGCGTGATTCCCGGCGCCATCTTCACCAAGGCGCCGACCGCCGAGCTCAGGGCCAATCAGACCGATCAGGATTCGCTGCCGCCCTATGAGGCGCTCGACGACATGTTGAATTGCCTGATCGAGGGCGAAATGCCGATCGCCGACATCATTGCGCGTGGCCATGATCCGGCGGTGGTGCAGCGCGTCTGGCGCATGCTCGATATGGCCGAATATAAGCGCCGGCAGGCGCCGCCCGGCGTCAAGCTGACGCGCCGCTCGTTCGGCCGCGACCGACGCTATCCGATCACCAACCGCTTCCGTGGTTGAGCGCGCGATGAGCGTCGTCGTTCGCTTCGCGCCAAGCCCGACCGGCTATCTCCACGCCGGCAATGCGCGCATCGCGTTGATCAACTGGCTCTACGCCAAGGCGCATGGCGGGCGTTTCATTCTTAGGCTGGACGACACCGACGCCGCGCGGGTCAAGCCCGAATATGTCGCGGCGATTGGCGAGGATTTGGCGTGGCTCGGCATTGATTGGCGCGACGAGCCGGTGCGTCAATCGGCGCGGCTCGCGCTTTATCAAGAAGCGGCGAACCGGCTAAAGGCGCAGGGCCGGCTCTATCCCTGTTATGAAACGGCCGCCGAGCTTGACGCCAAGCGCAAGCTCCAGGCCGCCGCGCACAAGCCGCCGCTCTATGATCGCACCGGGCTTAAGCTGACCGCCGATGAGCGCGCGCGGCTTGAGGCCGAGGGGCGGAGGCCACATTTCCGTTTCCTCTTGGACCATCGCACGATCAGCTATGACGATCTGGTGCGCGGGCCGACCACGATCGAAACCGCGAGCCAGAGCGATCCCGTGCTGATCAAGGAAGACGGCACGGTGCTCTATACGCTGGCCTCGGTGGTCGATGACGCGGCGCTCGGCATCACGCATGTGATTCGGGGCGAGGATCACGTCACCAATACCGGCACACAGATCGAGCTGTTCGAGGCGCTGGGCGCGAGCGCGCCACGCTTTGGTCACCTCTCGCTCCTGATCGGGGCCGATGGCGCACCCTTATCGAAGCGCATCGAATCCCTCGCGCTGAAAAATCTGCGGGCCGACGGTATCGAGACGCTGGCGCTCGCGAGTTTTCTGGCGAAGCTCGGCACGGGCGATCCGCTTGAACCGATCAACGCGCTGGGTGATCTGGCGAAGGGCTTCGCGCTCGACCGCTTCGGCAAGGCGCCGGCGCGCTTCGATCCGGCCGAGCTAAGCAGCCTGAGCGCGCGGACGATCCACGCCATGTCGTTCGAGCGCGCGCGGCCACGCCTGAGCGCGCTTGGGCTCGGCGCGGCGGACGCGGCATATTGGAACGCGGTCCGTGGCAATCTCGCACGCCTGGACGACGCCAAAACCTGGTGGCCGGTGATCAACGGCCCGCTTGTGCCGGTGATCGAAGACGCGGCGTTCGCCATGCTCGCGGCCTCGCTCCTGCCCGATGATAGGCTCGATGGCACGAGCTGGGGCCTCTGGACCAAGCGCATCGCCGAGGCGAGCGGGCGCAAGGGCAAGGCGCTGTTCCATCCGCTTCGGCTCGCGCTCACCGGGCGCGGCGATGGACCGGCCATGGCCGATCTGCTACCCCTGATCGGCCGCGAGCGGGCGCTGGCTCGTCTCGCCGGACACACCTCATAGCTTAGCGCGTCGCGGAGCCGGTCTTGAGCCTCGTCCTTTACAACACGCTGAAGCGCGCGAAGGAACCCTTCGTGCCGCGCGACCCGAAACACGTCGGCATGTATGTCTGCGGGCCGACCGTTTACGACTTCGCGCATATCGGCAATGCGCGGCCCGTGATCGTGTTCGACGTGCTCTATCGGCTGTTGAAGCGGCGCTATCCGAACGTGATCTATGTTCGCAACATCACCGACGTCGACGACAAGATCAACGCCGCCGCCAAGGCCAATAACGAGCCGATCGCGGCCTTGACCGCGCGCACCGCGCAGGCCTTCCACGCTGACATAGGCGAGTTGAACGCGCTGCCGCCCGATGTTGAGCCGCGCGCCACCGAGCACATCGGCGAGATGATCGCCATGATCCGGATATTGATCGAGCGCGGCCACGCCTATGAGGCCCAGGGCCATGTACTGTTCAGCGTCGCGTCCGACGCGGATTACGGCAAATTATCCAACCGCAGCCGCGACGAGATGATCGCGGGCGCGCGCGTCGAGATCGCGCCCTATAAGAAAGACCCGGCCGATTTCGTGCTGTGGAAGCCCTCGGCCCCCGACCTGCCGGGCTGGGAGAGCCCCTGGGGGCGCGGCCGGCCGGGCTGGCACATCGAATGCTCGGCCATGAGCAAGAAGCATCTGGGCCAGACCATCGACATTCATGGCGGCGGTGTCGATCTGGTCTTCCCGCATCACGAAAACGAGGTGGCGCAGAGCGAGTGCGCGCATGGCGCGCCCTTCGCGCGCTATTGGGTGCATAACGGCTTCCTCTCGGTCAATGGCGAGAAGATGTCGAAATCGCTCGGTAATTTCATCACGATCCGGGATGCACTGAAACTCGCGCCGGGCCTCGCCCCGGGCGAGGTGATCCGTGTCTTCATGCTGGGCACGCACTACCGCCAGCCGATCGACTGGACCGAGGACGCGCTGAAGCAGGCGCGCTCTTCACTTGATCGATTCTACACCGCGCTCCGCAACGCGGCCGATGTGCCCGCCGTGGCGGGCGCGGTCGATCCCGAGGTCGATGCCGCGCTCGACGACGACCTCAACACGCCGCTCGCCCTCCAGGCGCTGCATCGTTTGGCGGGGGACCTCAACAAAGCGACGAATGTGTCAGATTGCGCGCGGCTCAAGGCCAGCCTGCTCGCGTCGGGGGATTTGTTGGGGATACTCAAGCAGGATGTAGAGGCGTGGTTCAAAGGGAGGATTGTTGCCGCCGTCGGAACGGCATCCGGAACGAGCACTGTGAAGGGCGTGGGAGCATTGGCTGTGGGAGCGGCGACGATTAGCGGCAGTGGCGCAGTGTTCATGGAAGAGGGCGAGATCGAACGCTTGATCGACGCGCGCAATGCCGCGCGCCAGCGGAAAGACTTCGCCGAGGCCGACCGTATTCGGGCGGTGCTCGCCGAACAGGGCATCGTGCTCGAGGACAAGGCCGGCACCACCACCTGGCGTCGCGCGGGGTGAGGCGTTGAACGAAATCCTGAGACCCCCCACCCTGACCCTCCCCCGCAAGGGGGGAGGGGATCGGAAATTGGGCGTCATCCCTCTTACCCCCTCCCCCTTGAGGGGGGAGGGCGGGGTGGGGGTGGGGCCGTCGCATGTCGGCCGATGCCACGATGTCTGACCGCATCCATCTGTATGAAACCACACGGCGCAATGGCCGGCACTGATCGACGCCTGAGCGAGGCCGAGGCGCCGGCGCGCGGGCCGGTCGTCATCCTGGTGCGCCCGCAGCTTGGCGAAAATATCGGCACCGCCGCGCGCGCCATGCTGAATTGCGGGCTCACCGAATTGAGGCTTGTCGATCCGCGCGATGGCTGGCCGAGCCCGAAGGCGTTGAACGCGGCCTCGGGCGCCGATCAGGTGATCGGGGACGCGACGGTGTTCGCGAACGTGGCGGAGGCGGTGGGCGATCTCAACCGCGTGTTCGCCGCGACCGCCAGGCCACGCGAGGTGGTGAAGCCGGTGACCACGCCGAGGCTTGCCTCGAACGAGATCGTCGCGGCGCTCGCGGCGGGGCAGAAGGTCGGCGTGCTATTCGGGCCGGAGCGCACCGGGCTCTCGAATGACGAGCTCGGCCACGCGGACATGATCATCGAGGCGCCGCTCAATCCGGCCTTCGCTTCGTTGAACCTCGCGCAGGCCGTGCTGATCGTCGCCTATGAGTGGCGGCTCGCGGCACTGGGCGAGGGCGAGGCGCGCCTGCCCTTGGGCTCGACCGTGCCCGCGACCAAGTCCGAGCTTGAGGCGTTTCAGCGCACGCTGGTGGCCGCGCTGGACGCAAGGGAATTTTTCCTAACGCCCGAGATGCGCCCGACCATGGTGCAGAACCTGCGCGCGCTCTTCGAGCGCCAATTGCCGACCCAGCAGGAAATCCAAACCCTCTTCGGCATCGTCAAGGTTCTCCAGCGCCCGCCCGGGCCGAGGCGGGGAAGCCCGAAGCCGGATTAGCCAGGATTCGGGCCGAAGCATGACCGCTTCGTCGCCCAAACGGCACGCGCTTGACAAACGGGATATTTCCTGTTATAGTGTTGATGAGTTTACGTGGTGGGGAGGGCTGACGAGGATCTGTCATATGAAAAGCCAAAGTTTGAGCCGGAGCGATTCACCGAGCATGAAAGCCCGTTGCCTCGCTTAAAAAACAGGGTGGCAAAGACCGAGGGATATTCATCCCACATGTATCGCGACCACCAAGGCAATATCACGGTCGGAATCGGCTTCTGGCTCGATAGGCCGTCCAAGGTCAGTCAGTATTCATGGGTATATAATGGGACCTCTAGATCGGCGCCATCGGCTGTGGCGCAGAAAAATTGGACCGACTTGGGTAAGGCACCGTTCGGACGCACCTACACACCGAAGCATTACGGATCGCTGCCGATTACTACGGTCGAGTTATCGAGAGCCACGATAATTCATACGTTCGGTCGCAAGATCGACAAAGTGTATCAAAACCTCATCGAGGCATTTCAAGACCCGGACGTGCCCCCGGAGGAACGCAAAGAGAAGTGGATCAACTTCGCTAACCTTCCACCCGAGGTTCAGGAGGCCGTGTTCGATATCGCGTGGAATGCGGGTGAGGGCAAGTTCACGGAGAACTGGAAGAAGTTGACCGCCGCATTGAGAGATCGAGCCTGGGATATTGCTGGCGCGGAATCCCATCGCGAAACCGAGGACGTAGGAATCGACCGAAACGCGGAGACCGAGCTTCTGTTCTTGGAATGGTTCCAGCCGTACTTGGATGTTTGGTGGAAGCGGTAGCTTCGTCGCTCGCGCAATCGGGCTCAATCCCCCGTCCGCCAATCGGCGACGGGAATGTCGTGCGACGTTAAGGCGTTTTGTTGCCGGGTCCAGCCGGTGGCTTCTGGGTCCGCCGCGCGAATGCCGTCGCTCTCGATGAAGAAACGGCGATAGGGGTCGTAGATGGGGCCGGCGACGGACAGGTTCCGCGATTCGCGCAGGAATTCTCCGTAAAGCGTGAGCGATCCTGAGCGACCATCGTAGCTCAACCGCTTGATCGCGTTTTCGTTGTCGCAGAACGCGCAACAGGAGAAGCATAATTCCTCGACAAGCTTTCGGTCTGACGTGCTGACCGTCACCGCAATCGCAAGGCTGTGGCGGCCATCGGGCACCGCCTTTACTTCGATCTCCACTGGCCCTGATGCCAACGCGCAGGTGAAACGAACCGGCTCGCTGGCGGGGTCCATTCTGTCCGCCTTGGGATTGGGATTGGGATTGGGATCGGTCAACCAGTGCGGCCCGAAGATACCATAGGCTTGTTCGAGATGTTCGTTTCGAATGCCGATCGAGCCTTGCCGGATCTCACCGAAAAATCCGATCAAGCGCAACTCGACAAGGTCGAGCTTAGGCAGGCAGACGAACTGGTAAAGATCGTACGGGTTACTCGCCTGCGCCGTTCGAGGCGACGTACCGAAGATCGTTACGACGCCCACGAGAATAGATGCGGCCAACCAGAGTTTCACGCTACCCGCCTTGCCATTGCCGACCGGCGTTAGCGGCGATCATCATTTGCAGCCGGCGATTGCAGCCGCGCGTCGGGACTGCCCGGGCCGGCGAAGCGGCATTTTCTAGCTCCGGCCGCAATCCTTGCGAAATCCACCCCGGCATAGTCAAGGTCGCTCGTCCGCAGTCCGCCAAACCGAATCGAATGGCCGCCTGTTGCCTCGTTGCGGAGCGAGATGCCGCCGAAGCGATCAATGTTGGCGCGACGAGAATAGGTGGCGAGGGATGCTTGAGCCTCGGGGGAGGCGGATTGGTAGCTCCTGAAGCTGCCCTCAAGAAAAACATACTCCTCGGCGGCGTGATAGATGAGCCGGGTGATCGGCCCGCCATGTGCGCAGAGGCGAAACGGCACGTCGTCGACGATGACCTTGTTCTTGAGCTTGAGCGTCACCGCGATGCTGTTGGCATGTTCTTCGATCGGCTCGGGCAGCAGCACCAGCTCGGCCGGGCCGACGCTGAACTTGCATTTGAAGATCGTCGGCGCGATGCCGTAGCCGGGCTCGTTCGGAGCGCGGTCGAGATGCGCGTGCCAATCGGGCACATAGAGGTTGTTCGCGGCGGCGAGCGCCTCGTCATGCCGTGCGACCACCTCGCGCGCGGTCTCGGGCGCGACATCGAGCCGGCGCACCTCGATCACGTCGAGCTCTGCGAGGCAGAGCACTTGATAGATCTCGGGCGGGGGCAAGAGGTCGCCGGCAAGCGCGGGCCGCGCCGGGCCCAAGGCCGCTGCGAGAAGGACCAGACCAAACCCGAGCGTCGCCAGGCGCGATCTCATCGCCGCCTCCGGGCCGGGCCGGGGAGCGTTGTGCTGGGCCGGCCGGCTGCAACCGATCCTAGCATCCGCCGCTCCGGCCGGGCAGGGGCAGGGACGGCCCCCGTCCCGCGCGCGTTGACAGGGCGGCCGGCATGGCTATAGTACGCCGGCCTCGCGGGCCCCCCGGCGCGCGGGAATACCTTGTTTTACCGGTGGAAGGCCGTCGCGCGAAGATGACCAAGCGGGCTGAGTCGAAATACAAGATCTGCCGCCGCCTCGGCGCCAATCTGTGGGGCCGTGGCAAGAACCCGAAGCGCGATTACGCGCCCGGCCAGCATGGCCAGCGGCGCAAGAAGCCGTCGGACTATGGCACCCAGCTGTTCGCCAAGCAGAAGCTCAAGGGCTATTACGGCAATATCACCGAGCGCCAATTCGGCCGCTATTACGAGATCGCCGCCAACGCCAAGGGCGACACCTCGGAAAACCTGATCGGGCTCCTGGAGCGCCGGCTGGATACCGTGATCTACCGCATGAAGTTCGTGCCGACCGTGTTCGCCGCGCGTCAGTTCGTCAATCACGGCCATGTCCGGGTCAATGGCAAGCGCGTCACCATTCCGAGCTACCGGGTCTCGGACGGCGATGTGGTTTCGCTCAAGGACAAGTCGCGCGAGATGGCGCTGGTCATGGGCGCGCAGGAATCCGCCGAGCGTGAGGTGCCGGACTATCTCGAGGTCAACGTCAACCGGGGCGAGGGCAAGTTCATTCGCGCGCCCAAGCTCTCCGACGTGCCCTATCCGGTGCAGATGGAGCCGAACCTGGTGGTCGAGTACTACTCGCGCTAAGTGGTGCGGCGCGAGCGGCTCGATGACGCCAATAAGGCCGCCTTCGGGCGGCCTTTTCGTTTTGAAGGGGAGGCGGGGCCATGCCCACGCTGCAACGCCCGGAAGGCGCGCTCTATTACGACCTGACCGACATCGCGCCGCCTTGGGCCAAGCCCCGCGAGACCATCCTCTTCCTGCACGGGCTCGCGATCGATTCCGACATCTGGTCGCCCTGGCTGCCCGCGCTGGTCGACCGATACAGAGTCGTGCGGCTGGATCTGCGCGGCTTCGGCCGGTCCTTCGTGCCGAAGGACCACGCGGGCTGGTCGATGGACGCGATCGCGGCCGATGTGCGCGCCGTGATGGCGGCGGTCGGCGCGGACAAGGTGCACTTCATCGGCGAATCGACCGGCGGCACGGTCGGCCTCTATATGGCGCTGCACCAGAGGGAGGCGCTCCTCTCGCTCACCACCGTCTCGGCGGCGCATCGCGGCGGCGCGATCGGGCGGGTGACGGCGCTCAGGGACGAGATCGCGACCCTCGGCATGGACAAATGGTCGGAACGGCTCATGGCCCAGCGCTTCCACGAGGGCGGCATCAGCCCCGAAATGTGGCGCTGGTTCCATGGCGTGCAGCGCAAGGCGGAGCCGCGCGCCTGCGGCGACCTCTTGGACATGCTGGTGCAAGTGGACCTGACGGCACGCCTAAAGGAGATCACGACGCCGACCCTGATCATCGCGCCGGACGACAGCCCGTTCGTCTCGGTCGAATCAGCGGTCGAGCGCCTGCGCGCGATGCCCAATGCCCGGCTCCAGGTGATCGCCAACGCCCGCCACGGCGTCGCGTTCAGCCACGGGGCAGAATGCGCGGCAGCCGTGAGTAGCTTCCTCAAGAGATAAGGGCTTATTGGCGGGAGCTTTTGCGCCGATAACTAACCTTCGGCCAAGAAACGTTGCAATTTGAGCCGAAGCTTTGTGGTTTTGGAAGCAGAGGTTTCGCACTCCCAAACGACCAAGGGCTTCCAGCCATGCGCTTTGAGTGCACGGATGGCCCGGCGGTCTCGCTTGGTGTTGGCGTCAAATTTTCCCTGCCAGAAATCGTACCTCGTACGAGGGGTTGTTGCCTTCGGGCAATTCTGGTGCCGATGCCAAAAACATCCATGAACAAAGATAACCCTTCTCAGACGGGGAAACGTCAGATCGGGTGTGCCCGGGAGATCCTTTCGATGTAGCCGATACCTAAACCCAAGGCCATGCACGGCCTTCCTTACAATTTTCTCGGGTCTCGTATCGCGACTGTGAACCCGCGCCATGAGAGCAGACCGTGCAGCGGAGGGCGGGGGATCGTCCTGCGAACTAAGGCTCCGGTCATTCTTTGTCATTTGCTGTGAGCGAGACCGAACCTGCACCGCAAGAAAATCAGGCCGGTGCTTTTTCGACGGCGGAAGACGGGCGGGAGTAGTCGTCGATTGCTGCAATGACTTGGCCCAGGGTATCAACGATGCCGCGTTTCTCCAGATAGTCGCTGTAAGTCTTTTCAGCGTCCTGAAGGAGTTGATCATAAAACACGATGCGAGCGCGATTCTCTTTTAGCGTTCTAACCCGTCTTATGCATGACGGCGACGATTTTGGGCTGGCGGATGTGGCGTAAGCCGCTGATAGCGAGCATGATTCTGTTGTCGAGACAGGGTCAATGCCGCGATCATGGAGCGCCACACCCGCCATGCATGACGATAGCCTTCTCCCCTTC